>MDLB01000099.1 GCA_001730085.1 PVC group bacterium (ex Bugula neritina AB1)
TAGGGAATCCCCGTCCTTTGACTTTTTTCGTCAAACAATCCCAAATAGCTCTATCTAACATTTTCAACGTTTGATTAAGTGGTTGCGACGAAACCTCTTTTAAGAAATCATATTCTTCGCTTTTCTTCCAAAAATTATTTTTCCACCAGTCAAGTTCGTACCAGCTCAAAAGCTTTTGCTTGTTCTCCAGTCTTTCCTTTTGAATTGCAAGAGCTTTGTTCCAAACAAAACGTTTACAACCAAGATTTTTCTTCAAAGTAATATCTTGTTATTTACTTTTTAATTTTAATTTAAATTTAAAACTCTTAACTTTTTTCATTCACACACTTTAACATAGGCTCTATGGAAAATTAAAAAATATATTAAAAACCAAATCTCTCCACATTTTTAATATCTGTGAAAAAGACTCTCATCCTCCACCTAAAGGAAGAGGTCTTCTCGGCTTGAAATGATAAAAATTCCTTTTTTAACAAATCTCAACCTTCATAAAATATTGAAAAAAATATTTATTTTTAACTTTTAACACCAATATCTTTCCTGTAGTGCATCCCATCAAAAGAAACTAAAGAGACTTTACTGTAAAGCTTTTCAGACGCGTTAGCCAAAGTTTTACCATAAACAACAATGTTCAAAACACGTCCCCCAGATGTTATATATTCAGGCCCATCAAAAGATGTTCCCGCATGAAAAATAAGTACCTCTGGATCTTTTTTGATTTTTTCATCTATACGAATAATAGAGCCTAGGGAAGGATTATCGGGATATCCTTTTGATGTCAAAACCAAACACACAGCATATTCATTTTTCCAGTTTAAATCTAGATCTAAAACTTTACCCTCGATACACTTTTCGAAAACTTCAAGCACATCTGTTTTCAAAAGAGGTAAAATCACTTGTGCTTCTGGATCACCAAAACGAATATTATATTCCAGAACTTTTGAACCCTCACTGGTTAACATGATCCCCACAAACAAAACCCCCTTGTAGGGATAACCCTCTTCTTCCATGCCTCGAAGAGTTGGTTGTACTATATTTTCTTCTATATTTTTCATAAGATCCGGACTTATATCTGGAACAGGAGAATAAGCCCCCATTCCTCCCGTGTTAGGACCTTTATCATTATCAAAAATACGTTTATGATCACGCGACGGATTCATTATTAATGCATCTTTACCATCACATAAGGCAAAAATAGAAATCTCTTCACCTTCCATGTATTCTTCGACCACGATTTTTGTGCCCGCTTCGCCAAAAAATTTTTCCACAAAAATTTTATCCAAAGCCTGTTTAACTTCATCAATATTCAAGCAAATAAATACACCTTTACCGGCAGCTAAACCATCAACCTTTATCACAATAGGTATTTTCTGTGTTTTGATAAAATCCATAGCATCTTTGGCATCTGAAAAAGATGCATGTGAAGCTGTGGGGATAGAATATTTTTGTAAAAAGTTTTTTGCAAAAACTTTACTACCTTCTAGTCTCGCAGCATCTTTTGAAGGACCAAAAACAGGGATCCCTCTCTTTTCAAAAGTATCAACTATACCTTCCACAAGAGGAGCTTCCGGCCCAACAACTGTTAAGTCTATAGCATTGGAAACACACCAGTCAGCAATAGCGTCAACATCCTTAATAGACATGTCAACATTTATCGCGATCTCAGAAGTTCCAGGATTCCCTGGCATACAGTAAACATCATCAACCTTGGGACTTTTTTTTATGGCCCATACAAGAGCATGTTCTCGCCCACCGGAACCTATAACAAGAATTTTCATAATATATCTAAAAACCTTTTTTTCTAATGTTTAAAATGTCTGTTTCCTGTTAAAACCATAGCTATTTTATATTTATCACAGGCTTCTATAACTTCTGCATCACGCAAAGAGCCTCCAGGTTGAATGATCGCTTTAACCCCTGCTTTTGCGGCCAATTCCACACTATCCTTAAAGGGAAAAAAACCATCCGAAGCCAAAACGCAATCTTCAGAAAGTGTTTCAATTTTACCCAAAGCGATATGGACAGCTTGAACCCGATTCATTTGTCCTGCACCAATACCAATAACCTTTTTTTCTCCCCCACAAACAATGGCATTGCTCTTAACGTGTTTACAAACTTTCCAGTTAAAAAGAAGTGCTCGCCACTGTGCCTCTGAAGGCTTCTCATTCGTAACAACCTTCATCGAACTTTGATCAATTTCAAGTGTATCTCTTTCTTGTACAAGAAGACCACCTATCACTTTTTTCATATCTTTCTGTGTCCCAGACTTAAAGTCTTTCAAGTCACCCACTTGTAACAAACGGATATTAGGTTTTTTAGCGAAAGCGCTCAAGGCATCTTGGTCAAAAGAAGGTGCTATAACCATTTCCACAAAAGTAGAAATAACACTGTTTGCTGTCGATAAATCAACATTTCGATTAAAACCAATAATACCTCCAAAAGCAGAAATCGGATCAACTTCTCGTGCTTCTACATAAGAACTTTCCAAGTCATCAGCTTGCGCAACCCCACAAGGGTTCATATGCTTCAAAATCACAGCTGTTTGTTTATCAAATTCAGCCAATAAGTTAACTGTGGCATCCGCATCTAAAATATTGTTAAAAGAAAGTTCTTTGCCTTGGATTTTTTGAGAAGCTAATACATTTTTTGCTTCAGAGCCTATATCTTTATAAAACGAAGCTCCTTGATGAGGGTTTTCCCCATAACGTAAATCTTGAATTTTTTCAAAAGGATAAGTCACAACATCACCCTTCGATAAAAAGTTAGCGATTGCCCCATCATAAAGAGCTGTATGTTTAAAAGCCTTCATCGATAAGTCACGATTCAAAGTTTCACTCACACTACCTTCATTAAGCTTCATTTCTTCTAAAACAGCCGTATAATCTTGAGGATCAGATATCGCAGAAACAAATCGATAGTTTTTTGCTGCCGAACGCAACATCGATGGACCACCTATATCAATATTCTCAATGGCTTCCTCTAATAAAACATCTTTCTTTGCCACCGTTTTTTCAAAAGGATATAAGTTAACAACAACCATATCTATCGGGTCTATTTTATTTTCTTTCATCGTTGAAACATGTGTCTCATTGTCTCTCAATCCCAAAATCCCACCATGAATTTTTGGGTGCAGTGTTTTAACTCTTCCATCAAGCATTTCTGGAAAACCCGTGTGATCCGAAACAAGTGTGACATCAATACTGTTTTTCATCAAAAGAGTAGCGGTTCCTCCTGTAGAATAAATGCGAACACCACACTCTTTAAGAAATTTAACAAACTCAACAATCCCCGTTTTATCAGAAACACTCACTAAAGCACTTTTGATTTTAATTTTCTGCATAATAGATTTTTCCTCTCAAAAAATAAAGAAAATCACCTTAATAACTTTCTCTATATAAAAAATAATAAAACATGAAATCATTTAACGCTCATACATATATACAAAAAGGACGTTGCCATTTAATATAAAAAATAAATCGCATTAAAATACTTATAAAATTTTCTTTAATTAAAAAGATATTATAAATCTTCTTTATAAGATTGCTTTTGACTTATTTTGCAATGGTCTTATCATAAATATATACATAAAATAAATAGATTTAATTCCTTGGAATATTCTTTTATCTTTTGATTAAATATATATCTTTAAAAAAGATTACGCTCTGTGTGTCCTGTATAAATTTGTCGTGGACGACTGATCCTGAAAGAAGAACTTTCAACCATTTCTTTCCAATGAGCTAACCAGCCTGGGATACGGCCGAGAGAAAATAAAACCGTAAACATTTCTACAGGTATCCCCATTGCCCGATACATGATTCCACTGTAAAAATCAACATTTGGATAGAGCTTTCTCTCTATAAAATATTCATCTTCTAAAGCTGTTCTCTCTAGTTCTTTTGCAATATCTAGCAAAGGGTCTTTTTTGCCCAATTGTTCAAGCAAGGCATCACATTTAGCTCGAATAACATTAGCCCTAGGATCTAACTTACGATAAACCCTATGTCCAAAACCCATTAAACGAAAAGGATCTTTTTTATCTTTCGCTTTTTCTATATATTTTTTATAGCCACAACCATCATTTTGAATCATTTCTAGCATTTCGATCATTTTCTGATTGGCACCACCATGTAAAACACCCCACAAAGCAGCAATACCTCCCGAAAGTGAAGCGAAACAGTTCGATAAAGAACTCCCAATAAGGCGAACAGCCGAAGTGCTGCAGTTTTGCTCATGATCAGCATGTAAAATCAATAGAACTCGTAAAGCTTCTAGTACAGATTTCGATGATCGGTATTCCTTATCATCTTCAGAAAACATCATATGTAAAAAGTTTTGCTCATAGCTCTTGCTTTTATCAGGATTAATAGGAGCCTTTCCATATTTAAATCTAAATATGTTAGCTGCCAATGTCGCCATTTGCCCCATAACACAGACAAAAAGACGATCCTTATCTTCCTTTGACAAACCGTTTTTCAAGAAATCCGGGTGATAACCAGACAAAGCCATTGTACCAGCTGAGAAAATAGCCATTGGGTGAGAATCTTGTGCAAAGCCTCCAAAAAGGTTTGAAATATCTTTGTGCAAGTCACCTCCCAAAGCCACTTTTTGAGAAAAGGATTCAATTTCCGAATCAGTAGGCATCTCTCCATAAAACAAAAGCCAAGCAACTTCTAAAAAGGTTGCCTTCTCTGCTAATTGCTCAATAGGGTAACCCCTATAACGCAAAACACCTTTTTCTCCATCCAAAAAAGTTATGGAACTTTGTGTGGACCCTGTATTCGCATACCCAACATCCAAGGTTACATAGCCTGTTTCAGACCGAAGACTTGATATATCTATACCTTTTTCCTTTTCGGATCCCTCAATAACAGGAAAATCAAAATCACGACTATCTATGGTGACTCTTACTTTTTTATTTTTACACATAACATCACAAATCTATAAAAAATTAAATCCATCATCAAACCAGAAAGAACCCTTTGTTTAATAAAAAGGATCCACATTAAAACCGCTGTAAATTCTTATATATCTCTTTAAAGTTCCGTTATTCCCAAAAATTAAAAAGAATGGAAAAAACATAATCTTTGCTTTAAGGAAAATATGAAAATTTTTCGATAATCAAAAATCACTTTAAAAGTAATTATAATCAAAGTGACAAATATGATCGAGAAAAAAAACTCGCGAATGCTTTTAAACACTGCAAAAAACAAATTTCAAATATTCTCAAAGAAAATCTTTAAAAACAAAGCGAAGAAAAAGTTCTAAGCAAATAAAAAAAGACTCCTCAATTCTATCATAAATGAAACCTCTATACAATTTGGGACTATTGCAAAATAGCTCATATCCTTAATCGATAGTCTTTGAAAAAAAATGATGAATCGCAGAAAATCACGCCATTTATTAAAAAATATCGTTAGAAAGAAAATTTATTACTCCTCTTTCTATTTAAAACCTACAAAAAGATCGCGGCGTATTTTTTTATAATAACCTCTAAAAATAGAGCCGCTAGTAGCAACTACAATTTAAAAAATCAAGTAAATATCCGTTGAAAAATCTCTCATATTTATTAAGATATATGTGAAACTTTTCAACGGATTTGCATCAAAAACTTACAGTAAAGACTTGATTTTTTGTAAAACTTCTCCAGTGGTATCCATAATAGGAACACCTGCATCTTTTAAAGCTTTAACTTTTGAATCTGCTGTACCTTTCCCTCCAGAAATAATAGCTCCAGCATGTCCCATCTGTTTATCAGGTGGAGCTGTTCTTCCTGAGATAAAAGAAACGACAGGCTTAGTCATTTGTGAAATATATTCGGCAGCATTTTCTTCATCACTTCCACCTATTTCACCTATCATAACAACCGCTTCGGTATCTTCATCATTCTCAAACATTTCTAAGAGATCTCGAAAGGTTAAACCTAAAATAGGATCTCCACCAATCCCAACACATGTCGTTTGTCCAATCCCTAGATTTGACAACCCCTCAACAACTTCATAAGTGAGGGTTCCACTCCTAGAAACAACTCCCACAGAACCTTTTTTCAAAATAGCAGAAGGTGTGATTCCCATTTTACCAATACCGGGAGAAGCTATCCCTGCACAGTTAGGACCTATCAAACAAGCCCCTTTCTTTTTAACATGAGCAACCGCCTCAACCATATCTTGAAAAGGGATTCCTTCGGTTATACAAACAATCAAACGAACTCCACCATCGGCAGCATCTATAATAGCGTCTTTCGTAAAAGGCGCTGGAACAAAAATAACCGAAGCATTGGCCCCTGTTTCTAAAACAGCTTCACGACATGTATCAAAAACAGGCAATCCTTCAACATTCTGACCTTTTTTACCAGGCGTCACTCCACCAAGAACAGATGTCCCATAGTCAAGCATCGCTTTCGTATGATATCTTCCTTCTCGACCTGTGATACCTTGAACAATAATTTTTGTTTCTTCCGTCAACAAAATACTCATAATTTTCGTCCTTTATCAACACATTTTTTAAGACATGGCTGCGACAATTTTTTTCGCACCTTCACTCATTGTTTCCGCTGTTATAACACTATCCAATGGCTCAATGATCGCACGCCCCTCTTCCGAAGAAGTTCCTGCCAAGCGCAAGACAATTGGGATAGATTTTTCACGGGTCTTTAAAACCTCAACAAGACCTCGAGCAACTTCATCACAACGAGTGATACCACCAAATATATTTATAAAAAGACCTTTAACCTGTGCGTCCGAATAAATAACTTCTAGACATTGCTCCATAACTTCTTTTTTAGCGCCCCCCCCTATGTCTAAAAAGTTAGCGGGTTTACCACCTGCACGACTAACCTCATCCATCGTGGTCATAACTAGACCTGCTCCATTTCCGATGATTCCCACATCACCATCTAACTTAACATAAGCAATACCTTTTTTATGAGCCTCTCTCTCGATTTCATTAGACTCCAAGTCTTCTTTAAGTTCTTTCAGCTCTTGTTGGCGAAACAGAGCATTGTCATCTATCAAAACTTTACCATCACAAGCTAGCCAATTCTCTTCTTTGGTGAGAACCAAAGGGTTGATCTCTGCTAACTGTGCATCATTTTGAAAGTAAACATCCACCAATCCTTTTAAAACATCAACGAAGCCTGCTTTCAAAGAATCTTTTAATTTTAAAAATGAAAGAACCTTTTCGATATCTTTATCCTCTATCGACGACGAAAAATTCAAAGGTATTTTCAAAATACTCTCAGGGTGATTTTCAGCAACATCTTCGATATCAACCCCTCCCATAGCCGAAACCATCAAAATATTATCTTTAAGGTTTCTATCAAGGATAAGTCCAAGATAATATTCTTTATCGATGTTAGCTGCCTCTTCTATCAAGACACTGTGAACGGGAAATCCCTTAACATCCATTCCCAAAATACGCTTTGACGCTTTTTCACAAGATTCCTCATCTTTAACAAGCTCTATGGCATTGGCTTTCCCTCTTCCTCCAACGTGAACCTGAGCCTTTACAACAGAAGGAAACCCAATCTCTTTCGAGATATCAATGGCTTCTTCTGAATTGCTCGTCACTCGTCCTTTTGGGACAGGCAAACCATTTTTTTTAAAAAGATTTTTTGCTTGATACTCATGAATTTTCACAGACCTCTCTCCTCCTTAAATAAATCATCTAAGTCTCTTGCAAGAGTTTCAAAATATTTTCATTTAAAAACTCTGCAACCCGTCTAACCATTAATTCGCTCATATCTCCAATTGAGAAATAACTGACTTAACCCCTTCTCCTGACTTTTGAAGAAGAGACCTCTCTTTTTCTGTCAAATCAAGTTCTATTACCTCTTCAATACCTTTCTTACCTAAACGAACAGGAACACCACAGTACAGATCTTTCATTTCATATTCTCCAGAGAGATATGCTGAGCAAGGCAATATTTTTTTTTCATCGTACAAAAGACTTTTAACCATCTCAACCGCTGCAGCAGATGGTGCATAGTAAGCCGAACCCTTTTTCAGAAGGTTAACAATTTCAGCACCCCCATTCTTCACACGCGTATTGATAGCTTCGATCTTATCTTCAGGCAAAAGCTCTGTTATAGAAATACCATTCACTGTAGAAAAGCGAGGCAAAGGAACCATTGAATCTCCATGACCTCCCAAAACCATAGCTTGGATCTGAGAAGGAACTACTCCCATTTCTTCCGCAATAAACCAACGGTACCTTGCTGAATCTAAGATACCAGCCATACCAACAACCTTTTTTGAATCAAAACCTGACCTTTTATAAGTCAAGTAGGTCATAACATCTAGAGGGTTTGTTACGGTAACAATAACCGCTTCAGGACTACGCTTAGATGTTTCTTCCGCAACATGACCAACAACTTTAGCATTAGCTTTTAACAAGTCGTCTCTTGTCATTCCTGGTTGTCGAGAAAGTCCTGCGGTAATAACAATAACGTCGCTATTTTCAGTTTTATCATATTTATCACTACCTACAATTTTAGTACTATAACCTTCAATAGGTGCTGCCTGCATAATATCTAAGGCCTTCCCTTCGGCATAGCCTTCCATAATATCAACGAGAACAACATCCGCTAGGTTCTGTTCAACGATGCGTCTAGCACATGTAGCTCCAACAAATCCAGCTCCTACAACCGTAACTTTATGATCCATGACCTTATCCCTTTCACTAAAAGTAAGATGGTTGCAGAATATCTCATACGCTTTCTTTAAAAAAACTTTACAATGGCTTGTCATTTTTAAAAAATTTCAT
Organism: PVC group bacterium (ex Bugula neritina AB1); assembly: GCA_001730085.1. Lineage (GTDB taxonomy): Bacteria. Next base: position 8,758 of record MDLB01000099.1, read on the forward strand.
ACCCACTACAGATATGAACTTATTTAAAAAAGTCAAAATCTTTATAAATAAACTACAAGAAAGATTATGATCTACTTTGCAACGGTCTTTAAATACACCAAACTCTTACACGTCATCAAAACCCTTCTGATTACTTTTTCACAACAGATCTTCGTTGACATGTAAAAGTTTACTCTCTATTCAAAATAAAAAATTCAATAAAAATCACCTATCCAAACGTTTTATCAAAAAATTAACAAACTTTTCTAAAACCAAAACGGACTCAGACGAAGGCATATTATCTAAAAAGCTTTTTGCTCTTTTCACATAAATATTAATATCATTGCGTGTCATCTCAAGAGCTTCCGATTTTAAAAACATTTCGCGCAAAGCTAAAAAAGATGCACCATCTTGATTCTTTTTAAATAATTCCAAGATTTCTTTTTTATTTTCTGTAACATTGAGCAAATGAATTAACGGCAACGTCACATCTCCAGAAAAAAGATCTTGCCCTGGGTTTTTACCAAGCTCACCTTTTTTCCCTTTAGAACTAGAAGAATCATCAACAGGAGATACAAAGTCCCTCATATCATCTATCATTTGGAAACCTATCCCTAGTGATTTACCAAAGTCATAAAACTTTTTAGATAAGTCACTTGTTGATCCCGCTGCTTTCGCTCCAATAAAACATGATGTCGAAAAAAGACTTGCTGTTTTTCTTTGAATAATGGTTTCATACTCTTCTCTGGAAAAATCAAGATTTTTTCTTTGACAAACTTGACGCAATTCTCCTTCGCAAAGATAATCTGTAGCTTTCGTAAAAGCCTTTAAGATTTCTATATCTCTCACTGTCGCAATCATTCGAAAAGCTTGCGCATAAATAAAGTTCCCAAAAGTAATAGCTATTTCAGGCGACCACTTCTTATGAAAGCTCAAGCGCTCATGGCGATACTCAGATTGATCTAAAACATCATCGTGTAATAAAGAGGCTCTATGCATCAACTCCATAGCGACAGCTGCTTTTATTAAATCATGTTCAATAGATAAATCTTTATCCGAACCTCCTGACGCACGAAAAGATAGAAAAAGCAAGGCAGGTCGTAACATTTTATTTTTAGAACCTAAGAAAAATTGGATCAGTTCAGAAACAAAAGGGGTTTCATGAGATTCCAACATTTTTTTTAGCAATTTTTTTGACAAAGTCAACTCTACATCTAAAAACTCATAGACCAAATGAATATCCACGTGATAAAATCCTCAATCGAAATAATAGTTGTATTCAAATTTTAAATAAACCTTATTTTTTCAAAACAGAAAAAATAATAAAAAAGAATAATAACAGAAATGAAACCTCTGCACAATCTCAAATATTTTTTATTGAAGATAGCTCTTAAAAGGGTTTAAGGTTGTTGCTTTTTCAAGAAACATTTTCTCAAGAATAGTAAAGGAAAATTTTCACAATGTCTCAAAAATTTTGGCTCATGAAAAGCGAACCTAATGTTTACTCTATCGATCACTTGGAACAAGAAAAAGTTTGTTTCTGGGAAGGGATCCGCAACTATCAAGCACGAAATCTTATAAGAGATGAGTTACAAGAAGGAGATCTTGCCTTTTTTTACCATTCAAATGCCAAACCCCCAGGCATAGCTGGCCTTATGAAAATCGTTAAAAACTCTTACCCTGATCACACGTCTTGGGATCCATCATCCACTTACTATGACCCCAAGTCTTCTGAAGATAATCCTCGTTGGTTCATGGTAGATGTATCTTTTATTGAAAAGTTTCCCCTCTATGTACCACTGCAAGAGCTTAGAGATCATCCAGGTTTAGAAGATATGAAAGTCTTACAAAAAGGGTCACGCTTGTCTATACAGCCAGTAACTTTAAAACACTTTTCAATCATTTGTGAGCTTGCTAAATCCTCTTTCTCTCTTTAAAAAAGGGTTAAATAAAAAAATCTTCTAAAAACTTCAAAGCACTCTAAACAATGAAAAATATTCTAAAAAGATGAAAAGATGAAAAGATTTTCCTTTTTTTACCCTTTTATGATATAAGAAAGTCAAAGCTTTTATAAAATATAATCATTCCTCAATATCTCCTCTGATCAGATTAAGAGGAAGTTTCAAGAAAACTTACACGATATAAAGGTTCCTGAAAATTCATGAAAAAATCCCCAAAAAAAACTTTTAAAAAATTGCCCCCTCAACAAGAGAAAATCCTTTGGGAAGCAGATACCGAACTCCCTTTTTCCGGCACATATTGCAACTTTAAAGAAGAAGGGATCTATTTATGTGTGGGTTGCGACCATCCTCTTTTTTCATCCGAACATAAATTTGACTCTCGAACAGGTTGGCCAAGCTATTATCAGCCTATTTCCTCTAACGCAGTCAAAAAGACAGAAGATAGATCTACTGGTTTTTTGCGTACCGAAATCATTTGCGGTCAGTGCACAGGTCACTTGGGACATGTTTTTAATGATGGACCTCCCCCTACGGGTTTACGTTACTGTATAAACTCATCTGCTCTATTTTTTCAAAAGAAATGAAAGAATTTCACCTGATTGATCAAATCAAAAAAACTTTCGGAAACTGCTCTAAAAATATTTTAGGCATAGGAGATGACTGTGCTGTATTACCAAAAAATAAAGATGAAGTTATCCTAATTTCCTCAGATATGTTGGTAGAAAACACTCACTTCCTTACCTCAAATATGACATATAGGGATATCGGGCGAAAAGCCGCAGCTGTTAATCTAAGCGATATTGCTGCTATGGGAGGACACCCGGAAGTCTGTCTTTGCTCTATAGGTCTTCCTAAAAATTTCTCAGAAAAAAATGTTATAGATCTCTACACTGGAATGAAATCTATTAATAGCCAATGGGATGTCAAAATCATAGGCGGTGATACTGTACGCAGTGATCTCTTAACTATAAATATAACGATTCTAGGCACATCAAATACAAAGGAAGTGATTCTTCGAAGTGGCGCCAAAGATGGAGATCTTATTGCTGTCACAGGCGACTTGGGAGGAAGTTTATCGGGAAAACACTATTCCTTTATCCCTCGTGTAGAAGAAGCTAAGTGGCTAGTGAAGAATTGCCCTCCGACATCCATGATAGATATCAGTGATGGCGTCGCAGGAGATTTATATCATATTTTAAAGGCTTCAAATATATCCGGAGCCTCTCTAGATCCAGAAAAAATCCCTTTCTCTAAAGAAATAGCCTCTCTTCCCCCAAGCATAGCCTTAAAATCAGCTTTAACAGATGGAGAAGACTTTGAGCTACTTTTCACTATCTCTCCTTTTAATCGACACCTTTTAGAGGAAGCTTTTTTTCAATTTTCAATCATAGGAACCATTGACGCTTCTAAAAAAGGACTCTTCTGCTCATCAGGAAAGTCTTTAAATATGAAAGGTTTTTCTCATTTTTAAATTCTATTTTTTAAATATAAAAAATAAATAAATATAATTTAATAATTTAAAATATAAATAATAATATTAAATTATATTAAAATGTAAGATTTTTTTTTTATAAAAAAATACATTCATATAGTTACTTGACAAGCATATATCTTTAAGATTATAATGTTTTTTGTTATGAAAATTATATCGTTCCTACTCATTCAAATATTTCTATTTTCTTTCTCAAATATAAACCTTATCTCTTTGGCCACAACCTCTGAACTAACACATAGCCATGAAGAGCCCCACAGTTCAGATTATGAAAGTTCCTATTATTCAGGTTCCGATGATGAAACTTCGGATTATGAAAATTCGGATGATGAAACTTCGGAAAATAGAAACCGACAACAAGAAAAGAGCCCACCCTCTTATCCTAATCAGCTTCAACCCTCTTATCCTAATGATCAGCAACCCTCTTATCCTACTGATCAGCATCCACCCTCTTATCCTAATGATCAGCAACCCTCTTATCCTACTGATCAGCATCCACCCTCTTATGAAGCGGATAATTCAAACGGTACGGGGCCCACAAACACTATGGCACCACCCGCAGAACAATCAGACTTATGCTCTATTGCTGACTCAGACTTGTATACCCTTACAAGTCCATCTAAACTATCCCTAAAACTATTGCAAAAGTTTAAAGAGTTCATGCGTTTGCTTTCTTATGATATAGATAAGTCGTATAAATATAACCTTGCTCGCAGCATTATTCTCTACATCTTTATATCTATAATCCTTATCACTCCTGTAGCTTTACTTACAATTCAAACAGACTCAATTTTAATTATTCAATTTTTATCTGGATTTATATTAACAATTGGAGCTCTTTTGTCTTTTTATGTTGTTTATAAAAAAAGTCGTACCTTTGGAAAAATGGATGCTAGCCACTATCAACACAAAAAAGAATTAAAAGATAAATTGGACTCGATTACACGTATTTATAATCGTAAAAGTTCTGATAAAAAAGAAAAAAAAGCAAAAGAGGAAAGAACCGTTCGTAAATACATGAAACTTGCGACTGCCCATGAGCTCCTTTTGATTAAAGAAATCGAACTTGCAGATACTAATCCAAACCTAAATGATGACTTTCTCAAAACTTACAAAGAGATTTTGAAGGAAAAATTTCACCTCATCCAAGAACACGATAAACAAATGCATAAAAAAGATAAACTAGACTCTAAACAAAGGGAATCAAGAAAACAACATCAAAGCCAAACTAATAGTCAATTCAAAGCTCTAAAAAAAACGCTTAAAGAATACATAAAGAAATCTGATGAATTAGAAAGTGTCATCACTTTACTAGACCCTTTCATGTCGACCACTGATGAAAACTCTTTTCTAACTAATGAAGACTCTTTTCTAGAGGAACTTGACAACCTTAACAAAAAATTACATGCCGATTCTAGCTTAAACCCTTCAACGAAAAGAAAAAAAGAACTAGAAGAGGTACGAAAAAAAATAAATAGAGAATACAGGCCAACCTTTAAAGAGTATGCTGCGATTAGTGAAGATACGAGAGAAACCTTATGTTTAATAATCGAGCTAGAAAATCAATTAAAAAACTACGAAGACCCTACAAAACATCAATATATTTTTTGGAAACATGCTTCTTTATTGATAATTTTATCTTTTATTTCACTCACAATATTAGTCTTTTTTAATATCTTTTCACCCCTTGATCCTCCTCATATGGTTTACCATATAGCTATCATTTCATTCGTATTATCCTTGCTTATTTTAATTGTCCATGTCTCCACTTATTATACATTCCGTCTCTTTGATAATGCCAATAGATATACAAGCTTACAGTCAAACCCAACTTTTATAAAAGCTGCAGGTATTTCTATTATTTCCTTCATAACAATATCTCTTTTAGTAGCAACTATATATGGTCTTTCATTTATAGATAATAGCTCTACTAGATTTACGTGTATCTTTTTTTGTAGTTTAGCTATAATAGCTTTAGGTGTTGCAGCCATTATAACTCTGTTATTCAAATATTCAAAACGCACAAGTCCTTTCTATTCTAAACTCAAAAGAATAGTTGCAATATTACTGGCATCTTTTATAGCTATAGTAGTTATATCTATATTATTTCAAATCATATCATCTCCAGTAACCCTAATAATATCTATATTTTTAATTGCAATATTCCTTTTTATTGCCATTTTAATAATTAATAAATTTTTTATTAAAAAAATAAAGACCCCAAGTTCAAAAGCTCACATATCCCATTTTTCTGACAACTATTTGATAGAGAATAACTCTTCGGAAGATCCCGAAAAAGAAGAGGTTCTTCATCCCTCAGTAAAGAGAAAATCAAGACTGAGACATCACCTAACCCAACGCGGGGAAAAACTATCTGGTTTGATCTCAAAAGTTACTTCTCGTAAAAAAACTAAACCTTCAGATGATCAAGAAGGAGCTAAGAAAGCTCAAGAACCTGAAGAAACTGAAGCTCCGGCTTCCAAAGATGATAGACTCATGCTTGACACTTTCAATATAAAACAAGCAAAGGCTCAGTTTGCACTTAAGCAAGAAGAAGCCAAAAAAATGTCTCAAGATAAACTATCAGAGTGGAAACATGCCAATATGGAACTAGAAGACAAATTAAAAACAAAACAAGCTACCTTTGAAAAGGAGAAAAAAGCGGCTAAGGATAAGAAAAAAGCGGCTAAGGATAAGAAAAAAGCGGCTAAGGATAAGAAAAAAGAGGCTAAGAATAAGGAAAAAGCGGCTAAGGATACGGGAAACGAGCCTTTAGATTCTTCTCAAAATAGTTATGATCCCTTTCATTCCTCTAAAATGCGAAGCTATGGTCCATACTACCCTCAACTTCCTACTGTTGATTCATCTCAATTGTATCAGTCTGTACCAATCCACGCTCCTACTCAATTGAGAGGGCTTGATTCATCTCAATTGCATCATACGGCACCAATCAACCCTCCTTCTTGGATCGAACTTTCTGATGAGCACATAATAATAGAGTCCTTAACATTAACAAAGAGTAAAACTACAGATAAAGCAGATACTTATGATTGTCAAATAAAAAGAGGAAAAAAGAAGCCAACATCTTTCACTGTCCAAATCAATAAAGTACCTAAGAAAAAACCGTTCTCTCTTAAAGTCGATAAAGACGGCACTATAATTATTTCTTACTCGATATTCAAAGATGTATCTTCTAAGTGCAATATAGCCAGCCCATTACTAGCTCTTATTATGATTGGTTATATTTTAAGGAAAAAATATAATTTTCATCCGAAAAAAAATGAAGATGAAATATACAATCCATTAACACATACTGGCCAAACACTTAGAAACATCCTAAGAACGCTTACAAAACAAACATGTCCTATCGCTATTTCTAAAAATCTTAATAAACATATGTCTAAAGGTCTTTTAAAAAAAGAAGAACTCATAATGAGTTCAATCAGCTTAAACCTTGAAGTTATTAATAATTTAAATGCTTTATATCAAAACTCTGTATTTCAAAAACACTTTGAGCATTTGAAAAGAATCTTAGAGTCATCTTAAAGATGACCGCTCGATCCCTCAAAAGTATCTCATGAGCTTTTTCTTTTAAAACCTTCACTTTCTCATTCGCATATTTCTTTTCAATAAGACATTAAGGAAACTTCGATCATCAAAGAAGGCTTCGGATAGATCTCTTTCATCCGACAAGTCTATCTCTAAGACTTATCATAGAAGACCCTACCCCTTCTTCCCACCTCTAGCATTTAGAAACTAAAAGGAATACAATCTCGTTACTTTTCAGGAGATTCGTTTTCAATATAACATTAAGAAAACTTCGATCATCAAAGAAGACTTCGGATAGATCTCTTTCATCCGACAAGTCTATCTCTAAGATATCATAAAGAAGCTTCTAATCATCGTTGGCTATATCTAGCGTTCAAAGAAGAATAGAGACACTCTATCGTTATTTTTTAGGATCTTGGTTTTCGATAAAAAAGTAATGAATCTTTAGGCCTTAAATAATATTTCCCAGAAGCCTCTTTCATTCAAGAGTTATATGCTTGATAGACAAAATTCAAACCACTTCTGAATTCTCTACCGTCATGTAATAATTAGAGATTAAAATAGAGTTTGACTTATCATTACTTTCAGGAGAATATCTTAAATAACAAGTTTTCGAAAATTTTTAATACCGGTAAAAGATTAGTGTGAACGTGTATGATCCAGTAAAGATTTTTCACTTAAAAATCTTTGGTTACAACTGGAGCAAACATGTGCAACATGAGATAGTTTTTGAACATGTTTTTTAAAAGAATCTTGGTTCACAAAACTTTTCTGACAAGTAACACAAGAGAAAGTTTTTAAATCAGCATGTGATTTAGCATGTGCTTCTAAATTTTTCTGATCAAGAAATTTTTGTCCACAATGCCCACACTCGCGATGAATATGTCCAGAGAGCTTTGCATGATTTTTAAACTGGCCTTCAAATATAAAGCTTTTCTGACAATGCATACAAGAAAACTTCTGTAAGTTTTTATGCGTCTTATAATGCGCATCCAAACTTTTGTTATTTAAAAACCCCTTTTGACATTGTCCACACTTATAAGTAGCATGCGCAAACCCACTCATATGATCTAAAAAGTCTTTTTTCTTAAAAAAAACAACTTTACAATCAGAACAAGTGAATTTTTCAACATTGTTATGAAGTTTGCCATGAACATTGAAAGCTTCTCGACTCAAAAACATCTGCTGACAATGTGTACATTTATAACTATTGTTGTGCAGTGATTTCATATGATCTTTAAGATTGCTTTCATTTAAAAAGCCTTTTTGACAATGTACGCAAACAAGTGCTACTGATTCTCTATGTGTATCACGATGAAGGTTAAAAGACTTTTCATCACAAAATGTTTGGGCACAAGATTGGCATTTATAAGAAGCATTGATAAGTGTCTTAAGATGCCTTTTCAAATCTGCTTGATTTAAAAAGTTTTTTGCACAATGCCCACAACTAAGCGTTAGAGAGTGGCTATTGTCTTTTTTATGAGAGAGTAATGCATTAGAAGTCAAAAAAGATTTTCCACAAGAGAAACAATCATGAGTAACATGACCTGAAACTTTAATATGTCTTTTCAAATTCTTCGCATCAAGAAAATTTTGCTGACAGTGAGCGCAAGAAGAAGTTTCTTTTTGAAAAAAAGAAACTTTACTTAGTCGAATTTGAGAGGCACGACCTTGTTCTAAAGAAGAAGTCAAAAAGCTTTTTGAAGAATGTGAAGCATCAAGATCTAAACCTTGCAAATCGATAAGCGAACCCAAAATAAAGAAAAATAAAAAGCTTTTAGAAAAACACAGACAAATAAGTCTTCTCACAACAACATTTCTCCTCTAAGTAAATATAAAAAATATCACATTAACTGTCACATTCTAAAAAAAACAGGTCTTTGATATTATCACAAAAAAAAAGTAGTAATACAATCAAAAATCTTTATTTTTGTTTGATCAAAATTTAATAATCTTTTTAGCTTCTTATAAATAAAGAAAAACGAAAAAGGATACAAAAAATAGAAGATTCTTGCAAAGAACGCTGAAAGAATTATAACAAATCATTAAAGAAATTGCAAAAAAAGTTTAATCAAAACTTCACAAGCATCGTATGCTTATAATCCTGAAAAAAGGCCGATAATTAAGAGGGAAATATATTTTTTTTGTAATGACAAAAATTTTTAAAAGAACGAGAAGAAATCTTATGAGCTATTATGCAACACCCTAAATCTTTCTTTAAAAAATTTATAATTAAAATAGTTTAAAACCTCTGCTCAATATCTAAATCTAAAAATCAAAAAACTTCTGGTTCATAATGTGGGATTTTTTGGATTTTCTTTGTGTGCAAAGCTTCAAAAAAAAACTTCCCATAACTTTTAAGACATATTCTTGGATCCAAAATAGCAACTTGCCCTTTATCCTTTCGGGTTCTAATCAATCTCCCAACACCTTGTCTAAACTTCAAAAGAGCCTCTGGCAAAATGAAGTCATTGAATCCATTTTTTCCGTCTCTTTCTAAATCAGCTATCTTTCTTTTATTCAATGGAAGTTGAGGAGAAGGAAAAGGCAGTTTTGTTATAACAACATTTCTCAAATGATCACCACTGATATCTATCCCTGTCCAAAAACTATCTAAACCAAAAACAACACAATGAGGTTTTTCAATAAAACCATCAAGAATACTAACCTTGCTATGAATATGTTGAGAAAAAACCGTTAACTCATTACTTTCTAAAAAATCAACCATACGCGAATACAACGTCCTCATTGTATTCATATTTGTAAAAAGTAAAAAACACCCTCCCTTCGTTTGTAAAATCATTTTTTGACAATAAATTTCTAAGTAGTCTAGATATGATTTTGAAAAAGGTAAAAGTTTAGAATCATCGGTCACCCAAACTTCCATTTGTTTTTCCATATCAAAAGGAGTTTCTATTTTTAAAAATTCTGCTTGTTCCAGTCCCATCTTACCAGAGGTATATTTAAAGCCATGATGAGTCGCAAGCGTTGCACTGGTTAAAAGAACTTGATTGATATTAGAAAAAAAATCATTTTTTAAAAGCTCAGAAGAGTTTGAACAAGTTGCACGTAAAACATATTGACCTTCCGATTTTTCCCCCCAAAAAGTGTATTCATCAAAATCAAACGAAGAAAATATATTTAAAATTTTTTCTTCGTTCAAATAAGAGTCAATCAATTTCTCTATATGTAGATGAGAATTTTGAGAGCGTTCTTTTTGAGATTGTTTATGATTTTCTAATATCGTCTTTATATTTAAAATATAATCTAGAAATGGGTATAAAAAATCTTCCAAAGGCTCCTTAAGTAAAAAAGAACTTTCTTGATTTTTAAAATAGCTATCAAAAAAGTTTTCCGAAGTAGCAATCAATTTTTCCGAATTTTGTTTTAAATCAGAAACAAGAACATCGGATATATAAGGATAAATCTGTTGCAAAAAATGAGAATTTTTTAAGATTTTTTCATGACTAAAATAAATACTAAAACAGTTTTCAGTAGCATCACATAAAGCATGCGCCTCATCTAAAACCAAGGTCCCATATTCAGGGAGTATCTGATAATCCTCTCCCTTAAGCGCTAGATCACTTAGTAAAACATGATGATTAGTGACCAAAATATCGGCTTTTTCAATACGCTTCCTCATTTGGCCTAAAAAACACTTTCGGTCAAAACTACAAGAAAGGCGCGAGCAAAAGTCCGTACAAGCTAATCTATTTAAAAAAGATCGATCTAGAGAAAATGGTGCTTTAGTTAGGTCTCCGTCTAGAGAATCACCTACCCAATCAATTATTGTTTTTTTATAATCACTTTGTGAATCAAAAAAATCATTTTGATCTTCTTTTATTTGATTCAACTTGCTATAACAAATATAGTTTCTCTTACCTTTAACCAATTGAATATCAACTTGATCGTTTTCGCAAATATCTTTAGCCAAAGCAATGTCTTTATGAAAAAGTTGCTCCTGCAAAGCAATCGTCGAAGTAGAAAGAACGATAGGTTTATCAAGCTCATCGATACGTGACAAAATGGGAAGAAGATATCCAAGGGTTTTGCCAACACCTGTCTCTGCCTCAATCATCAAAACACCTGAAGTGCCTAAAAGATCGTCGACAGAGTCTATCATTTTTTGTTGTTGAGGACGTTTCTCATAACCGGGACATAGCTGAGCGAAGCGACTATATCTAGCATCTTTGCTAGAACATTTTGCCATCGCGAGAAACTTTATGCGTTTTAAGGAAATCCTTCATATTGTCAACATCACCACTATTTATAGGTGACTTTGAATCAAGAAGTTTTTTCAGAAAAATTTCATCAAAGAAAGAGACAAAAAGATTAATATTCTTTTTTAAAAAATCACTGCTCATAGAAATCAAAAGATCTTCATTTAATTGAAAAGATGAGCAATCTATAACGATCACAGGCCTATCACACGAAAAACACTCAAAAATAAAAAATTTTTTTTCATTTTTGACTTCAATTTTTTGTTCTTCCTCACACCAAGGACAAAAATTATCATAAAAACCTTGGTCATTCATGTTTCATCTCCCCATTCGAAAAAGAAATTGTTTTATTTCTACTTTTTCTTAATCTTGATCAATTTTACCTTGGGCATACCCAAGATGCGGGTTTCTTCTGTCCAACCTTCAGCTGCTTGTAGTCTTTTAACACGCTCAAATTTCTTTAAAACATTTCTATGACTCTTTCCGAAACCTTTCTTAGCTAAACTAGAGTGAATAGTCATATCTAAAATTTTCCTTTCCAAGAATAAACTTTTATTTCTTCAACATCTAAAACAGGTATGTCCCAGCCCTCAACATTAATCATCCTACCAATCATATCAACCCTACGGTAAACATAATCAGCAAGCTTAACATTTTTAGATCGCAAAAGACAAACAATTTCTCCATCAAACATCAATTTATGAGTAGCTGGTCGCCCAATAAGCTTGCCCAGATCATAAACAACACCTTTAAGACGAACTTTCTCAGAGGCACTTTTCATAGATAAAATTTCGTTTTGAGAAAAAGAGTCTGTTTTGTTCAAAAAAAGCAACCTCTGATTCGCTATATCAGTATAAATGTTCTTAGGAAAGTTTTCAATAAAGTTTTTATATTTCACTTTAAAATACGAAGTATCTTTCCCTTTTTCAGGATTTTTGATCGATTCTTTCCAAAGGACTTCTAATTGAGCCCATTTCTTTTCCAACAACCACGACTGAATCTCCTTTAAACGATGTTCAGCCAAAGTGGCCTCTGGAAACTCTGAAAAATGATCAACAATATACTTATACTTTTCAATCAAAAATGCATGATCTCTTTCTTTGATCGGTTTCAATATTTCTTCATTATGAATCTTTTCCACTTCTCTATAAATAGATTTCACGCTTTCCACACGTTTTGTTTCTTGATATTCAGAAAAAATCATCTTATTTTTCAAATATTTTTGAGATACCCAACCCTTCAAGTTTTTTAAAGCTTGAACCTTGTACCACCCAAACCTTTCTCCACGAATCACAAGCTCATCTCCCAAGTCGACCTGCCCCATAATAAAACTCTGAGTACTTGGCTTCACTCTCAAATTAACACTATCTTTTTTCACAATACCTATCGTTTCACTTTCACGTCTAACAAGGTCTCCGTGTATCCAAACATTTGCTTTTGTAGGAAGAAAAATTTGTACCCAGCCGTTTTCTTCAGCTAAAGCCAAAGCTTTTTCCCCCTTTACAGCTTTATAAATAATTGTATGATTCAAATGTGGTCCTGTTCTAACATTCACTCGTTCACCTATAAACTCTCCAACATATATAATATTATCGGATTCGCTATATGATGCGAATAAAAAAGAACACGTTATGAAAAAAAGAAAAACTATTAAAAATTTCATGAAACCGTTACGCAATAAAGCATTCTTAGAGATCAATGTAAATATCTCCTTCAAAATAATATTCAAAGGTTAGTTAAAAAACAATCTTGTTTTTTCTCAACACTCTTAAGTTTTTTCAGCAAAGATTTTGCTTCTGCCGTTTTATAAAAAGTTCCGACACATATTTTGAACCACTTTTTACCATTTGAAGAAACATATGTCGATAAAAAAGCATTATAACCTTTTTTCTTTAATTTTAAAATGTCTTTTTTAGCTGCAGAACCATCTCTGGAAGCGCCCACTTGAATCGTATACTTTTTAGGTTTAACCTTTTTCTCAACAATCGTTTTTTTCTTAGTAAAAGTCTGAGGCAAGGACTCCTTTCTGAGAGGTTTAGAGGAAAGTTTTTTAACATTTTTTTTAGGGTTAATACTCGAGGCTTTTCTAACATTCTTAGATGCCTTATTTCTCTCAACTTTAGAAACAACACCGGAGGTTTTCTTTATTTGGGCAATTTTTTCAACCGTTACAACTGTCTTCTTTTGCAAACTAATACCTCTTTTAACTCCTAAAAAATAAAAAGTCATAAAAACAAATATAACCATAATCAATAAAAGAATAAGAGTATCTAGTGGCACATAAATCTTAGTATTCTTCACCCATGAAATATTAAAAACACTATTATCCTCAGCATTTTCAGGGTTTGTTTTCTGTTTATTTTGCTCGTTAAACTCGTCAAAAAGCTCTGACTGAAGATCTAATGGAGATTCATTCATATCTATTCCTCGATCAAAAAAGTAGGTGGAAATTTTTCATTAACCCCTTATACGGTACCCTAAATTAGATATCGGCCCATGAACAGAGAATTTCAGTTTTTTAGCGTTTGCTCCATCATTGCTTTTCTGAAAAGGCAAACTATAACTCAATTCAAATTCACTACTCAAGCCTTTTTCAAAGAGATACTCACCATTCCCTTCAAGCGAAATATCTGAAGACTCGGCAAAGGCCTTAGAAAATTTTATTTTAGAATCATCGATAGTAAAGTCTAACTGTGCCCTATCAGCTCCAAGTTTTTTCAAAGCGGAAATGTTTAACAGTTTGCCCAAGCCCTTAAGAAAACTAGCTTCCCCTTCTGAATTAATACCTTGAGATTTCAAAGAACATGCTCCATGAAAAAAGGAATCTATCATTTTCCCATTCACCTTACAAGAAAAACTCTTCATTCCCAACATATTGAAATTCAGACCAAGTTTTGCGAAATAAAGATTCAAAGCCTTAGCTTTAATATCAAAACTAAAAGGGTCACCTTTGAATAGAAATCGGTACAAATAAGCAATCCTTAGCGTTTCCGCTTTCAAGAGTGGCTTAGAGTCTTTTTTGATTTCAAAATTAATAAATCTTAACTGCCTCAAACTAAAATCTAGTTCATCAAAGTCAATCTCATATGGAGTTTTTTTATTAATTTTATTTAAAAAAGGAGCACATAGGTCCCCTGGCAATCTTAATGAAAAAATAAGAAAAAAAACAATCATCAAAACATTAGAAATAAACAACCATTTGACAAGTTTCATCATACCCATTAGATCCCCCTATATAATAAAAACAAAAAAAATATCTAATCAAAACCCTTTTAAAATTTTAGCAAGTCCATCCATCTCACCTTTTGACAAATAACGATATCTTGCTAAAGGAAGCTCTGCAAGCTTTATCGGCCCCACAGCTATTCTTTTTAAAGACAAAACTTCGTAGCCCACTGTTTCAAAGATTCTTCTTACAAAACGGTTTCTTCCTTCGTGCACCACTATTTTCCATAAAACTTTTCGACTATCACCCACAGAAAGTTTCACTTTAGAAAGTGGTCCATCTTCCAAAACGATCTTACCATTCTTAATTGATAACATATCGCTATCTTTCAAAGGCTTATTTAAAAGAACCAAGTATTCTTTCGACAACTCATATTTTGGATGCATCATCCGATGAGCTAAATCTCCATTATTGGTCAGAACAATCAATCCTTCTGTATCAAAGTCCAAACGACCAACACTCATCAACTTATCTTTGTAATCAATCGGAAATAATTCTTTCAATAAAGGTCTTCCCTTAGGGTCTTTATTTGAACAAATATAACCAACAGGTTTATGCAACGCTATGCAAACATTTTCATCCTCTAAAACAACTTTTTCACCATCAAAAGAAACTAAGTCGGAAGGATAGTCGACCATGGTTCCAACAGAGCAAATAATCTCTCCATTAATAGAAATCCGGCCCTCTTTGATCAATTCATCAGCTTGACGGCGCGAGGAAACACCTGCTCTTGATAAAAATTTATTTATACGGTACTTCACAATAATATATTCTCTCTCATTAACCTAGACGTGAACCTTCAGTGATTTTCTCTGAAGGACTTAACAATATCACTTCATTATTTTCATCTCTTGCCGCCAAAAGCATCCCCTCACTTTCAACTCCTCTCAAAGTAGCGGGCTCAAGATTTGCAACAACAACAATCTGTCTTCCTTCTAAGTCCTCTTTATTATAATGACTTCGGATACCCGCAACAATCGTTCGCTCTTCTTCTCCTAAGTTTATTTTCATAACATACAAGCGATCCGCATCAGGATGTTCTTGAACACTAAGAATGGTGGCAACACGCAAATCAATGGATTGAAAATCTTTAAGGGTTATCATTAAAAAACTCCTAACTCAAAATAAATATTTTATTAATAAAATAACAATTGATTTTACAAATCAGTGCCGTTTCAAATTTTTAAAATATAAGCTAACAGAAAAGGTCTTTATCCTCCCCTACTAAAGAATTAGCACAAATAATGCATCAAATCTTTATTATTAAACTAAAAACATTAGCCTCATTCTAAATTCCCTCAATCTCGTTTCTAAGTATTTTTTATACAAAACAGCAATGTTATTTCTAAAAAAATTAATAATCATAAAAAAATTTTAAAAGCAAAAAAAGCTACGAAAACTCTTTACAATAAGAACAATCACATTCCAAAGAAAATCATGAGATATTTTACAACAATCTCGCAGCTTATAAAAAACTCTATCTTACAAAAAAGATCCTGGTATTTTTCATAAAAAACCTATCTCTACAAAAACTAAATATATACCTATTAAATTTAATTTTCATAATTTCATACAAATAAAAAAGAAATATTAAAGATTTTGTAGCGATTTCAATAAAAAAATGAGGGGAACAAATTATATCATTTCACCGGAACCGGTGCAAACAAAGGCTTGAAAAAAATCAGATTTTTTGCATCCTATTCAAACATGAAAAATCAGCAAATTGCTCAAAATTAGTGACAAACTGAGCCAAGAGGGACAATCGATTAAAAGACTGTTTTTTATCTTCACAAAAAACCATGACTTCTGAAAAAAAGATCTCAAAAGGCTCTTTCAAAAGATCCACAACTTTTTGAAAATATTTTTCATCAAAAATCATATTTTTAGAAGAAAAGCTTTCTAAAAAAATTGAAAAAAGACGTTTCTCAATATCTGTTGAAAAAAGTTGTGGATCTATAGCAATGTCGCCATCCCCTATCTTTTGGGATTTGGCCTTCTTATAAATATTCACAACTCTTTCAGAAATATCCAAAAATTCTTCAAAGCAAACGGGTATGTTCTCAGAGGCTTTTTGAATAGTTTCCATTTTAAATAAAAGATCTGATACATCAATACCTTTTCTTTTATCAAAAACATTCAAAACACTTTCAATAATATCTGGTCGAATCGATTTTTCGTCTTGAGCATACCCTCTGAGTCTATCTAAAATAAAAGTTAAAAGCTTTTGATCTTCAATAGAAAGAGACCATCCCGTACAAGCACAAATATCAATCAAAGTTATTGCTGCTCGGCGCAAACCATATGGATCAGAAGAGCCCGTAACTTTTGTTTCAAGAGAAAATGCCGTCTGTAAAGTGTCTAAACGTTCCGACAAAATAACCATGTGTGCTATTTTATTTTGCTCCCCAAGCCCCAAAGACTTCATTCGATACTGCTCTTCGACAGCATGAACAACTTTCGGATCCTCCCCTGCTATTTCAGAGTACTTAGCTCCAACTTTCCCCTGCAACTCAGGAAATTCATAAACCATATTAGAAAGAAGATCTATTTTAGAAAGCTTTAAGGCCCTATCTGTCAAATCCTTTTCGTTCGAATCAAAGCCGACTTTTTCACATAAATCACTCGCAAGTTTACGCGTTGACTCAACTTTATCCCAATAAGAACCAACATCTCTACGATACATCATAGACTTTAGCTCTTCATAACGGTTTTGAAAATCATACTTTAAGTCTTCTTTCCAAAAGAAACAAGCATCGGCAAGCCTTGCAGCTAAAACCCTCTCATTTCCCTCTGTAACAAGTGTCTTATTTTGAGCACCATTAACAATACTTAAAAAATAGGGCAAAAGACCTCTTTTCTTATCTAAAACCGGAAAAAACTTTTGATGAAACTTCATAGAGCTTATAATCACAAAGTCAGGTATTTTTAAAAAATCTTCAGAAAACTCCCCTAACAAAACATTGGGATATTCAACAGAGTGAACAACTTTATTAAGGAGACTTTCGTCCCATATATCTTGCCACAAAGGCTCTTCACAATATTTTTCGACAGCTTCTGTGATCAAATTTTTGATAACTTTTAATCGATCCAAAGGATCAACCATAACATAGGCTCTGTTCATCGTTTTGATATAAGCTAAAAAATCAGCATCTTTCAAAACGATACTCTCATTATTTGTTAAAAATCGATGCCCATAAGTTTTATTTTGAGCCAACAATCCAAAAGCCTCAAAAGGGATAACTTTATCATTAAAAAAAGCCACCAACCATCGAACGGGTCTAGCAAACCGACATGAAGAAAAAGCTCTAAACCTCATCGTTTTAGGCGTTTTGATACTCATGAGCAAGTTTGGAAGATTGTCTTTTAACATATCTTCTGCGTTCATTTGATCCTGAGGTTTTGAAACATAAAGTTTTTCTTTTCCTTTATGGTCTTTTTTAAAACTCATTTCTTCTATTGATATATTTTTTTTACGTGCAAAACCAAGAGCTGCTTGTGACCACTCTCCCTTATCATTTTTACACGCTTCACGCAATGGACCAAAAAAATGCTCTTCTTTAAAAATTTGTTTCGTCTCAACTCCTTCGACAAAAAAAACTAAACGACGAGGGGTTCCCACTGTTTTCACAGAACAATCACCTTCAAAAAGCCGTTCTTTTTGTAAAAAGGTTTTTAAAATCTGGGCAAAACTGTCTAAAGCCTTTTCGATATAAGTGGAAGGAAACTCTTCAACCCCGATTTCAATCAACAACTTGTTTTTCACGAAGACACTTTCTCCATATAAAGTTTCGCACACCCACAAGCCATTTTCCTCACTCTCGATATATAGTTCACTCTCTCTGTCACGCTAATGGCATTACGTGCGTCCAAAACATTAAAAACATGAGAAGCTTTTAAAACCATATCATAAGCGGGTCTAACCAGCCCTTCTTTAAGGATCGAGTAACATTCTTCCTCATATTTATCAAAAAGTAAAAAATGAAAATCTATATCTGCAACTTCAAAACTGTACTTAGAGAATTCAAATTCAGGAAACTTATAAAGATCCCCATATAAAAGATTTTTTTTGTTACAAAAAATATTGTATATATCTTCTTTTTTCTGAAGATACATCGCTATCCTTTCAAGACCATAAGTCAACTCAAGAGAAGGAGGGTCTAGCTCAAAACCACCTACACTTTGAAAATAAGTGAATTGGGTTATCTCCATACCATCCAAGCAAACTTCCCATCCCAAGCCAGTAGCTCCTAGGGTAGGAGACTCCCAGTCGTCTTCTGAAAAACGAACATCATGATCTTCCAAAACAAGTCCCAAAGCACGCAAGCTATTCAAATAAAGCTCTTGGCCATTAGTCGGTGCAGGCTTCAAAATAACTTGATATTGATGATGCTGATATAAACGATTAGGATTTTCCCCATAGCGCCCATCTGCGGGACGTCGAGAAGGCTCCACATAACAAACCCTATGTTCTTGAGGGCCTAAAACCCCAAAAAAAGTTGCTGGATTAAAAGTTCCGGCTCCTGTTTCTTGATCATAAGGTTGGGAAAGAAAACACCCTTGGTCAGTCCAGTAATGATGTAATTTTAAAATGATTTCTTCAAAAGATAAATACATGATCCACGAATGATACCATACTTCAAATATAAATGTCGAGGCTTCACTCTTTTTTCATTTTGAGAAAACAAAATCTTAAACCAAAAAGTTATTATATTTGGAGGCTTTCAAAAAAGATCCTTAAACGACGGTGCATTTTGATCCTCTTGTGAGATTTGAGTCGGAACAAAGTCAGATGGCCACTCAATCCCTACATCAGGGTCATTCCAAAAAAGATTTTGTTTAGATTCAGGATGAAAAACCTCTGTGCACTTATAAAAAAACTTTGCTTTTTCACTAAGAACGCAAAACCCATGTGCAAAACCAGGTGGAACATACAAAGCTTCATGATTATTGGCATCCAAAACATACGAAAAGTATTGTCCAAATGTCGGCTCACCAAGACGAAGGTCGACAACAGCATCAAAAACTTTACCTTCTAAAACTGTGACCAACTTACCTTGTGCATAAGGATCCTTTTGAAAGTGCATCCCTCTCAATGTCCCATAGCCGGATTCACTCAAATTATCTTGTTTAAAACAAACATCAAAAACTTTAGATTTAAAATTATTCTCATTAAATAGTTCGACAAAAAAACCTCTTTCATCTCTATGTACATTATATTTTAAAATCAAAAGACCGTTAAATGGAGTCGATATAAAATCCATACATTTTTCCTATTTTTAAAAAGTTTTATCATTTTAAGAAGCTTACAAAAAAGCTTGTGAAGCACTTTACAGAAAAGAAATCAAAAGGGGGAAAAGAATCACAAAGTGTATGCAAAATGTCATCATAATCTCACCACTCTTTAAAAACGTAATATAAGATAATTCTAAAATAATTTTTGAGTATAAGCAAGGAATCTCTCTAACTTAGGCTTGAGCTTGTAAGAGCAGTTGTTCTACATGAGTTTCATCAAAACCATTTTTATCAAAATTGTTTATTAACCCATTAAAAGCCTTTCTATATCTATTATTTTGATGTAAACCCACAAGTCGTTCAGAGAACTTTTCCATACAGGCACGTATACATTTTTGAATATCTTTATTTTCCATCTGCCTCTTCATACACTGCGTTACAACATGAGCTTCTTCTTTTATCTCTGATTTTTCCCCAAAACCCTCTTGCTCACTCCGATGATCTTTTAGGACAGTATGCTCATATTCCCAATGCCCGAGTTCGTGATCTATTAAAGAATATAAAAGCCAGTAAAGAGCACCTTTCTCTGCTAAAGAATCTTTATATTCACGACAAGCTTCCTCTAAAACATCCATAGTACTTTGAGAAACCAATATCTCGTTATCAAGATAAGCGGCCCCCCTCAACCCTTCTCGCTTCACTACAAATATTTCAGGGCATTCACGATTTCCAACATTTTCACTATGTGTTTCTTTCACCGTCTCTAATTTTTCAAAAAAGTCCAACTGACGCAATCTTTCTTGTAGCTTTTTTTTATCCCCAGACTCCAAATAATCTTCAAAAGCTACCTTTTCTTTTTTATCAATATTTATCCACCTTGCTGAGTCCATTCCTGCAACCAAAGATAACTTGACTAATTTCGAAAAACCCAAAATATTAGGATAAAAAACTTTTGGATAACGGTTTTCAAGCTCCGGGTCCCCATTATGCAACTTACTGCCAGCAATGCCTGTATTACTGTATTGATTAAAAAAGTTACCGCTATACATATTCAACTTATACAAAAGAGCTTTCAAGTCTTCATCTAAAACATTATTATAAGCTTGCCTATAAGGTGAAGTATTAGGATTATTATCCGCACGAACAAATTCAAAACACATCTCTGACCACAACTGCCCAGACCTATCTTTGCCACTTTTGCAACGCACAGACAATTCTAAGTCTAAAAAATGGCCGACAAGTAATACCATTTTAGGCATAATATAAGGATCATGTGCATGTTTTTTATAAGTTTTTTTCTTCCAATAATCTCTCAAATAATTCTCGAGAGACATAAGTTCGTTTCTCTTAAATATATCATCCTCACTTATTTTCTCTTTTGCATCGTTAAGCCTTTTCCAAAGAGCATCTATTCCTTTTTTATTAACCTTAAAAAGTCTATTCCAAACACCACTTATTTTCGACAGTAGTCCTGTCCTAAGCATATTAACGGGCCATATTGTTTGATACACAGAAAGATCAACCTCATAAATTTTTCCATCATATTTTATGGGAACCTTCTTACCATTCAAAGATTCTAATATTTCATTCTCTCTTTCGAAGATATCATTCTCATTGTCTCTTCTATGCTCACACTGATCTTTTCTAAATTTGTCAGGTGATAATAAACTCGTAGAAACGATTTCGAGCTTTTTAATATCCCCGACAGAAAAATCATTGGGATTTCTATCCGAAAGCTTTCTAACTTTATTTTCAAAAAACGCCTGCACCCACTCCGAAACTCTTTTAGCTCTATTTAAAATATTCAAAAATTCAGCAATATCGTGATATTCAGAATCACTTAGATTATTCGCAGCGATATATAATAAGTCTTTATTACCTCCCCTATCAGCTTCCCTAGCTAAACTATTTACATATGCAAAATAATTAACAAGAGCATTTCTTCTAGGCCTATCAAGAATACTATCCCAAGTTTGACCAAAAAAAGCTTTTTGCTGTTCTTCATCTTTCAAAAAGTTTAGTTCTTCCATCCTAGAAAACTCAAGTTTTTCTTTCAAAAAAGTATAGGCTTCTCTAAAAAGATCGACTCTTTCCTGAGGAGAAAGAATGTCTCGCAAATACATCGAACTAATATTTCCAGGTGGCAATGCGGAACTTGTATGTATAGTCATTTTTGTGTTTTTATCAGAATTTTGACCTTTAGTCGTCATCTCTCTGCGAACAAAATTAGGAACTTTCATTGATAAAATCGATGCAGAAGGAACTTGAGACAAGTTATCATGATGAAAAAAATATTTATTATCCATACTTCTATCGTAGTTTCCTAGTTGTTTAATAAGCTTAGACCTTTGAAAATAATATTCATGAAAAAGTTTACGCCTAATATTCGAGCATAATCGTTTTTTCATCAATTCATAAGCTGAATTTAATTGAGCATTCCCCCTATTAAACATTGTTGTGCTCTTTATTTGATAATTCAAAATATCCCTTGTTTCAATTTTAAAATTCACGCCTTTTTTTGCTTCTCTCAAAAGATCTTTACAACATTTGTCAACTTGATCAACAACATACAAAAATTCATTCGTTTTATACAATAAACTATTTTCTTTATTTAACTCTTTAAACCCTTCTCCGTTTGCGGCAAGCTTTTTCCACATATGAGATCTATCCATTAACGCATTTGTATATTTTTGAACAATACGATTGTAGTTATTATCATTAAAAACTATATTGTATTGCTTCATTTGCTGATACAAGACAGACTTAAGCCAATGAGCACCTAAAATATCACTATCAGACTTATATCTAAATAAATTTTTTAGCTGAGTCGTTAAACCATCTCCTTGAATATAGTTATTTGTATAGATATAATAATTATCAAAATTAAATTTACTTATTTTTTCGATTTTTTTTATAAAATAAATATTAATAAAAAATTTAAAACTCACTAATAGAATGAAAAAAACCATTGAATATGTAAAAAGCATAAGGCAATAATGCTGAGGAACATAACTAAACAATAAAGATACAATCATACACAAAGCAAAAACAAAAAAAAGAGCTATCCTTAAGAAATTTTCTTTAAGAATTTCTCGACTCCAATAGCCTTCTTCTTTTGCAGCTTTAGACATGCTTTGAATTAACTTTCCAGCACAAAAAATGATACTACAAAAAATAATAAGCATAGGGACATACCTAAGCCCAAGGACAACTTCATATGGAACAAAATAATAAATTAAAGGCATAGCAACTACAAAAAAAACCGCAGGCAAAACCCTCTTCAGAATATAATTGAAAGTGTTTTTAATATTCTCATATCTATCTTTCTGAGCAGCAAAAATTTCTTTCCCAAGCATCTTTTGAACTTGATCTAAAGACATGTTTTTGATTTCATCTTCTTGTATATGGAGTTCATCGTTATAAAAAATGCTCTTTTCAGATCCATCTGTAAGCTTCGCTTGAAAAGAAGACTGAAAAGCTAAAACATCCACATTTTTAAAGGAGCGAACTGGGTACAAAAAAACATCAAAAATAAAGAAACTAAGCAAAATAATTTTTAATAACATATAGTTTTTTTAAATAAATTTTAAAAACCTACAAAAATACAAATATCTTCTAAATTATTATCATATTTTTTAAAATAAAGTAAAATATATGAAATTTATTATAAATTTAGTAAATTATAATCTTAATAAAAAATAAAAAAGATCTAATTAATTTAAAGATTATTAATAAACATTATACAACAAAAAATATTTTTATAATTCCTACATATAAAAATATTTTTTTTTTAAAATTAAATTATATTAATAAAATATAATTAAATATAGGCTTTTTTTTTAATAGTAAATTTTAGGAAGAACATCTAAAGAGCTTGAGAGGTATTTTTCTAAAAATTTGGATTTGTCATTAAGCCTATTAGCAGGTACAATAGTTGTTCAATCATCTTAAAGTTGACATAGTGTATAAATTTTATCAAAAAATTTAGAAATCGTTAAAAAATTTCCTAAATTTCACTAGAGTGGGAAAAAATTAAATTTCATTTTAAACATATAGATATATTGCATTAATTTCAAATAATTTTTTAATAAAGGTTGCAAATCATGGTAACAAAAGAGTCTGTCAATCCTCAAAAATTACATATTCAATATGAAAACAAACCTGGATCTAAGAAAGTTTATATTTCTGGAGAGGGATCCGAAAAATTAAATGTACCTATGAGGGAAATAACCCACTCTAAAGATAAAGTCATTCGTATTTATGACAGTTCTGGACCATATACAGATCCAACTAAAACCCTTAATATTCAAAAGGGTATTGATAGAATTAGACGCTCTTGGATTTTAGACCGCGAGGATGTTGATCAATTGGAAAATTTTACTTCTGACTATCAACAGCAACGTCTCCACAATCAAAGTTTAAAAACTCAACGCTTTCCGATTAAAAATCTTCCTATAAAAGCTAAAAAAGGACATAATGTTACCCAGCTACATTACGCTAGAAAGGGACTTATAACTCCCGAAATGAAATATGTCGCTATACGAGAAAACTGTTCTCCTGAGTTTGTACGGGATGAAATCGCATCAGGAAGAGCGATTATCCCCTCTAATATCAACCATCCCGAAGTTGAACCTATGATCATTGGCCGAAATTTTTTGGTCAAAGTCAACTCTAACATCGGAAACTCCGCGATATCTTCAGACATCTCGGAGGAAGTGGAAAAGATGACTTGGTCTGCTTTTTGGGGGGCTGACACAATCATGGATTTATCAACAGGCAAAAACATACATGAGACTCGTGAATGGATTTTGCGTAATTCACCAACTCCTATTGGTACTGTACCGATTTATCAAGCCATGGAAAAAGTTGATGGTAGAATAGAGCATTTAACATGGGAAATTTATAAAGATACTCTTTTAGAACAAGCCGAACAAGGTGTTGATTACTTCACGATTCATGCCGGTGTTTTAAAATCTTATGTGCCATTCACAAAAAAAAGAAAAACAGGGATTGTTTCTAGAGGAGGAGCAATCATGGCAAGCTGGTGTCGTCTTCATGAGAAAGAAAACTTTTTATACACTCATTTTGAAGATATTTGTGAAATCATGAAAGCCTACGATATCAGTTTTAGCTTAGGAGATGGACTGCGACCTGGATCAATTGCGGACGCTAACGATGAAGCACAGTTTCAAGAACTTAAAACCTTGGGAGAACTAACAAAAATCGCTTGGAAACACGATGTGCAAACCATGGTTGAAGGACCTGGTCATGTCCCTATGCATCTGATCAAAGAAAATATGGACAAACAGTTAGATCTTTGTCACGAAGCTCCTTTTTACACACTTGGTCCATTAACCACAGATATTGCTCCTGGGTACGATCACATCACATCCTCCATAGGAGCTGCTATGATCGGGTGGTTCGGAACAGCAATGCTTTGCTATGTTACTCCTAAAGAACACCTTGGACTTCCTAATAAACACGATGTTAAGCAGGGATTAATCGCTTATAAAATCGCAGCTCACGCGGCAGACTTGGCAAAAGGTCATCCAGGAGCTCAAGAGCACGATGACGCTCTTTCAGACGCTCGTTTCAATTTCCGATGGACAGATCAATTCAACCTTAGTCTTGACCCCTATACAGCTCAAACTTATCATGATGAAACACTGCCCGCCGAAGCGGCTAAAGATGTCCCCTTTTGCTCGATGTGTGGACCGAATTTTTGTTCAATGAGGATATCCCAAGATATTATAGATAAAGAATCAACAGAAAAAGAGTCAACAGAAAAAGAAGGAGCATTGCTATGAATCAAGACTTTTATCAAAAACTTACTCAAACAAGTTTAGAAGGTAAAATTATTGATAAAAAATCCTGTTTAGATATTTTATCAAACAAAGATGTTGACTTACTTCCCCTTCTAAATGCGGCTTATGAGGTTAGAAAAAAACATAAAGGCAAAACTGTCACGCTTCATATTTTGAATAACATTCAAAATGGCTCCTGTCCTGAAGATTGTAATTACTGTGCACAAGCCAAAACTTCAAAAGCTAAAATTGAAAAATATAAGCTTAAATCCGAAGAAGAAATCCTTGCTGAAGCAAAGAGTGCTTATGAAGAAGGAGCTTTTCGCTACTGCATGGCTTCAGCAGGCAAAGGTCCTTCAGCCAAAAGAGTCGGACAGATGTGCTCTTTGATAGAAAAAATTAAGAAAGACTACCCTTCTTTACAAATTTGTTTATCTGCAGGTTTAATAGATGATGCAGCCGCCGAAAAGCTTAGTTCTGCCGGACTAGATCGCCTAAATCATAATTTGAACACCTCGAGAGACTACTACCCTGAGATATGTACAACTCATACCTATGATGATAGAGTCAAAACTCTTGAAGCAGCCAAAAATAATAACCTTAAGATTTGTTCAGGGCTAATTGTTGGAATGGGAGAGTCTCACGAAGATATCATTAATGTGGCTTTAGATTTAAGACGATTGGAAGCTTCTTCTATTCCCGTCAACTTTTTACTCCCTATCGAGGGAAACCTTTTAAGTCAGACAACAACCCTTACACCTGAATTCTGTCTAAGGGTTCTGTGTCTTTTTAGACTATTAAACCCTGAATCTGAGCTAAGGGCAGCTGCAGGAAGAGAAGCCCACTTAAAGGACTTAGAAGTCCTTGCTCTTTATCCCGCCAGTTCCCTTTTCCTAGCAGGCTACCTGAATACCCAAGGTAACCCAAATGTTAAAACTCTCGAAATGATCCAAGATGCTGGATTTGAAATCGTTTCAGATTTTGATGTGAATGAAGTGCTTCAAAAGCAAAAAAGCACGAAACTTTTAAATAGGAATAACACAGAGGTCATGATGAAAACTTTAGAAGATTTAAAGCCTTATCAATTTTCTAAACAAATTTCAAACAAACAACTCTCTGAAGAGTAGATTTTATGTCGATTTTTTTTAAACCCATAAAAGTTTTCTCTATCCTAACCTTTCATTTTCTAGGAGAGAAAAAATGAAAATATTGATAGCCGGTGGATCCGGATTTATAGGACAACACTTGATTAGGACACTTCAGAGATCAACAAATAACTCTATCACTATCCTATCTAGAAATAAACCCAAGAAGAAATCTTCTTGTAAATATGCTCTTTGGACTGATCCTCAGTTACCTAAGCTCATCGGGGAACAAGATGTCATCATCAATCTTTGCGGTGAATCTGTTATGGATCGACGCTGGTCGGAGAAAAGAAAAAAAAGTTTAGAAACAAGTCGGGTACAAACAACACTCCGTCTCGTTAAAATGATCAATTTATCTCCCAATAGTCAAACTCTTATCCAAGCTTCTGGCATAGGGTATTATGGAACAAGTGGTGATGCTTTTTTAGACGAAAGTTCTAAACAAGGCAAAGACTATTTAGCTCAACTTTGTTATCGCTGGGAAAATGAACTCAAAAAGTTGAACAAAAAAAATAGATCCGTAACCTTACGTATAGGACTTGTATTGGCTAATAATGGAGGCGCACTTCCTAGGATGCTCACACCTCTTCGTTTAGGACTAGGAGGCCCATTGGCGTCCGGCTTACAATGGGTTTCATGGATACATGTCAAAGATTTAACCTTTATGATACTTTCTATCATAAAAAACTCTTCTTTTACTGGTGTTATCAATGGAACAGCTCCAACTCCATGCACCAATTACACTTTGACCAAAAGTGTGGCCAAACAGCTACATCGACCTTCTTTTTTTAAAGTTCCTGCTCGCCTTTTAAAGCTTTTACTCGGAGAAAGAGCCATACTTCTAAATGAAGGACAGAGGGTCATATCTAAAAGAACCTCCGAAATGAATTTTAAATTCCGATACCCTTTTATTGACACAGCTTTGGAAAACATTTTAAAACATGAGTAACCTTTATAAATTTCAACGTAAACAACTTGTACAAACAAATAGCAATGATATTTTTGATTTTTTTTCAAATCCTTTGAACCTCTATCAACTGACTCCTCCTCAATATTATTTAGAAATCAAAAACCAACACCCTGTAAAATTACACAAAAACTTAGAAATCGTTTTTAAAGTCAAGATATCTCGTATCCCCTTAACTTGGGTCTCAGAAATTATAGATTGGAACCCTAAACAAAAAAGTTTCACAGAGAAACAAATCAAAGGCCCTTTTAAACATTGGGTTCATAAACATACTATTCACGAAGTGAACAAAAATATGACAGAAATCATTGATAATATTGAATATTCACTGCCATATGGACCTCTTTCAGAGATTATACACAGAAGATTTTTGAAAAAACATTTACAATATATGTTCACTTATCGCTTTCAAAGAATAACAGAAATTTTTAAGCCTTTTTCTCCTCCTCGCTTTGCCTCACAGAGAAATTTTTCAAAAAATAATTCATCTAGCGTAAAACGCTGATTATTATTTGATCACAATTTTTAAACTTAAAAAAAATCGTTATTCTAACTTTTCAAATAGCACTGCTAAGAAGGCTCTAAGCATAAATCCTTGGTTGAACTCATGCGTCATCTTTAGGCTCCTGGCTTTTCATATACCAGAAAACAAAGATTAGTCTGATGCTAAGATCTTTTCAAATGCCTTTTAGACATAAGGCTATTTTTTATTTTTTGAAATTCTTTGCAATAAGTTAAAGTTTTTATATTAATTGGCATCTCTAATGATTCATAAACCTTAGTACCTATAGTATACTGCTATACGTTAAGAAAGCAAAAAACTTTTTGAATATTTTTCCTTAGAAAAGAGATAATAATAATAAGGAGAAATGGAAATGAATAAGAAAAAATATAAAGCAAAAGAACGGTTAATAATTGTACTTGAGGGAATAAAGGGGAATGTAAGCTTGGGGGAATTATGCAATCAATATGGGATTTCTCAACAAACCTATTATAATTGGAGAGATAGACTGCTATCTGAAGGGTCTAAAATTTTTTCCTATGGGGGAGTTGATAGAGAAAAAGAGGTTCTAAAACAAGAGGTGAGTCGTCTAAAAGAGACAGTAGGAGAGCTAACAATGGAGTTAAAAAAAAACGATTGGTAAGGTCTAGAAAAAGGTCGGATAAGGTTAAGATTAGAGATGTTTTTTTATTAAAAAAAATAGACCTAATCAAGTCTGAACATCCTTATTGGGGCTACCGTAGAGTTTGGGCTTATATGAAATATATGAATAAAGAAAGCTTTGCTATGGCTAGAATTTATAGAATTATGAAAGAGAACAATCTTTTATGTACGAAAAACAACAGACTTAGGGCTAAGCGAACTCCGCCTTACCCTTCTAAGCCTAAGGCAACTAAAAGAAATGAAGTCTGGGGTACTGATATGACTAAAATTAAAACCTCTTTACG
>MDLB01000100.1 GCA_001730085.1 PVC group bacterium (ex Bugula neritina AB1)
ATACGTTTTATAAAATAAACTTTATTATAGATTAGTTTTTTTTTAAAATCATATATATTTTTCTATTTGCTTGTGTCTGCAGCATAGATAAGACTTCTAGTCTAGTATGTCCGAGACGCTCAGCTTCAGAAATATTAAAAATGTTATATCTAAAAAATATATAAAGAATATCGCTTTTATATCACTTTTGTATTATTCCTGATCCTTTTAGCTCGAATGATGGTTTTTCTTCTGGTGGATATGGGTTTGGATCAGGAGGATGGGGTTTTGGGTGGAGTTGGTAAGGCTTCCTTTGCTTGCTTTTCTTTTTTTTTATTGTAGTTAGAAAGCTCGTTATAGATATATAAAGATAAAAAAGTCACCGTGAAGGGGATAAAATTCATCTCGAATTTACAACCATGTGATAAATTTATACACATTGTCAAGATGACAGCAATCAGCGCTTGATAAAAAAGACATTTAAACTCAATAGACTTTTCTATTTTTATTCTTGTTTCTTCTTTCATTAATCAATTTTATCCTAAAAAAAAATACGTTTTATAAAACAAACTTTATTATCCTATCTTTTATATGCTATCAAATTTGGGAAAATTTCACAAAACCCTCTTCCTTGAGGTAGGTGAGGATGTCAAACTTGCTATGCTGGATCTTGAACTGTTTTTTTTCTTTATAGGCTCTCTTTTTTGCGACGAAGTCGGATAGGAGGTTTTCTTCTCTGAGTGGATAGCCTCTCTGAACCCAGAGGGTAATAAGAGGCGACGAAGACCTTAGGCTAGAGCCTTCTGAGTGCAACGATAAGGCGTACTGATCTAAATGTAACTTCAATGATAAAAAACTAAAATAATAATGAGGAAGTCTTAGCCTTCCACAAGATATTGAAAAGATATCTCTTTAGGTATAGAGTGGATATTGAGAAGATATTCTTTTAGCCGAAAAGTTGTTCATCACTAAGTTGATTGTGACAGTAAAAGGAGAGCGTTGTACTCGGGCTTTGAGGACATTGATGATTGGAAGTAAAAGAGGTTGCGGAAGAGAACAAAATCCAAAATTAATTTTTAAAATAGAAAGAAAAATGATAGAATTTTTAACATTGGGGGTCTCGTAAAGAGTTATTTATTTTATTAATCAAAAGGTATCCCAATCGTCATGAAAATATTATCCTTTTTTCTAGTTCACACTTTTTTAATTGCAAGTATTGCTCAAGCTGATTTAAGAGACGTTCCTGATAAAATGCCGGTTAGTCATTTTCAAAATCGTAAGTTTCGAAAGCCAACCATAGAGCCTAAAAGCAACTTAAGACCCGAGGATGTTCCAAAAAGTAGAGTAAGGAGGGGGCTTGTCTCCGATGGATTCAAACTTGGGGTTGGAGCTTGGGCGGCTGGAAAAACATGTGAGACAGTTTGGAATTCAGCAAAAAAGACTTACCGAAAATTTCGTGACAGGTGGAGATAATTAATGAATTTTCTTATGTTTAATGAAACAATAACCATCTTAATCGTGACAGTTATTATTTCTTTCTTGATAAGTAGAAAATTTGAAGAAAGAATTTCTAAGAATTTTTTTCTTCAAAAAAAGCCTGTTCTATCTTTTGTAGTTGGAATTTGTGTGATGTCCTTCTATATTTTAGCAAAAGAAATATTTTTAAACTAAAATAATAATGAGGCCTTCAAAAGGATATTAAAAAGATATCCTTTTAGACATGTAAAAGATATCGACAAGATATTCTTTTGTTTTGAAAGTTAGCCAAATAATTGCTCATCGCTAAGTTGATTGTGGCAATAGAAAGAGAGGGTGGTTGCAGGGGATGCATGCCCAAGATACCTAGAAACCGATCCAACATCAGCTCCATTTTTCAGCAGTCTTGTTGCAAAAGAATGTCTGAATGTGTGGCATCCAACGTTTTCTTTTAAAAGAATCTTTTTTCCGTACCTATGTATAGTCTTGTGAAGATTTGTTCGAGACAAAGGCTTTCCTGATTTGGTGGCAAAGATGTAATCACTTTCTACTTCACGGGTTTCTCTTTCGTGGAGGAGGAGTTCTAGAAGTTCAAATGAGATTCGGATTGTTCTGAAGATATCGCCTTTGCCCATAACTTCTAAGGTTGCACCATTTGAGTGCTGTTTCAAATCTTTCCACTTTAGATTCAATGCCTCACTTACTCGAATGCCACTCTCTTTTAGCAGGGTACAAACAGAAAAAACAGACCTTGGTAGGTGATCTAACAACCTCTGTATTTCTTTCTCTGAAAGAATCTTTTCTTTAGGAATAACCCTTGTTGCAGGACGAGGGGGCTTTATCGATTTGAGCTTTCTTTCGATAAAAAAAATCTGTTTTAGAGATAGGTCTGAAGATCTTTCGATGAGAGTACGTATAGCTCCTTTTAACGAGTATATGCTCGTTGCTACTGTTTGAGGGGCTAGTTCTAATTCTTTTTCTAAGTATCCCTTAAAGTCATCCATGAGATCTAAATTTATATTGCCGTTAGATCCGCAGAACTCTATATATATATGAATTTGAAAAAAAAATATTAGACAGCATTAAGATTTTAAGAGAAAACCAAGTAAGTTTACATGCCATTGGGTCTATTATTTTTGAAAAGATAAAAAATATTCAGTATGGGGATGTCAAAATCCCTTACCATGAAGCTAATTTGCAGAGATTTAAAAGAAACATTAATAAATTAAATTACTTCAAAGAAATATTATACGAACTTTTAAATAATCATCCTGATTTTTTAATTGATTATTGGTTAAGGAAAATACTCGGAATACCTTTTGAATCTTGGATAAATAAAGAAATAGAGCTTCAAAGTATTCCTCAAAAGATATCTTATAAATATAGAAAACATTTTTCTGGGAAAACGTGTATTTCAATGGGAGATCCTGAATTCTTAGCTATAAGATTTCAAGATGAATGTTGGACGATTTATAATGCTGAAAAAGGTGCTTATAACTATAGTTTGTCTGAAATATTAAAATTAGCCTACTCACAATTTAGTAAAGATAATGAAATAAAAGAACATAGAGTTCCATCATTTCTATATATAGAAACGCTCGATAATGAGAAAACACTTATCTATTTTAAAAAAAAGAAATATATAAAAAATGAATATATTACAAATCCATTGGAAGTCTATATGTTTATACTTAATTCTCCTTTTTTAGAATCCTATGTAAGAATATCTAAAAATTTTAAATTTAAAATAATAGGGGTTGCACTTTATGGGGGCGACATGATTATCAGAACAGAGTTTTCAGAAGAAGGAGATCCTGCTATAAGGTTTTTTGAGTCGAAAGATCGCCTAAAAGAGCTATTAAAAGATTTATTAAAAAATCAATCAACTACAGCTGCTAATAATATTCTAAGTTTTTTACAAAAAATCACACAATCAAAGACAATGACATTTAGAGATATTTCTGAAATTCTTATCAAAGAATATGATAGATTAAATCTATTAGAGCGAGGTAGACTTAAAGAAGTCTTTAAATCTTATGGAGAAAATTCAATACACTATATACTTTACAATCTAAGTCTAGAATTAGATCTAGAGGATTTAGAAGATAAAACTTTTTTTCAAGGGTTTTTAGTAAAAACACTGTCAGTGAATCTTGAAGAAGGAAAACTTATGCTTAAAAAACTTCAAAGTTCAGCTTGACATCCTCACCTCCCTTAAGGGACCTGAACGAGCTAAGTTTTTGATTTTATTGTGAAATATTCATAAGGAGCACCTTTTATAAAAACCTTTCTTGACAAGACTTTTAAAGAAAGATAAAATCCTTTTTCTTAGAGATTTTTATGAAATTTTTCATTAAGACAAAGACTGGGAAGTTTTTAACGATTTTCTTCTCTAAGAGAACATTTTTCATTTATATACCCTTATCTAGGAGATATTAGAAATTATGCGTATCGTTTCGTTTTTTTTGAGACTTTTTACTCTCTCGTTTTGTTTTTCGAATGTTCTTTTTGGAGCTTCCATCTCTGGAAAAATCACCTACGAAGGTAAAGTTCCAAAATTTAAACCTATTAAGATGGCTGGCGATCCTGTTTGCATGTCTCACCATGCCGACAAAGTTTATCCAGAGGTTCTTGTATTAGGGGAAAACAATGAAATGGCGAACATCATCGTAACTGTTCTAAATGTTCCTCAAGGTGATTATCCTCTTCCAAAAGAACCTTTCCTTCTAAATCAAAAGGGTTGCCTTTACTCTCCACATGTTTTTGGTTTGAGGGTTGGTCAGTCGTTAAAAATTTTAAACCCAGACGGAACATTGCATAATGTTCATGCTATCCCAAAAGTTAACTCTGAATTCAACATGGCGATGCCAAAGTTTCGTAAAGTTGCAATGAAAAAGTTTGATAAAAAAGAAGAAAAACCTTTCCCTTTTAAATGTGATGTTCACCCTTGGATGACCGCATGGGTAGGTGTTTATGACCATCCTTTTTTTGCTGTCTCAGGAAAAGACGGTAAATACACTATTAACGATTTACCGGCAGGTAAATATAAGATTCAAGCATGGCATGAAAAAATGGGTACCCGTACAGCTGAAGTAGAAGTAACAGGTGACTCTGCTACTCTTGACTTTGTTTTTTCTAGACCTTCAAAAAAGTAATCAGGAATCTTAATGGATAATCATTCATCATCTCAAAGTTTTTGGAGCAAGTATGTTTTCTCACTGGATCACAAAGTTATTGGGATCCAGTATGGTTTAACTTCTCTGGGTTTTTTAATCCTAGGATTTTCTCTTGTTTTGCTCATGCGTTGGCAGTTAGCTTACCCAGAGCAAGCTTTACCTTTGATCGGTAAATTTTTCGGTAATGCTAGTATGCCGGATGGAGTTATGCTTCCCGAGTTTTATAATTCTTTGGGTGCAATGCATGGTACAATCATGATTTTTCTAGGGGTTGTCCCCTTAGGTGTTGGTGCTTTTGGGAATTATCTTGTTCCCTTGCAAATCGGAGCCCCAGACATGGCTTTCCCAAAACTAAATATGGCAAGCTATTGGTGTTTTTTCGTTGGTGGGTTTGTGATGCTTCTGGGTTTTGCTATGCCAGGAGGTGCTGCGAACTCTGGTTGGACAGCTTATCCTCCCTTATCTATTGTCGCTACTTCGGGACAAACCGTTTGGTTAATTGGTATGGTTTTTTTAATAACATCTTCCTTGCTGGGGTCTATCAATACCATTGTTACTATTGTTCAATTACGTGCGAAGGGAATGACATTCATGAGAATGCCTACCCTTGTTTGGACACAGTTAGTGACCGCTTTTCTCTTACTTATGGCTTTCCCTCCGTTAGAAGCTGCTGGGGTCTTGCAGCTAATGGATCGTCTTGCTGGAACCAGTTTTTTTATGCCGGAAGGTCTTGTCCTTAGTGGCCAAATTCTTCCTTACACTGGAGGAGGAAGTGTCTTGCTTTGGCAGCACTTGTTTTGGTTCTTAGCTCATCCAGAAGTTTATGTTCTTATATTGCCGGCAATGGGAATAGTTTCTGAAGTCATTGCTAATAATACAAGGAAACCTCTTTGGGGCCGTAAAGGAATGATTTATGCTTCTGTTTTTCTAGGATTTATGTCTTTTATTGTTTGGGCACATCACATGTACCTCACAGGTATGGGTACCGTGATAAGTGCTTTTTTCCAAGCAACAACAATGATCATATCCATACCATCTGTGATCATTTTAACATCCTTGCTCTTATCCTTATGGGGTGGATCTATTCGCTTTAACACAGCCATGCTTTTTTCACTCGCGTTTCTTCCTATGTTTGGTATTGGAGGACTAACCGGTCTCCCTCTAGGATTGGCCGCCGCTGATGTTCATCTACACGACACTTATTATGTTATTGGTCACTTCCACTACATAGTTGCCCCAGGAACCATTTTCGCTCTTTTTTCGGGTATCTATTACTGGTACCCCAAAATAACAGGTCGTCAAATGTCAGAAACTCTTGGAAAATGGCATTTCTGGCCATCATTGATTTGTATGAATTGTATTTTTTTCCCCATGCTTATTCAGGGATTAGCCGGTGTTTCTCGTCGTCTCTACGACGGAGGTGCGACTTATGAGCTTGCGAAAGATGTTCTTTACCTCAATAAAGTTATGTCCGCTTCTGCTGCTTTATTATTTGTAGCTCAAATACCTTTTATCATTAATGTTTTCACTTCTTTCTGGAGAGGCAAAAAAGCTTCAGCTAATCATTGGGACGCAACAACACTTGAATGGGCAGCAACTTCTTCTCCACCTTTAGGGCATGGCAATTTCGAAGTTATTCCAGAGGTTTTTAGAGACCCCTATGAGTACAATCCTCCAAATTCTGACAAAGAATTTTTGCCTCAAAATTTTGATTTACAAAATGATAAAAAAAGGGAAGATTAATCATTCATGAAAATACCTTTTGCAGTTGAAGAGCGCCCCGACACGGGTTTAAATAATGGAAGGTTTGGGATTTGGTTATTTTTAGCCTCCGAGCTAATGCTTTTCGGTGGCTTGTTTTCAGCATATATCTTGCTAAGAACAGGATCTTCCGGCTGGCCCAAAGGTGCTGACTTTTTAAATATCCCTTTGGCAACCGTGAACACTGTTGTTTTAATAAGTTCTAGCGTTACAATTATATTGGCTTGGATAGCTTTGCAAATGAATAATGTTAAGCGCTTTCGCATTCTATACTCTTTGACGATTTTGTTGGGATTTATCTTCCTCATTATTAAATATTTCGAGTATTCCGCGAAATTTCATCACCATTACTATCCTTCTACTAATACGTTTTTGGCTATTTACTTTACAATGACAGGTCTTCATGTCCTACATATCTTAGGAGGTTTACTGGTTAATATTTATCACTTATTTCCAGGGTTTAAACTTTATAAAGAAGACCCTGAAAAATATAAGGGTAGGATAGAGTTGAGCGGTATATATTGGCACTTTGTTGACTTGGTTTGGATTTTTCTTTTTCCCATTTTGTATTTATTATAATTATAAAGGTGACCTTTTGTGGACACAAAATCACTCTCTAAAAAAAATAGAACATATTTGATTGTTTTTGCATCTTTAATGTTTTTAACCTTTATTACCGTTTGGGTTTCGGGTTTAGACTTAACAAAGACATCAAAAATTTTGGCGATTGATGCTTCTGTTTGTGCCATCATTATCGCTTTATCTGTTGCTTCAGTTAAAGGATTTTTAGTTGGTGGTTACTTTATGCACCTCTTTGATGAAAAAAGATGGGTTTATCTTCTTATTCTTCTTTCTGTCTTCTTTTTCATAGCGTTGCTTTATTTGCCTTTATTGGAGTCTCATTCTAGGCTGGAGCATTACTATGTCCCTTAAATTTTTTCACTTGTTTTTTATTTTCGCTTGCATCTGCATGACAGCTTTTTTAGGTTCATGGTTTTTGGCTCAAAAACAATTATTTTTTGCTATTTTGACCTTTTCTTTTTTGGTCTTTTTGATCGGCTATATGCGGAAGTTTTGGCTATGGGTTTCAAGCTTTTCTTTATTTTTCTTAGCATCTTCCTGCCTTTTTAGCTGTAGCGTTTGTTTTGGAGATTCTGAAAGTCTAGCCGTGAAAGGCATGTCTAATGGCATTCTATTTCTTTTGGTTTTTACT
The DNA here is from genome assembly GCA_001730085.1 of PVC group bacterium (ex Bugula neritina AB1). Classification (GTDB taxonomy): domain Bacteria. The sequence continues at coordinate 7,606 of MDLB01000100.1, forward strand.
ATGTTTTTATGGCTTTGTTTTGGATCTTTTTTTTTCCTTCTTTGGAAAAAGCAAAAAAGTTTTATAGAAAATAAGGATTTATTAAAAGTTTGAAAAATATCCTCATGTTACCCATACAGGCATCTACACAGTCAGCTGCTATTGATCATATAATCGTTTTAGTCCATTGGTTAATGCTTATTATGTTCGTTGGTTGGATCTCTTACTTCCTTTATACGATTTTCCGCTTTCGTAGTTCTAAAAATACCAAAGCTTCATACCATGGTGTAAAGACGCATTTCTCTAGCTACCTAGAAATAGGGCTTGTGCTTATCGAAGTTTTTTTGCTTGTCGGTTTATCTATACCTTTTTGGCAAAATGTTGTCACGGCATTTCCTCCCGCAGAAAAAGCGCTAACGGTTAGAGTCGTCGCTCAGCAGTTTGCTTGGAATGTCCATTACCCAGGGAAAGATGGTCGTTTCGGAAAAACGAACTCTTCATTTGTTAATAGTCAAACTAACCCTATTGGTCTTGACCCACAGGACCCATACGGGAAAGATGATATCCTAACGGTTAATCAATTGAATGTACCAATCAATAAACCTGTGATTGTCAGACTTAGCTCTTTGGACGTTATCCACTGTTTTGGTATACCTCTTATGCGATTAAAACAAGATGTGCTTCCAGGTATGAAAATACCTACATGGTTCGAAGCCACTAAGCTTGGAACTTTTGAAATCATGTGTGCTCAATTATGCGGTGTGGGGCATTACCGTATGAGAGGTTTCGTTAATGTTATGAAACCGGAAGATTTTAAATCATGGATGACAGAACAAGAAGAGCTTCTTTTAGAAGAAGCTGAAGCTGACGATTCCGAAGATGATTTTTGGAGCTAAATTTTTATTTTAAACTATTTGTAGAGGAATCCCTTATGCAAAAAGGAAGAACAAGAAATCCTCTTTGGTTAAAAAATTATGCGAAAGCTCTTGTCTTTTGCACTTTTTTTCTTCTTTTTGCTGGAGGCATGGTCAAAAGTACTGGCTCAGGTCTAGCTGTTCCTGATTGGCCTCTTTCTTATGGCATGCTCTTTCCTCCTATGATAGGTGGCATTTTTTATGAACATGGTCATCGTATGATTGCCTCTCTTGTTGGATTCATGACTCTTCTCATGTTTTTTTTTACCCTCTATCATGAGAAACGTCGTTCGGTAAAAAAAATAGCTTTTTTCTGCTTACTTTTGGTTATAGTTCAAGGGCTTTTTGGAGGATTAACTGTTTTATTCTTTTTGCCAACTTGGATTTCTTGTGGGCATGCTCTTTTGGCTCAAACATTTTTTCTTTCAACCATTTTTCTAGCTTCTTGCTTATGTGATGAAACTTTTTTTGAACCAACCTCTCTTGAAAAAAAACATTCAAAAAGACGATCTTTTTTACTCGTTATCTCTCTATTTTTAGCTCTTCTTTACGGACAGCTTTTTCTTGGAGCACTCGTGCGCCATACAGAGTCGGGTTTAGCTATTCATGATTTCCCCTTGAATGCGGGTTCTATTATTCCTTCTTTTGATAAAGAAATGTTACAAGAAATCAATGATTGGAATTTTGAAAAGGATTTGCCTTATGTCAATATGATTCAAGTTGTTTTGCACTTTATACACCGTCTAGGAGCTTTTGTGATATTAATATTTTTTACCTTAATGACTTTTTGGATCCGTAAATATTTCCTTAAGAACGCAAAAATCATCTCAACCCTTTACTGGATAGGGATGGGCCTCATTTTACAAGTGATGCTAGGCGCAATCACAGTATTGAGCATGAAATTGCCCATCATCGCAACACTTCACTTACTATGTGGGGCATTTTTAATGGGAATGACATTCCTGATGTTTTTGAGAGGCTACCGCACCTTATGATATCTTTTTTACGCATGTACTTGGAGCTTAGTAAAATACGTATTGTTTTAATGGTTCTAGTTGTAACTTTTTTTGGCTTTTACCTTGCCTCAAAAGGGAACTTTGACAATACTTTACTCTCCTGGACCCTTTGGGGTACCTATTTTTTGGCTTCAGGTAGCAGTATTTTGAATCATTACATGGAAAGAGATACCGATGCTTTGATGCTACGAACCCGCAATCGTCCCTTACCCACAAAACAAATATCCCCTTTATTTGTTTTGTTTTTAGGTATTTTCTTTATATTTATTGGAGCTTTGATGTTAGGGTTAAAGGTGAACATCATAACAATGAGCTTTGCTTTACTAGCTGCTTTTATTTATAATATGGTGTACACTCCCATGAAGCGTATATCCTGTTGGAATACATTCATCGGCTCTATCCCAGGTGCACTACCTCCTCTTTGGGGTTGGACAGCTGTAACCGGAGAGCCTAATGGCGGAGGCATCGTCCTTTTTCTTATTTTAGTCGCATGGCAACAACCTCACTTTTTTGCTATCGCATGGTTATTTAAAGACGATTATAAGCGAGCCGATTTAAAAATGTTACCTGTTATAGACCCGGAAGGACAAAAAACTTTTCGTATGATTTTACTTTTCTCTCTTCTACTTATTCCTGTCTCTTTATTACCGGTAACTCTTCAAATGGTAGGAGAACTCTATTTCTTTCTAACATTTTTCTTAGGAATCGCATTCTTTTTATGTTCGATGAGATTAGCCGGCAACCCGTCTGATGAAGAAGCTCGAAAACTTTTACTCGCGTCGGTGTTGTATTTGCCGTTACTTTTATGTTTTGTTTTAGGAGATTGTTTACTATGAAGTTAAACCCTTTTAGAAAAGTTCACCTTTTTATTATTGGAGGTCTCATTGCCTTATCTCCTCTTTGGATGCAAAGATATTTCAAAAAATCCTTACCTATATATGGACAAATTTCAGAATTTTCTCAAAAAAATACTCAAGGTGAGGCTTTTGGTTCTAAAAATTTACTTGGGAAGGTCTGGGTCGCCAACTTTATTTTCACAACCTGTTCAGGCCCCTGTTTGAAAATGAGTAAAAACATGGCCTCTATCCACCAATCATTCAAAAATCTTGATGATATTCGCATGGTTTCATTCACCGTAAATCCAGAAAATGATACACCTTCTGTTTTAAAAGATTATGCTGAAAAATATCGAGCGGATCTACAAAAATGGCATTTTCTAACAGGACCTAGAGAAGAAATCACAAAACTTCTCAAGGAAGATTTTCGTGTTGGACATCTTGAAGATATTGCTTTCCACAGTGTTTACTTTGTTTTGGTTGATGATCTTGGCCGCATACGTGGATACTATGATGGAACTAATCAAGATAGGATTCAACAGCTGGTTATTGATTTATCTTTTCAACATAAACGCTCTAAAAAGCGTCAAAAAAAGATAAAGAAAAGCGCTACATCTGTCTAAAAGAATTTTTTTATAAATATCTACAGTTATGAGATATTGTAGAATATTCTCAGATTAAAATTTTTACTAAAAAACAAAGAGGAAGTCTTAAGGGCTTGGCAACCCTTTCTCATTAATAAAAAATAAATATTAGAGGAAAATTTACAAATATGTCGAAAAATATCTTAGGATCAAACGAACGCCCCTTAAGGGTTGCTATTTTGGGCAGTGGTCCCAGTGGATTTTATGCTGCAGAATGTTTACGAAAATCTGAGCACTCTGTATTGATAGACATGTTTGAAAAATCTCATATGCCTTTTGGCTTAGTACGCTACGGAGTTTCTCCCGACCATGCTAAAATCAAGTCTGTTACCAAAATATACCACCGGATTGCCCAAGACCCTTCTTTTTCATTTTGGGGAAATATTGAAATCGGTAAAGATCTTTCTATCTGCGAATTAAAAAAACATTACGATGTTTTGATTGTTGCTTCCGGAGCTCAAAAAGACAAACCTTTACCTATCCCCAATATCGACTTAGAAAACAGCTATTCAGCCACTGAGTTTGTTGCTTGGTATAATGGGCACCCTGACTATCAAAATCTCATATCAAAAATTGATTCTTCATCTGCCGTGATCATTGGTCACGGCAATGTGGCTTTAGACGTCGCAAGGATTTTAGCTAAAACACGTAAAGAACTTGAGCCAACCGACATAACCTCTCAATCTTTAGATGTTCTTTCTACAAGCTCAATCAAAGATATCTATATTCTTGGTAGAAGAGGTCCTGTACAAGCGACATTCACCGAATCAGAGCTAACCGAGCTTGGTTCTTTAGAAGATGCCGAAATCATATTGGACCCCAAGGACTTGGAACTTTCTGAAGCAGACCTTCTCGAGTTAGAAGACCCTCAAACGAGACAAGCTAACAAAAATATCACAGCTCTAAAAAAACTTTTGGCTCAACAAAACCCTGAATCTTCAAAAAAGCGTCGTATCTGGATCAAATTTTACACAAGCCCTTTAGCACTTCTAGGTGATAAAAAAGTTTCAGGATTTTCTATGGGACATAATAAGTTGACAGGGAAGGCTGGTGAACAAAAGTTAGTTTCTACCGGCAAAACTTCTGAAATGAATTGCGACCTATTTATCAGAAGTATTGGTTACCGAGGAGTTCCTATAGAAGGCATCCCCTTTGATGAACAGAAAGGTACTTTGCCCCATATAAAAGGAAAAGTTAACGATTGGATATATGTCGTAGGCTGGATAAAAAGAGGGCCTACTGGTGTCATTGGAACCAATAAAGCCGACAGTTATGAAACTGTCAATGAACTATTAAACAATCTTTCTGAATTAACCCCTTGTGAACATCCAGATAGTCAACCGATTAAAGACATCCTTCATAAAAGGGGGATTCGTACTATATCTTATGAAGATACTCAAAAAATCGAGGCTGTCGAAATCGAACGTGGCGAAGCCAAAGGGAAATGCGCCGAAAAAACGATCTTTCTTGAAGACGTTTTTAATATTTTAGATAGCTGATTTTTATAATAAATCTTTTTTTACGCGCTCTATAATGTTTGATATTAGGATCTTAAAAATATTTTTTTAATCAAAAAGATGCCGATGATTTAGACTTACTTAATTCGATAAAAACTTATCTTTTAAACAAATCTTCATCTTTATATTTCCAAGATTTTCATAAGTTTAACACTTAAAAAGAAGTTTTTTGATGAAGTGAGACATTTGGAATCACATGCTTAAATATTTCACCACGAAAATCATTTATTTGTATATTTGAACTCTCTTTTTGCATTATATTTTTTTCTTATTTGAATTAAGAACAAACCTCTAATACTCTTGGGTTAAGTTTCTCCAATAAGTTTCTTAAGAAGAGGTTGTTTTTTTTTGTTTCTTCTAATGGGTTTGTAAAGGTAAGCGTTTCAAAGTAAGTAGAAAATTCCTCTAGAAACTTTTGACTTTCTGATTCTGTCTTCTCTTTTTCAAACTTTTTAAGTATTTCCTCTAACTCTTTATCTTTTTTATTTAAATTTTTATAAAAATCTTCTAAAAAAGAGGCGAGGGTTTTATTCAGCTCAATAGATCTTTTCTTTTTTGTATCTTCAATATCAAATTTTTCTTTAGCTAATTCATCCTGCAAAGCTGATACTTTTGTTTCACAGTCTTTCACTACTATGTTTAACTTTTCATCTTCTTTATTCAAATGATTTTTTTTAGAAAAATTTTTTAGCAATTGAAGCAATTCTTCTCTTCGTTTCCTAGCCTGTTCGATCCTTAGATTAAAAGAATATTTGAGATTGTCATCAGTTACAGAGTGCTCTAAATAAATACGCTCTATTGCTGCGCGTAAGCCTTGCTCCTCCTTGATATCGGGGCTTTTATTTTTAAAAAAGTCTTTCAAGAAGGAATAGATCTTTGCCTGATTATTTTCTTCGCCTAACATTCCTGCAAAATAATGCGCTAAAATTTCACAATGCCTGTCAAGTTTCAAACAAACCCTATCGGCATATTTTATAAAAAACATATACTGCATTCTATTAAAAAAATATAAAGCTTCAAAAAAAGCCCTCTTTGCCTTTTCAAAGTAACGTTGATCTGATTTTTCATCATAAAGACCTATTTTTTTATTAAAAAAATATAAAATATTATAGAAATTTGCTATTAAAGATTCTTCCGTGTCTATACCGGTAAGCTCGTACCTTACTATCCCTTCTCTTAAATTGAGCAAAAGTAGTAAGTGGATTAAAAACTATACTAGAACCATTTCCCAAGGCTTCTTTAAATTTCTCAAAATCACTAAATATAGCATAAGAACTAGTCGTTTCATCCTTTGTTAGGGAAGAAATTTTACATGTAGGGGATAAGGACATTCCGTCTGGAATAGAAAGAACCGATACGAAAAGAATATAGATTAAAGTTCTAGATAAAAATACGATTTTCATAGGTGTAAAAACTCTCTAAAAGAAAAAAAATTATAAAAATCGATTGGTAATATTCAAAGAGACCGTTACAAAATACACAGTAAGATCTCTATGTAAAAATATAAACTTTTTACGAAACAAGCAACGGGTGTAAGTCTTCTTTAGAGAAAAATATCTGGAATATTTTGTAAAGGTCTCAAAATATCTTTTATTGATAACGAATCATCAAACCTAAAAAAGTCGCAAGAGCTATAGCTACTAGACTTATATTAATCCATGTTTTCGATTCTTTTTTGGAGCCCACCATAACAAAGTGGCCTAACCCCATGAGTAATGCGAATTTTGTTATCAGGATGTGATAGATACCTGTTTTAAGAATATCCCCTGAGTCCAAAGAGGTGATGATTTTTAAATAAGCCAAAAGGACTCCACTCACAAAAACTAAACCAAAAAATGTTTTACATTGTTTAAGTAAAGGCGCAGGAAGAGGTAAGGGTAATGAGCGACAAGCCACAAGTAATCCAAAAAGACTTGCCATCGATAAAAGATGCATCCAAATAAAAAGTTTATAAAAAATCATATCAACATTCTCCCTATTAATAATAAACCACTAAAAAATTTAATATTCATTTATTTTTTGAAATATTTTATACATATCTCATTTTTTTATTAAAATCCAGATATTCCATAGACCAAAAAACAAAACAATAAAAGCCGACGTCACAAGAAAATATGCGGCTTTTTTAAAGCCTTTGGCATTAGTATCGTAACGCAGAAACATTTTATGATCTTTGCTTTTAGAAAGTAAAGATGGAAAAATTTGCTGAATCAATCTTTTTAGTATCAAAAATATCTGCATAATCTCTTAAATACCTAATCTCAATTTGATTATAGCAAGAGATCTATCAGAGTTTGAGTCATTTCCTGTCATTTGATCACTCTTTCCAAAAGATAACCTAAAAAAAATAATAACACATTTCCCCATAAAAAGTTTTGACTCATCGTATCTGGAAACTCTTTGACAAATGTTAAGAACAAAGCAACAAGAGCAACCGCTTGTAAAAGTTTAGACGTATAGAAAAAAAAAGTTTTCAACATTTCGCTATATCTTTTTCTCTCTCTTCTTTTGTCATCTCCAAAACAATATCTACCGTTTCGGAAAAGCAAAGGTGTTCCTTTTTTAAAATAGAAAAATAATGTAAAAGTGCTAACCAGAAAAGGATACCTTGTATCCATGCAGGAAAACCTTTAGTCTGTACAGCTCCTCCCAAAATAAAAACAGCTATCATTAAGCCCATATTCAATAAAAGGGGACCAAAAAGAAGAAACTTATGTTTTTTTGTTTTTTGATAAAGTTCATCCGAAAGTTGTTTTTCTTTAGTATAGTCACGGATATTAACCCCCATCCCCGTGAAAAAAAAGATGATAAGGGTTTGAGTAAAAAGATATACAATTATCGACAGAAGACCTAAAGAAAATTGATCAAAATAAAAAAGAAAAGATAAAAAGGGTAGAGATATTTGTGTAGCGACAATGGCTAACATAAAAAAGGATATAAAATTACAAATATAAGACAAGTACATAAAAAAATACATAAGTTAAAATCATTCTTTAAATTAAAATTATCCAAATTTATAAAAAAAAATTATTGTAATAGTTGATCTGTGCCAAATCATAGTTTTAAAAAAAATCTTTTCGAAAGAGTTTTTATGCATTAGTATTCATCTAGATTTGTCGAGTCTTAAAAAATCACCCACTTTATAAAAATAGGCTGATTAAATATTTTGATCTATCACTAATCGACCTTTATTGTATCAGAAGTGATTCTTATTTTGAAAGACCTCTATCTCTAACTAAGAGTTTTGATCAATACCTAGTAAAGCATATTTCTCATAATTATGAGTGAATCCGTAAGATGCCCAAGCTTTTAACTTTAACGGCTTCGCTATTTTTAAGTAAAGCTTTCATAAGATTTCTTCTAAAAAAAATGTCATTTAGAAAAAAGCATAGGGAGTTCATCTCAAGAGTCTCGATAGGTGGAAGTTTCATGATTTTTCTAAGTAAAAAACATTGTTAAAGATTTTATGTTGTAATATAAAAATCATTTTGCAATGATATTTTTTAGTTATTGCAATCTTTCATTTTGATTATAATCAAAATCATGTTAAAATAGTTCAATTTTTTAGCTATTTCTTGCATGAAAAGAAAGGAGATCTAAGCTGTGACCCATGTGATTACAGATCCTTGTATTGCTGTTTGTGATACGGCTTGTGTTGAGGTTTGTCCGGTTGATTGTATTCATCCGACTAAAGAAGAGTGGTCAGATGATTATAAAGCCTCTTTGGAAAAAAAACAGTTATACATAAACCCTGAAGAATGTATCGACTGTGGTGCCTGTGTTCCAGAGTGTCCTGTTGAGGCTATATACCCAGATGATACTTTGCCGGATGACCAAGAACACCAAATAGCGATTAACGAAGAATACTACAACTAGAATTCCCGATTTACTCTGGATTTCCAAAGTCGATCTTTAAGTTATTTAAACTTAATGATCTTCTTTGTAATTAATTGTTGAAAATGAACTTCAATTTCTTTGTTTTAAAAATTGATCATATTTCATATTTAATAACTATTTTTTAATACATATCGAGATTTTAAAAAAGACCACTATATAAAAGTTTATTCGGAAAAACCTCCGGATAAGGTTTTTGAAATAAATCTCTATTTTTTTTAAGAAAGGGTAAAAAAATGCCAGATTGGATAAAAGAAGCAGGTGTAACAGCTTATCCCTTGATACTTTGTTCTCTCATATCTTTAGCTGTGATTTTTGACAGAGCTTTATTTTGGATGAAACATAGAGCCGCTTCTCACACTGTTTTAAGAGAAAAAGTCATAGACTATGTTAGACAGTCCCGTATAAACGAAGCTCTTAAAGTCTCAGAAGGTTCAGAAGATTACTTGGTTAAGATTTATAGAGAAGGTTTAAATCACCATGAATTATCCTTTTTGCAAGCCCTCGAAATAGGGGTTGAAAAGGAGCTTAAAAGTATGAAAAAGTACTTAACTGTTTTGGATACAATCATAACATTGTCACCTCTTCTCGGCATCTTAGGGACTATCTTTGGTATTATATCCTCGTTTGATGTCTTAGGTGCAGCCGGATTACAAGATCCAAAACTTGTAACAGGAGGTATTGCTGAAGCTTTGATTTCTACCGCTATGGGTTTAAGTATTGCCATCTTAACATTGATACCTTTTAATTACTTTCAATCTTTGATCGAGTCTAAGGTCAGTGATATGCAGTCTCAGGTCACTAACTTCGAGTTGATGTATAACAAGGGCTCTCGCTCTTCTTTTTAGGAGTTTCTATAGATCTCATGAAAATAAAATCTTTCACTAAAAAACAGTCACGTGTTGAAATGATGCCTCTGATTGACACCATGTTTTTGTTGCTTGTCTTTTTTATTTATACAATGCTCAACATGGTTGTCCATAAGGGGATTGATGTTGATCTTCCCAAAGGAAAAAAAACGGTTTCCAACAAAGAAGATTATCACGTTGTGATTCTCACAGAATCTGGAGAAGTCTATGTTAATGAAGACCTCGTCACGATTGAAACTTTGGGATCACATCTTGCGGGAATATTCGAAAATCCGGAAGAAGCTGTCCTCTACTTAAGAGTTGATAAGTCGGTTGAACATGGAAGAGTTGTATCGGCTATGGACGAATTGAGGATCCTTGGCATAAGAAAAATGTTTTTTGAGGTGGAACAAAAAAAATGAGAAAATACTTCCGAAGCCCTGTGGCTTTTTCTGTTATTTCTCATATTGTTCTTTTTCTATCTTGGCCCAAAAAAAACATAGAAATGTTTGAGGTTCAAAGAGGACTTCCAACCGTCGAAGTTCACTTGGTTGAAGCGCCTCTAAAAAGCAAAGAAAGTATGTTGCCAGAGAAAAACGAACTCATGCTAAAAATGGAAACCTCTGCATCAGTTCAAGAAGAAAGCGAAGTGGACTTTGAACAAGAACTCCTGGAAGAGCTTTCTGCAACGGCTGAAGAGGATTTCTTGCTTGAGCTCGAAGAAGAGCTGAACAAAACAAAAGATTTAGACCTTTTCAAAGAGGAAAAAATCAAAAAGAAAAAAAAACCTGAAAAAAAAGAGACTAAGAAAACTCTTGATAAGAATACAGTGTTAACCACCGATGCCGACTCTCAAAAGACATCTTTGGTCAAAGATAATAAAACAGCCCTGATGCAAAAAAATGAGAACCATCAAGCTGAGAAAGAAAAAGAAGACCCCGAACTTAAACCTCATGGCGCAGACTATCCCGTTGCAAAAGGGAGAGCTGGTGAAGAACGAGGTGCTTTTATAGATGTAAGTGTTGACCCTTATGGTCAAATCCTTGATTTTAATTTGGTTGATGTGAAAGGAGCAGAAGACTTAGACGCCTCTCAACTAAGACATCTTAGGAACTGGATTTTTAATCCAAAAACCGTTGAACATCTTCCACGCCACTCATGGATTCCTGCTGTTATGGATCAATTAAAATCTTTGGGGGTCGAGAAAGTTCACTTCGAAATGAAACAGATTGGAAAATCTTTGGTAAAAACCAATGAAATTTCTAAGGATATTCGCATCTATACGGTTTCAGAATTAGATAAAGCTCCGATCCCATTAGAAAGTCAAAATTATCCACCTAGATACCCTAGAGATTCACAAAAGAAAGGACACGAAGGGGTCACTATTCTTAAGATGCACATAAATCCTAGAGGTGAAGTTGTCTCTCTTGAAATAATACAGAGCTCTGGGCACGAAGAACTTGATGACGAGGCCTTTAGAGCTGTAGAAATATGGTCTTTTAGGCCTGGAAAGTTAAAAGGTATACCTGTTGACTGTTGGTTAGAACAAGAAGTTCCATTTGAACTATAAAAAGGAGTATAAAAAATGAAACTATTTAAAAAAATTTCTCTTCCCTTACTAGCTTTTCTTTTTCTTGGACAAGCTTTTGCTTTTGCCGAAGAGTTAACAATTTACTCGGGAAGGTCAGAAAAATTAGTGGGTTCTGTTCTAAAGCGATTTGAAGAAGTGTCGGGCATAAAGCTTAACGTTCGCTACGGAAAAACACCAGAGCTGGCAGCAACCCTTATTGAAGAGGGTAGACGCACACCTGCTGATATTTTTTATTCACAAGATGCAGGAGCTTTAGGAGCTTTAACAGAAGAAGGCTTATTAGCCTCCATCGACGAATCATTACTCTCTAAGGTTAAAAGAGGCTTCGTTTCTTCCAAAAAAAAATGGATTGGTATCACTGGTAGAGGCCGTACGATTGATTACAACACAGATCTCGTCAACCCTAAAGATCTCCCCAAAACCATCTGGGGGTTACTCGATCAAAAATGGTCAGGGGGAAGAATTGGTTGGGCCCCTTTGAACAGTTCTTTTCAATCTTTTGTAGCTGGACTTTTGGTCACTCAAGGCGAAAAAAGAACCCGCCTATGGTTGCAAGGTATTAAAGCTAATGAGCCACAGGTTTACCCCAAAAACACAGCTATTGTGGCAGCTCTTGGACGAAAAGAAATATCTGTTGGACTTGTTAACAACTATTATTTACACAGATTTTTAAGCAAAGACCCCTCCTACCCCGTAGCTCATCATTATACTCAAGGAGATGTTGGATCTATGCTAAATGTTGCAGGGATCGGTATCTTAAAAAATTCTTCAAAAAAAGAACTTGCTGAAAAACTTATCAAATTTCTTCTATCAGAAGAGATTCAAAAAACATTTGCGAAAACAACTTTCGAATACCCTCTCATTAAAGGAATCGAAGTGCAGGGTCCTCAAAAGTCTTTAAGCACTTTCTCCACTCTAGATCTGGATTTAAATGAGCTTAAAGAAATCCGCAAAGCTGTAACTATCCTTAAAGAAGAAGGAGTCTTATAGTTTTAACTTAACATGGCTATTTTTTATGCGGCGACCATTACACTTTTAATGTTATCTCCCCTTGTTTATATGTTTTGGCATGTTTGCCAAATCGACATAACTTTTCTTACAGATATTTTAAGGCAGAGAGCTCTTTGGCAAGCTCTCTGCCGATCTATCTATTTGGTCTTAGGAGTTGTGGGTTTTTCATGTTTTTTAGCTATTCCTTCCGCTATCTTGCTCGAAAAGACAAATTTGCCTTTTCGAAAGTTTTGGTATATCACTTTGACCTTACCTTTAATGATTCCAAGTTTTGCTGGTAGCTTTGCCTTAATCTCCGCCTTTGCTCCTCATGGGAGTTTATTAGCTAACTTACTAAATATCGAAACCCTACCTTCGATTTACGGCTTCAAAGGTGCTGTTCTGGGAATCTCTTTGTTTACCTTTCCGTATATTTTTTTATCATCTCAGGTTGCACTACGCTCAATGAGTCCTAACTATGATGAAGTCGCTATGACCTTTGGCCTTAAAAACCATCAACTTCTATTTCGCCTATGGCTACCTTATCTAAAGGCACCTATTTGTGCTGGAAGTTTTTTAGTAGGTCTTTACGCTCTAAGTGACTTTGGAACACCAACACTTATGAGATACTCATGCCTAACGCAAGAAATTTATCTCGCTTACAGCGCTTATTTTGATCGCAAATACGCTTCTTTCTTGAGTTTAATATTAGTTCTGCTTGTCTTTATCATTTTAAATGCACAAAAGTTTTATAAAGCTGCTTCCAAAAGCTTAGAAAATGATAGAGATTTACGTAAAAAGCCTTTTCGTATAGACTTAGGGAAAGGTAAGTTTTTAGCTTTACTGTGGTGCTCTTTCGTCGTCACTATCTCTTTGCTAATTCCTACAGGTGTCATGATTTATTGGTTATCTCAAGGTGTAGAGCAAAGTGCTTTGGGAGATATTTTAACCCGTTTGTCATCATCTCTTGTCATAGCACTAGTCACAGGAGTGATCATCGTTTTAGTCTCATATCCTTTGGCTTATTTGGTTGAACGTAAAGGTGGTCTTTGGTTAAAAGTCGAAAACTTTGTTTGCTTAGCAGCATCTGTTCCAGGTATTGTCACAGCTCTTTCTTTAGTCTTTCTCATGAAGTTTTTTCCTGCTTCGTTTTATCAGTCTTATGCTTACTTGATATTGGCGTATTTGATTTTATTTTTTTTCAAAAGCTATACTCTTTTACGATCTGGGATCACAAAGATACCTAGTACCTTAGAAGACGCTGCACGCACGCTTGGCGCAAACACATTTCAAACATTTAAGAAAATCGTCTCACCTTTGAATCATTCAGCAATGATTAGTTCTTACTTTCTTGTCGTTATTTCAACCCTTAAAGAATTACCCGTCACTTTGATTTTGGCTCCTATCGGATACAAAAGTTTATCTGCACATATTTGGACAACTACAGAGGAAGCTTTTTTTTCTGAAACAGCTCTTTCTTCTCTATTGCTATTGCTTTTTGCAGGTACTTTTTTATTAATAAGTTTTTACAAAAAAAATGAGAAAATCATATGAAAAAATATGTTTCTATAGATTCGATTGAATACTCTTATCCTTCTGGCTACAAGGTCGGTCCTTATTCTCTAACTTGTGATAAAGGAGATATTCTTTCTTTTTCAGGTCCAAGTGGGGTAGGGAAAACAACTTTCTTACGCATCTTAGCTGGCTTATTAAAGCCAGACGAAGGTTCATTTTTTCTAGATCAGATCCCTTTAAATACTTTAACCGATTTTATCCCTACACATAAACGTAAAATTGGTTTGGTTTTTCAAGACTATGCTTTGTTTCCACATCTAACAGTGGAACAAAATATCTCATTTTCCTTTAAGGTCTTGAACAAAAAATACACAACAAAAGATATCCAAAACTCTCTTGAACAAATGTGTTTAGGGGATGTTCTCCATAGATACCCCTATCAACTTTCTGGAGGGCAACAGCAACGAGTCTCTTTGATACGCGCGCTTATGGCAAAACCAAAATTCCTTTTAATGGATGAACCTTTCGCAAGTTTGGATGCTGATTTAAGAGAGAAAGTTATTCTTGAGACAGTAAAAACCCTTAAAGAATTCAATATGACATCCCTTATTGTGACACATGCTCCTAATGAACTCGCCCCATATGTCGATAGAAAAGTAGAAATTTCTTAAATATATGCTTCAAAAAGTTTTAAAAATTAAACCACTCACTAAACTTTTATTTTATTTTTTTTATCCAAAATAATTATATTAATTGATGTTAAATTAAAATGTATATAAGTAAATCATTTAATCTTTATCTTTTCTTTTTCATTGACAAATCTTTTATTTATTGATATAATTCTAGTTTTCCTATAGTTTATTCTGATTCTTGGATTTTAATAATTAATATTATCTATTTTTTTTAGTATTTCATTTTTTCGAATTAAATAAAGAGAGTGATAAATTTATGAAAGAATCAAAAAAAAATCTTCCTCCACTTTTAAAAGAGGGGTTTGACCTATACCTTAGCAAAGGTACCATAGCCGCTGTAGCCTGTTGGGCTCGTGGAAGTGCTCAGAATGACTCTCCCATTCTTGAAGAAAAAATAAAAGCTTTACAAGATGTAGAAGATCTTTGTGGAGATTTTCTCGGATACGAAGTTAAAGATACCCAAATCATAACATCAATGGCTCATCTTTTTTTCATTGTTCTAAAATATGAGCAGATTAATGTTAACTCTAGATTTTTAGCCTATAAGCAAAACAAAGGTTGGGTTTTAGCTAACTTTCTTTTTGATGTTTCTTTAGAAACATCAAAAGCCTTTTTAGTATAGTAAAAAAAGCTTTATCAATTTTTCATAGAAATGGAGATAAAAAAATGAGTCGCGTTGTATGTGTTAGCTGTATAGATGGTCGTATCCACGATTTTGTTTTTAAAGCTATAGCCCGTATTTTTCCTGATACCATGGTTGACTTAATAACCGAACCTGGTCCAGATGCTTTTTTGACAAAACCTGAGTCAACCCAATCTCTTATTTGGGATAAAATCGATCTATCCATAGATGTGAATAGTTCAAAAGCCATTATCTGTATAGCTCACGAAGACTGTAAGGGGCATGCTGTTTCAAAGGATCAGCATAAGCTAGACTTAGAAGTTTGGCTAAAAAACATTAAAGACCGTTACCCCAAAATTCCTTCTCATGCTTTCTGGATCGAAAATTCTGGCTTAGCAGAAGAAGTAGGCTCTTCTCTTTCTTTAAAAAGTTAAATCAAAAACAAACTTATTCTGAATTTTTTCTATTCTTCCATAGATGGAAAAAAGTCCTCACATTGTTTTGAGCTGGAGAGTCATGTTTTTTTATGGTAAAATCTATGCCTCTCCAGCTGTAACTTCTAAATAAGAAACTCGGAAAATATCTGAGTTCCCTTACCCATTAGAGGTTATAAAAGGGTTTTGTGATTCGATTAAAAGCTTATCTTCATTTTATTAATGAATGCGAACTTGATCCTTATCACTCTATTATGTTACAAAATATAGATATGAGAAAAAGATGAGAGTCTCTTTGCCCTCTCGATCTCACTAAATTAAGCACATCTTAAAATCGAAAAGGAATATCTAAATGGATCCAGTTGCTCCCAACTCCTTAATGGTAACGGTTAGTAGTTTTTTACCCTTTATCTTGGTTCTTTTGGTCATGTATTTTTTAGTTTTACGGCCTCAAAAAATCAAACAAAAAGAACTCGAAGATATGCTTGCAAATATGAAAAAAGGGGACAAGGTTGTAACCAAAGGTGGAATTGTTGGAACCATCTCAGAAATCAAAGATGATATGGTTGTTTTAAAAACAGATTCAGGTTCAAATATTGATATTTTAAGAACTTCTATTTGTGACATGAAGTGATTCGTGGCCATGCTAAAAGCGAGTGTCGTTGGAGCAAGTGGATATATTGGTGCAGAACTTGTTCGTCATATCCTTAAACACCCTTTTGTCGAATTATCTCATTTAGCTATCAGGGATAAAACGGCCCTTCCTTATTCTGAGATATTTCCAGAATACAAGGGCATTTGTGATATTCCTTGCTCTTCTATCTCAGACTCAGACAAAATACTAGAAACTTCCGATATCATTTTTTTTGCTCTGCCTCATGGTGTTAGCATGAACATTGTCCCAGAGTACTGGGACAAACAAAAAATTTTGATCGACTTAAGTGGTGATTATCGATTAAATGACATAGACATCTATCAGAAGTTTTATAAGACAGATCACACGAGCCATGCTTATGTGAAAGATATCGTTTATGGCTTATCTGAAATCTATCCTAACGAAATATCTTCTGCGAAAGCCATTGCTAACCCAGGCTGTTTCCCAACTGCGATACAACTAGCACTTTATCCTTTTTTAAAAGAAGGCCTCATTGTTCCCAACAAGATCATGGTTGACGCAAAAACAGGTATCAGTGGGGGAGGCAAAGCCCCTCAAAAACCTTTTCACTACCCTGAATGCAACGAAAATATCAAAGCTTATAAGCTGGGGAATCATCAACATACACCGGAAATTGAACAGAGTCTAAGCCTTTCGTCTGGTGAAAACGTTCAGGTGACATTTGTCCCTCATCTTGCACCAATGATACGAGGTATTTTTGCAACTCACTATATTGAACTCAAAAATGACATCGACTCCAAAGGCATATCAGATATTTTGCACGAAACATACAAAGACAAACCCTTTGTAAGAATTCTTCCCTGTGGGGTTTCACCCGAAATCAAGAACGTTATATATTCGAATTTTTGTGATATTTCATTTTTCAAACAAAACGGATCAGTCATTGTAATGTCAGCTATTGACAACCTTATCAAAGGAGCTGCAGGGCAAGCGATCCAAAATATGAATATCATGTCTGGCTTTCCCGAAGAGACAGGCTTACTCCCGTGTTAGATTTTAAAGGACTCACCTACCCGAAGGGCTTTCGTGTGGCAACAGGTTTTGCTAACATAAAAACACAGGGCCCAGATATGTTGATTTTATTAGCCGATGAACCTGTTGATACCTGTGCTGTTTTCACAACAAATCGATGGAAAGCTTCATCTGTTCTTTTAGCTCAAGACTCTCTAAAAAAGACAAATAATCGGGTTCAAGCTATCTTAGTCAATAGTGGCAATGCCAATGCTGCAACAGGCAAGGAAGGCGCAGAAGACACTCTCGAGCTTATATCACACCTTGCAGCTCAATTAAAAATCGACCCTTCTCTGGTATTAATGAACTCAACAGGTGTGATTGGACAAAGATTACCTATTGATAATATGAAAAATGAAATCAATGCTATGGTAAAGCATTTCTCTACTAACGACACCCAAAGCCCTCAAGCCATTTTAACAACCGACTTGTGTACAAAAGCCTACAGCTCTTCTTTTATGTGCGACTCTTCCGAAAAAGATCCTGTTAAAATAAGCGCTATCGCCAAGGGATCTGGAATGATTCACCCAAAAATGGCTACAATGTTATCGTATATAACAACAGATATCTTTATGGATTTTGATCTTCTAAAAAAAATTTTTAAAGAATGTATCGACACCTCATTTCATTGTATCTCTGTCGATGGAGATCAAAGCACCAATGACTCTGTGATACTTATGAGCAATCCAAACACAGAAAACTCTAAGATCTTAGACATTAGCGATAAAAGAGCATCCGTTTTTAAAGAAAACCTTGCTAACATCATGAAAACACTGGCAAAAGATATTGTCTATGATGGGGAAGGTGCCACAAAGTTTATTACTGTTAAAGTCACCGGAGCTTCTAACTATACTGATGCACATAATGTTGCTATGACAATCGCAAAGTCTTCTTTAGTGAAAACAGCGATGTTTGGCTCTGACCCCAACTGGGGAAGGATCATTGCAGCGGCAGGCTCAACGGATGTCTTTTTTGACCCTGCAAAAACATCCTTATATCTTCAAGGAGAACTTGTCCTTAAAAACAATCAAAGCATTAAAAATAATCCTAAGCTCGACAAACTTATGCAAGAGAAAAATATAAATATCCTATTAGATTTGGGGCTCGAAACAACCTCTCCTTGTGAAGCCGAGTGTTGGACATGTGACCTCTCCTACAACTATGTTAAAATAAACGCCGAGTATCGAACGTAAACAAAGGTACTCTTTTATCTAAGCTATATTTTTAAATCAAAAAAAGGGACATCAATCATGGAACAATGGATCGCCAAGGCAGATGTCTTGTTGGAAGCTTTGCCCTATATCCAGTCTTGTCACGACAAAGTCCTCGTCATTAAGTTTGGTGGAAGCTCGATGAAAGAACCCGAACGCGTCCAAAAAATCCTACAAGACATTGTCTTTATGCGCTTTGTGGGGATGAAACCTCTGATTGTTCATGGGGGAGGACCTGCCATCAACGCCACCATGAAGCAAAAAGGACTAAAACCTCTATTTTTTGAGGGCTTAAGGGTAACAGACAAAGAAACAATGGATATTGTCGCAAATGTTCTGATTAATCAAATCAACGCTGATTTGGTCCAAACTTTATCATCTTTAGGAGCTAAAGCCCAAGGTCTTTTTTCTAAAGAAGATCCTTTTATTCAGACAAAAAAAATACAGTTCCCTCAAAAAGGAACCTCTATGCCCGACATAGGTTATGTGGGGGAAGTCGATAAAGTTAATAGCTCAAAGATAAACAAAATCATGGAACAAGGCTTTATTCCTGTGGTACCTCCTATCGGTTTAGGTTCCGATGGTCAACCCTATAATATCAACGGAGATACCGTTGCTGGAGAATTAGCTGTTGCTTTAAAGGCTCAAAAACTGGTTTATTTAACAGATGTTCAAGGTGTTTTAAAAAAGAGAGATGACCCCTCATCTTTGGTGAAAACCATGAATCATCTTGATGTCAAAAGTTATATCGATAAAGGAATTATCCAAGGCGGAATGATTCCTAAAATCCGATCATGTTTAAAAGCTATCCAAAATGGCACACAAAAAGGTCACATGATTGACTCGAGAATAGAACACTCTCTTTTATTGGAAATTTTTACAGATGAAGGGATCGGCACCGAGCTCATTTTATAAAGCTATTAAAATATAGCACCGTATCTAACTCTTTTATCGAAAAAATTTTACAATACTCTCAGAATAATAAAAACCAAATGAAGGAAAGTTAACCCTATGGACTTAAAGCCTATTTTTGACAAGTTTGTTTTACCTACATATAATCGCCTCCCTATACAATTTGTAAAAGGAAAAGGGGTTAGACTCTGGGATGATAAGGGAGCAAGTTATCTGGATTTTTTTTCGGGCTGGGCAGTATCTAATCTTGGACACTGTCACCCTCATATTGTCAAAACTATCCAAGATCAGGTTGAAAACCTTATCCATGTTCCTAATATTTTTTATAATGAGACACAGGGCATTCTCGCCCAAAAAATCGCTGAAAACTCTTGGGGAGGCAAAACCTTTTTTTGTAATAGTGGTGCAGAGGCTAATGAAGCCGCCATCAAACTTGCACGCAAACGTACAGAAGATAAATATGAGTGTATCTCCTTGCTTAAATCTTTTCACGGACGAACTTTTGGAGCGATGAGCATGACTGGGCAGGCTCATTATAAGGAAAATTTTAAACCCTTGCCTAATGGGTTTTTGCACTGTGAACCCAACAATATCGAACAATTAAAAAGTTTGGTAACTAATAAAACCGCAGCTATTTTTTTAGAGTGTATTCAAGGAGAGGGTGGTATTAATATCTTAGATAAAGATTTCATCCAAGAAGCACGCAACTTATGTTACGCAAATAATGCCTTATTAGTTTTTGATGAGGTTCAAACGGGAATGGGGCGAACAGGAAAAATGTTTTCTTATGAACACCATGGGATTGAACCCGATATGATGACGCTCGCTAAAGCTTTAGGGGGAGGGGTCGCGATTGGAGCCTTGGTAGTCAAGAGTGAATTAGACTCTGTTTTAACACCAGGCACTCATGCTTCAACTTTTGGAGGAAACCCTTTAGCTTGTTCAGCTGGGATAGCCGTTTTCGAAGTTATGGAAAAAGATAACATCTTAGACCACGTTCAAAAAATGCATACCTATATCATTGAAAAATTAAAAATTTTTAAAGAAAAATACGATTTGATCTCCGATGTTAGAGGTCTTGGCCTCATGATAGGAATAGAGCTAAAAACAGATGAAGGTCAAAACATTTTTCAAAAATGCTGTGATAGAAAACTCTTGATCAACTGTACCCAGAAAAACGTTTTAAGACTCATGCCGGCATTAAACATTGAAAAAAGAGATATCGATGAAGCTTTGGATATCCTAGATCAAGCCTTTGCATCATAAAAACAAAGAGCTTTTTTTCGCATTCCTAATCTTTATTTTTTTTTGCATATTTATTTTTTGCTTCTCTTGTGTGTATCCAAGAGAGATAAAGAAGCTCCAGAAAAATTTCTTGTTTCGACAAAAGTTCATAAAGAGTAGTAAGTTTGTGATTGATCTTCTTTATATTTGCTAAAAGCTTTTATCCATTACCTCTTAAGTGAGTGTCTTTCTTTTTTTTCGGTTTGATTCCTAAGATTTATGCCTCTTTCTCTAATTTTTTAGCCTTAGCTATGGATTCTAATTGACTCATACGCCTCTGATAAACTTGCATAAAAGAAGGATCTTCATTTATAGATCCTTGAGTTACTATTTCACGTAATTCATCATAAAGATCCTGTGCATATCTTCTACTTCCTTTAATATAGCCAGACAATTGAGAAGCAATTCCTGTTCCTACGTTTACGATTAAGTCACCCTTATTAATATCTTTGTTATATCCTTCTTCTTTTAAAAGGTTTACATCATCGTCATTTGCGACCTTGATTGGCAAGACAACGGTACCTCCACTTTTAACAAACTTTTTCAGGATAACTTTTGTAGATATCTGATGGGTCTTAATATTTAGATCGTTAATACCTTCTCTATCAAGTTTGAGTGTTAGAATCGGGAAAACATTTTTATGGCCGGCAGTATGAGCTGCTTGTCCTGCTCCTCCGCCTTTACGGTCTAGTATATGGCTCTCATTAGCACCAAAAATAAAAACAGCATCGGGATTTGCCTTTATAGTAGCAGTGCTATAGTAATTGCTACTAGTCGCATATTTTGTATGAAAAACAGCCTGACCCTCTATTAATTCTACAATCTTGGAACCTTCTTTTAGGTGAGGGGATACTACTGTACTTTTTTTCTTACTATCTTTAACCTTAAGAGGAGTCACTTCTTCTATTTTAACAGTATCAGGTGTAGAATTTTCCGAAGAATATTTAAATCCTATCAAAGCAAGAGGGATCAAGAAAATCAAAAAAGAAAGAAAAAAAGAAATAATAACAAGATTAGAAAAAGGAAGCGAAGTATTGAGAGCGCTGTAAAGGATAGAGAAAATAAGTCCCATAGCAAAAGTGATGGTAAAAACGATAAATATAACAAAGATATCTTTGACTAGGCGCGTATCTTTATGGACTTTATTTAAAAAATAATTTTTGTTAATCAGGAAAAGAGTCACGATTAAAGCGTTTCCAGTAAGACCAAAAACAAGTAAAAAAATAGGCAAAGAAGCATTGGCTAAAATAATCGTTTTCGAGGGGATAATCTGAAAAATCATGAGCGAAGCAAAAAGTATAGAAAGGAAAAATAAACCCACAGAAATACTAAAAAAGGTTTTATTCAATAATACTTTTTTGACCGTATCTTTTAATGATACAAGGGTTGGCTCGGACACTTCGGACACTATTGTCATCGGACTTGCTGTTTTTTCTAGAGGAGGAATCTTCTCCTTCTCCAAAATTGATGGTGGAGATAAGCTTATCGAAACATCTGTCAACAAAACTGACATAAAAAGCTGTATCATTAATATAGAAAATATAGAAAGTATATGTTTTTTCATTATACACCAAAAATTCATTTAAAATATATAAATAAAATATTATATTATATTATATATTTTTTTTTAAAAAAAATCAAATTAAAATACGATAAAAAGAAATATTCTATAAAAAAATAAATTTAAACTTCATTTTTTAATGAATTTTTCCTGTTTTTGTTAAGTCGCAACATACGCTTTCTAAAAAATACACCCTACTGTTTATTAAAAAAGTTTCACTTATTATAATATTTATATTATACTTAATTTTATATTTTAATTTTTAAAGACGGATCCTAAAGGTTTAATTTTTTCTTTAAATTATTAAAACTATACAAGAGTGTGAAATCTTACACCAATCTGTCTGTTTATATACTTAGGTTTTTTCTTCATTTGATAAAAAACCTTTATTAAAAAAGTAGCTACAGGATCTTTTAATTCTTCTAAAGGCACTAAGATCTTGCCAAATACATTCGCGTAAAACATATCCGCAAATACTAAAAACCCTCCACTTGACTTTAAAAAAAAATATATGTTATTAAAGTGATATAATAATATTTTTAAAAAAAATAATATAATTTATAAGTAAATAAATATCTATTTAAAAATTAAAAAAGTTAATAGATATCAAAAATTTCTCGGTATTTTATAATCCTTTGAAATCAAAAAGAAAAAAGGAAAACCTCATGTTTAAAAAAATCACTGCGATATTAACATCTCTATTTTTACTCTCCTCTAACAAAGTCTTTACCTTATCTCCTAGATCTTCTTTCTCAACCGAGGATCCCTCCGATCAAATAATAGAAGGTTTTATAACCAAAGCCGGTATCACTTTTAGCAAAACTACTAATATCTTACCCTTCACAGAGCTATCTTCCCGTAGAAAATATGACCTATTTAATAAGTATGAAGATAAAATACTTAAAGAGGAAAACCCAAAGATAACTAACATTTTGGATGAACATAAAACCGATTCTCGATATAGCAATATCAAGCGCTCTACTGCGCATGATGAACACTTCTTCAGAGGAAATTTTTGGCATGCATCTCACGTTGAACAGTATAATAAGGAAGAAAGTCTTTTTCAAGATCAACCTAAGATGCCATTTGTAGCATCACAAGCACCTCTGCTAAAGAGCTTCCACAATATAACTGATAACACGTATTTTTCCGATAAGACCAACCCGAATGACTCTAAAGCAAAGCCCATTCCTCCTAAAAGTCTACTAGTCTTACAAAAAGATACAACCTTAAACTATAAAGTAAAAAAACGTGAAACTGTTTCACATTTCTGGATAAATGTTTTTCTTCAAAAGAAAGTCGACGGAAAAGTTTTCTCGGATATAGACACTATTGTTCAACTGACAAATGTCAATAACGACGTGAAGCATAATAAGGTATCACCTTATTTTACTAAATTAGGCACTAAGTTAACTATTCATATTCCCCAAAGAAAAGCACAGATGAAATCCTCTGAACAAGAAGACTCCCTTTCGAAGTTAGAGGTAGAAATGATCTCAGAAGAAAGCGATGGCGATACCGTAAAAAGAGTTTTTCGCTTAACACCCAATGATGATACCTCAAAAGTAAAAACTGTCACACATTTTCATTACACAACATGGCCTGATCATCAAATCCCAGAATCAACAGAATCATTTCAAAATCTTTTTTTTAACTATCTTAAACATGAATCAAAAGTTAAACAACGCTCAACACTGGTTCACTGCTCAGCCGGTATCGGAAGAACAGGTGTTTTTATTGCCCTCAAAAGTATTTTTGATGAATATCTTAAACATTTAAAATATCGACCGGAAGAACCTTTCGACTTCTTTGATGTGGTTGAAAAGGTTGTTAAACATCATAGAGAGGTTCGCGACTTTGTTCAAACTGGTAAGCAATATGTATTTCTTCATGAAGTCGCGTTATCTATATTAAATAGAACCCGCGAACTTGCTCATAAAAAAACAGGCACTTCTGAAGAGACGGATCCTGTTTATGAAAATGTAGAATTTGGTAAAACTCAGACTGTTACTACTGATCCTCTTTATGAAAATGTAGCATTCGGGGATAAAACTCAGACTGTTACTGTAGAATCGGATAACACTGATCCTCTTTATGAAAATGCAACATTCACTCAATTGGTTCAGCCGGAGAACCCTTTAGGTATATTCATATCCACACTCTCTAAAAAACATAAAGCAACATTCCCTCTAGATACTTTTTCATATGAGTCTACTCTAAGAACGGCGCTACAAAGTCCTACGAGACCCACCTTTGACAAAAACATATTTCCTTTATTTTACGAAAAAACACTTACACTTTTACAAAATAACAATCTAAGCCTTGAAACTTTAAATTATATACATGAATGTGTAGATGAGAATCTTCTTCGTAAGGAAGATCTAATGATTGCCTTAGAGCTTCTCTATAAAAATACTGCTAAAAACATTTTAGAAAAGATATTTGCTGAATATTCCTATGAAAGTGTATCGATTTTTAAAGACTTACATTCATATCAAGATGAGTCAAGAAAAGAGCTCAACCATCTTCTTGAAACTAAACTCACGAAATTACTCACAAAAGAAGGGTATTTAGGTCTTTATCAAACGACAAAGGCCTTGGTAGCGGTTGAAGGCTTTTTAGCCAAAATCTCCCTGAACCAACTTAAACTAAAAAGAGCTATGGACTTCAAAGCCCGTTGTTATCTGAATCCTAGCCTATCAGAAGAAGAAAAAGAAAAAGTTCTTTCTCCCTTCTCTAGCCTAGATAAAAATGACATAACTATCTACAACCCTCCTTTGGATATATTGGAAACCTTTACAGGCGATACATCTGAGTCTTATGATCGCTATCAAAAACTTTTCGACGAAAACATTGCGGTTTCTGTCTTACTGGGAAATAAGACTACAGATCTTTCCGATCAAAAAAATTTAGATCTCACAAAAGCTGGTCAAAAAAGTCTTCGGGTTCAGCAAAGTTCTGCGAAAATGATCACTCCCTATCACTTTGTTCGATACATAACTATTTTTCAAAAGAGTGAAGCCGATTCTTCGGAAACTATCGGCATCCCCAAAATAATCCAAGAACATATTTTTCTAACTTTAGAAAGTGGCTTTAGTCTTGACGCTAATAAAGAAAACCTTTTATCATTTCACCTTAACCTCAAAAAAGCCCAAGCTTTGAATTGTGACGGGAACTTTCAAAAAAAGGGAAAATGTCTTTTATTTGCAAGTAAAAAAAATCCCCTGCTTCCATACTTTAAAACCGCTGATGATACCCTTAATCAACTCCTTTTTATGAGAAAAGATACATTCCTTAAAAATATAGGTATTCAAAAAAGAGATTTGCAGCCATTGCCCATATCTAGGATTTGGGCAAAACATGAGGATCCAACTTTTTCTCAAACTGATGCTCCCTTAAAAATGTTCTTGGACCATGCTACAAACTTTATGCAAAAAGTCTCTCAAAAAAGCTATGAAAATCAAAACAAAAGAAAGTTCACCTTTCCTCTTAGCAATACAGCAATCAAGCAGATCCAAAATAATCCTTTGATCCAATCAAATGGATATATATCTAGAAACATCAACCCTATGATGGGTGAGCCTTCATCTGATCAGCCAAGTGAAGATTTTCCCCTTTTAGAAGGAGATAAAGTTGTAGGCTTGTCATTAAAGTCTAACTCTAAAAAGATGCTAGAAAAGGCTTTACCAAAGGAGTTCCTTGTTCGTTTTGAGGCTTATGGCATATCTTTCAACAAAGTTAACAATACTTCATGGAGTATCTCTAAAAAAGGTTCCGAGAATCAAATGGGTAGTAAACCGGAATTACTAGCCATTGAAGGAGATCTCGTTTATCAATATCAGGAAAACCCTTCAACTTTTGTTTTTGTATCGACGCCCCCTTCCGGAGAAATCTTTGCAAAAAAATTAGTATTCGATGGAAAAGAAAAAAAACCTAGCGTTTCTAATTTTCAACCTTATGAAACATTAGATAAAAAAAATCTTCCTGACATCATGAGGGAGTCTAAATATGATGCAGTTACGTGTTCCTCTTTTTGGATTCCCTCCCTTTATAGCTCTGAGCCAGGAGACCAGTTTAAAGAAATAATCGTTGAACCTCGACTTGATCTAAACTTTCTAACAAAATCGAAAAAACTTTCTCAAACACAATCTATTCCTGAAACACAATCTACTTCTCAAGGACAACCAAACCCAACCTTTCCAAAAGAAGGCGATAGCGTTCCTCTAGGTACACCTCACGTGAAAGGATCGAAAAAATTTAAAGATATGTTTTTTAAAGTCGACACTGATCCCAATGACCAATCTAAATATATACTCCTCTTTGCAAAAAAAGTGAATAAAGTGAACATTGGCGATAGATTCATAGGTGTTACAGATGGATCCTTCCAAACAGTAGTAGATTACGTTTCATTTCCAAAAAATCAAAGCGTGTTTCTGGGCGAAATACTTGATTATTTTAGTTTTCCTAATGGTTTATCGTATACTCAAAAAAATTCCGAAGAAAACTCTGATTTAAAGATTTTCACGATATATGACAGTTTAGGGAATAAAATTAAAGAGTTGAAGGGAAAGAAACTATCCTTCGTAAACAGTTCGACCCACAAGAGATCGTTATTACGATGCGAAGGAAATGGTTCCGATACATATTATAATATTGATAAAAATACAATAAATCTAAATAAAACATTCAAAATCTCTTCATCTTTCACGATCGTACCTTCTGTCTCCAGCTGGGCTTGTTTTCCAAAAGATGATATTCTAAAAGCGCTAATGAACGAAAGAAACTTTGTAAAATCCATGCCATTCGAATACCAAAATATTGCCAAAAAAGTTGAAAACTATGAAACGGTTGTCAAGACACCTTTCAAAAAACCAATATCTATAGATGCAAAGAGCGCGATCCGGATCCGAAATAGGATCGAAAAATTCTTTGATAGCGATAGATCTCATCTATCCCTCCCTTCGTATGAAATAAACTATGTTGAAAGAAATGCCGATGATACAAATGACCTTATAACCTGCAAACAAGGAAACCTGGAGGATCCAATTATTATGGAGGTTAGCTTACCGTCTCTTTCTTCTCTGGATCATTTTAGTCCTTCTCATCTAGAATTTTTTATATCTCTATATGCTTTTCAAGCTCTCGCAGCTACTGCAATGAAGTTTTCAGCTGATAGACAAGAGATCGTTCTGCTTAGGAGTTTATTGAAAACTATGCGTGTAGCAAACTTGAGTGACAGCAAAACATTACAAACTTTCTCTATCAAAGATTTTAAAAGAGCTACAACTCGTATTTTAGATGAAAGTGTGCTCCCTGAACAAAAAGAAGATATTGAACTCATAATCGACACCATATTTGAAGCAGCACAAAAGCCTGAAGTGACTATAAGTGAAGTACTAATTGGGCTTGAAACAAAATTCTCTGGTTCGAAGAAAATATTCAATTTAGAAGTTTTAAAAATTTTCATGACATCGGCCTAAATAGAGCGCATAGGCGCTAGCTTTCCATCTAACTGGATGATAACCGTCTTTTATGTTAAAATGCTTTTATAGATTGCTTTTATAAAAGCTCTTGTGATCCCTGATTTTTTATAAAAAATTTTGCAGAAATCTCAATTTTTCCTCTTTAACAATCTTTGGATTTAAGCAGAGGCTTTTGTATGATTTTTAATCAAATGAAAGATACTCGATCACAACGGCAAAAAAAGACTTTTCATTTAAAAATATACCTTTTTATGAATAAGCCTTTTTTGCCATTATTATCTATAGGTTATTGCTAAATAAACCATAAAATTTATTGGAACAAAGTTTTACAGTAAAGATTGTGACCTATTTTGTAAAAATCTTATTAAGTCAATAACTGCTAATAAACCCATAGCAGAAAGTTTTAAATGTTTCGATGATTGTTATTGGAGATATTCTATTATGCAAAGTCACGCTTATGGATTCCCTCGCTTAGGGAGCAACAGAGAATTTAAAAAATCTATCGAGAGTTTTTGGAAAAACGAATCCAACTCTGACCAACTTTGGAAATCTTTGGATACTCTCCAAAATGAAAATATCGAGAGATATACCTCAAATGTTGATACATTTCCCAATGGGGAATTAACCCTTTATGATCCCATGCTAGATGTTGCTATCTTATGCGGACTTTACTCTCCTTCGAATCTTGATGAATATTATGATTTGTGTCGTGGAAAAAACGCTTTAGAGATGACTAAGTGGTTTAACACTAACTACCACTACTTGGTTCCAGAGTTTTTCGATAAAAAGGACATTTCTTTTAAGTCCAATATCGATCACTTTGCCTTGCGTTATAAACAAGCTTCTTTCCCTTCTGTGATCGGACCTTTCACATTCTTAAAACTCTCAAAGGGTTTATCTTTCGAAAAACTTTCGTCACTATTCTTACAACTTGTACCTATTTACAAAGAACTCATCTCAAAGGTTGATCAAATCCAAATAGAAGAACCTGCTTTCGTTATGGATCTTTCGGAAGAGGAAATATCTCTTATAGAAAAAGGCTATAAGCTTTTAGAAAGTAGTTCTAAAAAAATAACCCTCGTCACCTATTATGACAATGTTGACTGGATCGAGCGTTTGCTAAAATTACCTGTCTCGGCCATCGGCCTTGACTTCGTAAGAGGCAAAGATCAATTTGACTACATCTGTAAAAATGGTTTTCCAGAAGATAAAAAACTCATCGCAGGTCTTGTAGATGCCAGAAACGTATGGAAAACAAATATTTTTTCATGTTTAGAAAAGTTAAAAGCCTTAGACTCCTCTGTTAAGAACCTTGCTCTTTCTAATGCAGCCCCTCTTTTTCATCTTCCCGTATCTCTAAAGGTCGAAAACAATCTAGACGCTAATTTAAAGGCTAATCTTTCTT
Source organism: PVC group bacterium (ex Bugula neritina AB1) (assembly GCA_001730085.1). Lineage (GTDB taxonomy): Bacteria. Next base: position 36,641 of record MDLB01000100.1, read on the forward strand.
TTGCAGAGGAAAAGCTAGAGGAAATAAACCACATTTCAAAATGTTTTTCAGGAGCAATTTCTCCTGAAAAATCTACAAACAAACCCTTAGGTGTTAACCTTTATGTCCAAGAAAGAGTTCGTTCCTTAAAAGATTCTGATTTTGTTAAAGATGTTTCTTTGGAAGAAAGAAAAAGCATCCAAGCAGATATTTTAGGATTGCCAAGCTTCCCAACGACTACCATTGGGAGTTACCCTCAAACATGTGAAGTTCGCAAAAAAAGATCCGAGTTTAAAAAAGGTCAGCTTTCTAAAGAAAACTACGACCTTTATGTGAAAGAAGAAATCGCAAAACTTGTAGACTTTCAAGAAGAAGTTGGTTTAGATGTTTTTGTACACGGAGAATTTGAGCGTACAGACATGGTTGAATTTTTCGCTCAAAACTTAGATGGTGTTGCAACAACAGAATCTGGATGGATCATTTCTTATGGGACAAGAGCCTATAGACCTCCTATTATCTATGGAGATATCTCTAGACCTAAAACCATGACTATCGATGAAGTTGTTCATGCTCAATCTCTAACAAAAAAACCTGTCAAAGGGATGCTAACAGGATCTGTAACGATCATCGCTTGGAGTTTTTGCAGAGAAGATATTCCCTTATCGGAAGTCTCCTATCAAATCTCTTTATCCTTACAAGATGAAATCAAAGATTATGAAAAATCAAACATCCAGATTGTCCAGGTTGACGAAGCAGCTTTCCGAGAAAAAGCGCCTATCAAAAAGAAAGATTGGCCTTCTTATTTTGAATGGGCGGTTAAGTCTTTCAATTTGTTAACCAATACAAAGGCTGAAACTCAAATCCATACACATATGTGTTATTCGGAGTTTGGAGAAATCATAAACTATATCAACGAAATGGATTTTGACGTTATCTCTATTGAGGCCTCTAGAAGCCGCGGAGATATCATTGAAGCTTTTGAAAAAATTGACTTTAAACGTCAAATAGGTCTAGGTGTATGGGATATTCACTCCCCATCCGTTCCTTCGAAAGAAGAAATCAAGGATATTATCACAAGATCTTTAAGAAGAATCCCTAGTGAAAACTTTTGGATCAACCCTGACTGTGGTTTAAAAACACGTGACTGGGAAGAAACAAAACTTGCACTAAAAGCATTAGTTGATGTAGCAAAAAGTCTTTAGGATTTTTCCTCTTAAACTTTTTGTCCTAATATTCGTAAAAAACCTCTGCACTTTCTCAATTCGAGACTTTGCGGAGGTTTTTTCTTTTTGAACCCATCTCGAAAAATCTCCGTACCTCTTTATCATGTAAAAACCTTACTCTTTTTGAAAATTTATAAATATGATCTTACTTAAGAATACAAGATAAATTTTATTGAAAAAAATTTGAAACACTTTTTTCTTTCAATAGCTGACACTATCTTTTAAAAGAAGGAGAAGAACACTTATGCTCTATTTTTCAACGGTGTCATTAGATATTTTTACTAAAAAAGCATATAATGGTATAATATATTTCAAGAGATTGTTAAGAAATCCGTGATAGGACTTACTGCTAGTTTTTTTCGCAACAATCTTAAATGACTTTTTTTAATACCCATTAGTTATAAGTGCTTATATACAAAATGAAACACTTTATCAGTTTAAAAGATTTCACAGCTAAAGAGATAAATGACCTATTAGAGTTTGCTTCTGAGTTCAAACGTTTCCCTCTTAAAAATCCTTCCCTTTTAGAAGGTCGTACATTGGCTATGCTTTTCACGAAGCCTTCTAACAGGACCCGTGTATCTTTCGAAGTAGGCGCCAAAGAGTTAGGTGCTCACACGCTTTTTCTTGGACCTCAAGAAGTCCAAATGGGGAAAAGAGAAACGGTCGAAGATATTTCACGTGTTTTGTCACGCTATGTTCATGGCATTGTTTTTAGAACATTTGACCACGAAGACATTGTGCGATTCGCAAAAGTCTCATCTGTCCCCGTGATCAATGGTCTATCTGACCTTTTACACCCTTGCCAAATACTCGCCGATCTTTTAACGATAAAAGAGCACAAGGGAAAAATAAAAGACACTAAAATAGTTTATCTTGGTGACGGCAATAATGTTTTAAACTCTTGGATATACGCCTCAAACCTTTTATCTTTGGACTTTGTTTACTCAACACCTAAAGCTTATCAGCCTCCATCTTTTATTCTTGAAGAGGCTCAAACTTTAGAAGGAGCAAAAGAAGCGAACATTCGTTATGAAGAGGACCCTTTAAAAGCTGTTTTGGATGCTGATATTGTTTATACAGATGTATGGATAAGCATGGGCGAGAAAGGCAAAAATGAATCCCGTGAGGATATCTTTCTTCCCTATCAAATCAATGAATCTTTGTTAAAAAAAGCAAACCCACAAGCTTTGGTTATGCATTGCTTACCTGCCAACAGAGGTATGGAAGTCGATGAGTTCGTCTTAGATGGACCACAATCAATCATTTTTGATCAAGCTGAAAATAGGCTTCATGCTCAAAAAGCTATCCTGCAAAAACTTTTTGAGATAAACAAAAAGTGAGATTGTTACAGAATATCTGATATGCTTTTTGGAAAAAAATTTAGAAGACTTCATCTTTTGAAAGAAGATTCATACCGTATAAATATGAGTTTTTTTTCTAAAACCTTAATATAATATAAAGTTACGAATCACATCGCTAGAGTTAATACAACAACCTAAAAAATAGAAAGGCTCTATAGAAATGAAAAAAGTCGTTTTAGCTTACTCTGGAGGTCTTGATACCTCTGTTATTATCCCTTGGTTAAGAGAAAAGTACGGTAACGATCTGTCGATCGTTTGCTATGCCGCAGACCTTGGGCAGGGGAAAGAGCTTGAACCCCTTAAAGAAAAAGCTATAAAAAGTGGTGCCAACGATATTTATATCGACGATTTAAAAAAAGAATTTTTGACCGACTATGTTTATCCTGCTCTTAAAGCAGGCGCTCTTTACGAAGGACAATATCCTTTGGCAACAGCTTTAGGTAGACCTTTGATCGCGAAAAAAATGGTCGAAGTTGCTCTTAAAGAAAATGCTGATGCCGTGTGTCATGGATGTACGGGAAAAGGGAATGACCAAGTAAGATTTGACTTAGCTTTTGCTACATTAGCTCCTCACCTCAAAATCATAGCTCCTCTACGTGAATGGGATATGAAGTCTAGAGAAGAAGAGATCGAGTATGCTCAAAAACATGGCATTGATGTTCCTGTGACAAAGCAAACACCTTACAGTTTGGATCTAAACCTGTGGGGACAAAGCATCGAGTGTGGTGTGCTAGAAAATCCTTGGACAGAACCCCCTGAAGATGCTTATAAACTGACTCAAGCTCCAGAACAAGCTTCTGATACACCTGCTTACATAACTGTTAGTTTTGACAAAGGTATACCTAAAAGCGTGGACGGGACGGATTTAGAACCTTTAGAATTAGTCGAAAAACTCGCTAAATTAGGATACGATCATGGTATTGGACGTATTGACATGGTTGAAAACCGCCTTGTTGGGATAAAATCACGAGAAATATACGAAGCCCCCGTCGCAACAATATTGTTTGAAGCTCACAAAGCTCTGGAAGGTCTAACCTTAGAACGTGAAGTTTCTCATTACAAACAAAAAATGTCTCATGATTACGCAAACATGGTTTATTACGGACAGTGGTTTTCTCCCTTAAGACAAGCCATGGATGCTTTTATAACATCAACTCAGGAGTGGGTTACAGGAGATGTCCGCTTAAAACTATTCAAAGGTTCCGTAACAGTTGTAGGAAGAAAATCTCCTAACTCTCTTTACGATGAAGCTTTAGCCACCTACACTGAAGAAGATGTTTTTGATCATGCATCTGCAGAAGGTTTTATCCGCTGTTTTGGTTTGCCATTGCAAGTTACTGGTTCAAGAGACTTGAAATCAAAAAAATAAATTTTTTTTTGAGAAGATTTTCCTCTTTTGAATTAAAGAGGTCGCTTTTATAAAAGAGCTCCAAAGTATTTTGTGAGCTCTTTTTGAGCGTATCTTAGAAAGAATAATCTTCAAATAAGCCTCTCAATAAAGCTATCGGATATATTTTTCGACCCTCTGCTGATTAAGAAAAATTCTAATAAATTTCAAATAAAGGTGAATTATGGATAACAAGAAAAAAGTATCATCAGAAACCAATAAAAAAACTTCAGACAAAGCTTGGGGAGGACGCTTTTCGGCCCCGACCGACACTTGTTTTGAAGACTTTTCTGAATCCGTCTCTTTCGATTGGCACCTTTATGATGTTGATATCCAAGGGAGCTTAGCTCATGCTGAAATGCTCCACCATATTGGCATACTAAATTTGAAAGAAAAAGATGATATTTTTTCGGGACTAGAAGCCATTCGTTTGGAGATCGAAAAAGAAGGGTTTGCTTGGTTTGACGCATCTTTAGAAGATGTCCACATGAATATTGAAAAGCGCCTGATCCAAAAAATTGGATCCGCCGGTGAAAAACTACACACAGGTAGAAGCCGTAATGATCAGGTTGTTCTAGATCTAAGGATGAAGCTTAAACAGTTCAGTACAGAGTTGACCTCTATGATCAAATCTTTGCAAAAATCTCTGGTTCTTTTTGCAGATAGAAACAAAGAGGTTATTATTCCCGAAATGACGCACACTCAAAATGCGCAGCCTGTTTTATTAGCTCATCATATGTTAGCTTATGTTGAAATGCTGGAAAGAGATACCCAACGGATAAAAGACAGCTATCAAAGGATAGATGTTATGCCTCTTGGTTCCGGAGCATGTGTTGGAAGTGGACTGCCTTTAGATAGATCTTTTGTTTGTGAGAAACTCGGCTTTTCACGTTTAACAAAGAACAGTGTTGACGCTGTTAGTGACCGTGACTTTGTTGTGGAATTCATGACAAACTTAACACTTTTATCTACTCATTTATCTAGATTTTGCGAGGAATGGATCTTGTGGTCTAGCTCACCATTTTCTTATATTGAACTCTCTGATGCTTTCTGTACAGGAAGTAGCATGATGCCTCAAAAAAAGAATGCCGATGCCTTAGAATTAATCCGTGCCCAAACAGCAGGGGTTTCTGGGGATCTTTTTTCGCTTTTTTCTCTATTGAAAGCTCTCCCTTTGACCTACAACAGGGATATGCAAGATGATAAAAGACGTTTATTCCAAACTTATTTTCGCATGCTAAGTGCTCTAAAAATTTTAAAAGGGACTATTGATTCAACAAAAGTTAACGAAGATCTCTGTTTAAAAGCTGTGCAAAAGGGTTTTTGTTATGCTACCGATATGTCGGATTATTTGGTTAAACAAGGGATGCCTTTTAGAGAGTCTCATCACGTTGTGGGAGAAGTTATTGCCTTATGCTGTGAACGAAAATGCGAAGTTGCTGATCTTTCCCTTTTAGAACTTCAAGATTTTTCAAAACTTTTTAAAGAAGACCTTTATGACTATATAAATATTAAATCTTGCCTCGAATCAAAAAACCTGATTGGTGGAACAGCACCTGCTCAAGTGCATCAAGAGTTAAAGCGTCTTTTAGAAAATTAGACAAATTATTATTATACATATATAAATTTGGTTTTTAATGATTTTATGAATATTTATAAAATCATTAAATATTAATTAATATAATACATGGCGCAAATATTTTCAGTAGTAAGGTTTTTACTGTTAAGGGAAAACGGCTTGTCTTTGCTACAGAGATAGTGCCTTTTCTGGATCCACTAAAGCTTTAATATTGTTTGTTTTGACTTTTATTTTTTCTGAGGTTTGTTTTCAAATCGCAAAAAGATTGTGACATTTTTTGTTTTTTTCTTAAAGTTAAACTTGGAAAAGAATAATTTTCTTCCGAAGGACAAGTTAGATTAATCACACGAAGCGATCAAAAAATATTCGTATTTCACTTAAAAAGTTTATCTTTTTTATTTATTTTTGTGTTTATAGTGGCTAAAAATCCTTGGGGGAGTATGCTATCCAAATCTAAAGGTAGCTTACTTCAAAAAGAGCAAGAAACAAAACAATTCAAAAGCAAGAGAGTGGGGGAGGTACTGTTTTATCTGTGCCCGTATCTTTTATAAGAATTTTTTTTAATTAAAATCAGATTTTCTTGGAAAAGTTGACATCCTCACCTACCTAAAGGAAGGTGATTCCTAGATTTACTAAGCTATTTTTTTAGCAACTAGGGGTTCTTGCTTCATAGAAATTCCTAACGGATTTTCTCCACAAGCTAACAAGGCATGCCCTGCCTCTAAGATATTACGCCCCGCATTACGGTCAGCGTTTGCACTGTAGCC
>MDLB01000101.1 GCA_001730085.1 PVC group bacterium (ex Bugula neritina AB1)
AATGAATGGGACAATGGTTTTTCTGCCTCTTCGGAGGTTATACGAGCTATTAAAAAATATAATGAGGACTACCCTCATTCTGTAATAAATTATTTTACTCCTAATGCGTTCGATAATTTATGTAAACAAAAGGACCTTTATTCAAGAAGTTGTGCTTGACTTAACGTATAGCATTACACAAGAAACCCTATGCCATATTTTGCAACAATCTTAAAATATAGTTTTTGAAAAACGACAAGCATGATTTTTTAAAAAAATACCGTATATTTTTCGAGACTCTCTTTAACTTGAAAACTTTTTAAAGTGAGGTCTTATCTATATGAAAAACATCTCAAAATAAAATCTTGCGAAAAGCTCTTTTACCAACTTGAAGAACAACACCTTCACCAATAGTAAGTTCATATTCTTCATCTGTGATTTTTTTCTGATCACATTTAACGGCACCTTGGCGAATCATGCGTCTAGCCTCTCCTTTTGACGAACACAGTCCAGAATCAAGCAAAATTTGAACAATCCATATAGAAGCAGAGGAAGCTTTGTATTCTTCGATATTATCAGGTAATTTATTATTTTGAAAAATTTTTTGAAAATTTTTTGCCGCTTTCTCAGCAGAGTCAAGACCATGGTAGCCCTTAATTATAGATTTCGCCAACTGGATCTTAAGATCTTTCGGATGAGTATCTCCCTGAAGCATTTCTTTTTTTAAGTCTTTTAAAGATTCCAAAGAAAAGTCTGTCAATAGCTCATAGTAAGAAAACATTAATTCATCAGAAATAGACATCAACTTACCAAACATTTGATCAGGAGTATCATTGATCGCAACATAATTACCAAGACTTTTACTCATCTTTTGTGTGCCATCCAAACCCTCTAGTAAAGGCATCATCATAACAACTTGCTGAGATTCTTTACCGTATTCTTTTTGAAGATGTCTCCCCATAAGTAAATTAAATTTTTGATCAACACCTCCAATTTCAATATCTGATTCTAGCTCAACAGAATCATAGCCTTGCATCAAAGGATACATAAACTCTAAAACACTTATGGGTTTATTAGACTCAAACCTTTTAGAAAAATCATTACGCTCTAACATCCGTGCAACTGTATAATGTGAACTCAACTCTAAAACTTTTTCAAAAGACATTTTGCTATACCAAGAACTATTAAAAACAACAATAGTTTTATCTTTATCTAAAATTTTAAAAACCTGTTCTTGATATGTCCGAGCATTAGCTACAACCTCTTCCTCTGTCAACCTTTTCCTTAAAACAGATTTTCCGGTGGGGTCACCTATCCTTCCTGTAAAATCACCAATAAGAAAAAAAATCTGATGACCACATTCTTGCATATGACGCAATTTTCTAAGTAAAACAGTGTGACCCAAATGAATATCTGGCGCACTAGGATCAAAACCAGCTTTGATCTTTAATGGGATAGACTTTTCGCGTGAAAAAACAAGCTTATCCTTTAATTCTTTTTCAGAAATAATTTCAGAACAACCTCTTTTAAATATATCCATTTCTTCTGTAAGAGTCATCTTAAATCATCTTTCTGAGACAGGTATAAAACACTTCAAGCACTTTATGAAATTCTCTTAAAAAATTTTGACATTTTGGGGAGGGCTGCAAAAAAGCTTATAACGTATTTCGCAACAATCTCACCTTGAAAAAAAAGATATATATAAACTGATATCAAGCTTTCTCAAAACGACAAATTATTGTAAATCTTTCTCCACTAAAGTATTAAAGAATTTTCCCAAGAGTCTCTTTATTTTTTATTAATTCAAAAGTTTAATTTAAACCTCATCACACATCTTGAAAATGTCTCGAAATAACTATCACAATTTGAGACTGCCATTAAGATATTCCAAAGTTTTTTGTTTTTTTTAATAACTTCTCAACAGCCAATTTTCTTATTCAACCGTAACACTTTTCGCTAGGTTTCTTGGTTGATCAACATCACAATTCCTCTGAAAAGCAATATAATAAGATAAAAGTTGCAAAGGGATCACAGCTACAAGTGGCGTCATAAACCTATCAACATCAGGAACATATATAACTTCGTCAGTCAATTCAACAATCGCATCATCTCCCTCTGTCGCAATAGCGATCACCTTTCCATCTCGCGCCTTGATTTCTGCAATATTGGCTAAAATTTTATCATACCGACGACCTTTTAAAGCCAAAACAACCACAGGCATATTTTTATCAATCAAAGCAATAGGTCCATGCTTCATCTCTCCTGCATGATAACCTTCCGCATGAATATATGAAATTTCTTTTAGTTTTAATGCCCCTTCTAAAGCAATCGCAAAACCAGAGCCACGGCCCAAATATAAAAAATTACGGCTTTGAGAATATTTACATGAAATATGTTTGATTTTATCTAGATTTTCGGTGGATAAAGATTTTTCAATAGAGGCAGTTATGCCTTGAATTTTCATGATACATTTAGAAACTTCATCACCATCCATCTGCTTGTTTTTATAAGCTAAATCCAAAGCTAACAAATACAAAAGTGTCAATTGACAGGTGAAAGCTTTAGTTGACGCAACGCCTATTTCTGGACCTGCATAGGTATAGATCGTACGATCCGCTTCTCGACTCAAAGAACTTCCAACAACATTGCAAAGAGCTATGATTCTTGATCCATACTTTTTTGCCTCCCTTATCGCTGCTAAGGTATCCGCGGTCTCCCCTGATTGACTGATTCCAATAACTAAAGTTTTTCTATCTATCAAAGGTTCGTTATAACGAAACTCCGCAGCATATTCTACAGAAACAGGTATTTTACAAAGCTTTTCAATATATCGACGAGCGATCAATCCAGCATGCCAAGATGTCCCACAAGAGACAATAACAATATTTTTAATATTTTTGATCTCTTCTTCGTCAAAGCCCATATCTACAGATAATAATCCAGACTTTTTGTCTTCGAACACACGGCTTTCTAAAGTTCTTTTGATAGCCGTTGGCTGTTCAAAAATCTCTTTTAACATGAAGTGATCGTATCCATTTTTTTCAGACTGCTCTAAACTTTCTTCAACAAAGTGAGGTTTTCGGTCAATTTTTTTCCCATCAATAGTTTCTATGTGAATATCTTTAGCAGTTAACGAGGCCATTTCTTGATCTTCCAAGAAAATGATCCGACGTGTTTGAGACAAAATAGCTCGTATATCCGAAGAAATGAAGTTTTCGTTATCTCCACATCCCACAAGCAATGGGCTTTGATGACGTGCAACAACCAAAAGTCCTGGATGGTCAACATGCATAACACCCAAGGAATAGGAGCCTAAAATGTTTTTCAAAACTTTCCCAACAGCCACAGATAAATCACCATCATAATATTTTTCGATCAAATGAGCCAAAACTTCTGAGTCTGTTTGAGATGAAAAAATATGGCCTTCATTTTCTAAAACTTTTTTTAGCTCCATATGTCCATCAATGATACCATTGTGAACAACAACAATTTTTCCATGACAATCACTATGCGGATGAGCATTTTTCTCGCTTGGCTGCCCATGAGTAGCCCAACGGGTATGCCCTAAACCGATCTGACCTTCTACTTTTTTTTGTTGAACCAAAAATTTTAAAGACGAAACTTTTCCGATAGAGCGACTAATATCTATTTTATTATCATGAAGAACGGCAATCCCAGCAGAGTCATAGCCTCTATACTCTAAATATCCTAAAGCTTCAACTAAAATAGGAGCTACCTGTCTAGATCCAACATAACCTGTTATCCCACACATAGATAACTACTCCTCATTTTTTAAAATTTTTAAAGCATTACGAATCAAGTATTTCACTTTGTCTTCAGAAGGACCTTCTGCAAAAACTCTTAAAATGGGTTCAGTATTAGATGCTCTTAATTGTAACCACATGTCATTTTCTATATATTTTACTCCATCTATCAAACATTTTTGAGGATTAGAAAATAAGTTTTCACACTTTGAAGCCAACAAAGAAAAGTTTTGATTATAAGAAACCTTATCCTTCACCATAAAAAATTTTGGCCAGGACTCGATCAAAGATCTCAAAGGGCTCTTTCTCTTAGCTAAAAGCTCTAAAATCAAACCTATTCCAACCAAACTATCTCTGCCCATATATGTTGGTGCAAAAATAACACCACCATTCCCTTCGCCACCAATAATAGAATCGTTTTTTAACATTTCTTTAACAACATGCGCCTCACCTACTTTGGTTTTAATAATAGGCACTCCATATTTTTTAACAATATTGTCCAACAGTAAGGTTGAAGAAACATTCGTAACAAAAGGCGTCGAAACTTTTCGATAATTCAAAACAGACTCTAAGGCCAAAGCTAAAGTCATTTCTTCTTTTAAAAAACCCATTTGAGGGTCAATAATAGCTAATCTATCAGCATCTGGATCTTGAACAAAAGCAATATCACAGTCACTATTTTCAACCCAAGAAGAAACATTTTTCAAATTATTTTCATTCGGCTCAGGATCCCTAGGAAAAGGTTTAGTTACATCACAGTTTTGTGTCAAAACCGAACAGCCCAAAGATTTTAAAAAATCAACAGTTATCTTTGCCCCTGCTCCATTAACACTATCTAATGCAACTGTAAATTTGCGCGCTCTTATAGACTCGACATCTAGAGTATCAATAACTTTATCTATGTGATTTTGACAAGCTTTTGTGTAAAATTTTTCGGACCCAAACGACAAATTTTCAACATATGGATGAGACTCTTCTTCAAGAAACTTTTTGAGGGTTTGAAACTCTTCAACATTCAAGCATCTTCCCGTTTTGTTCATGAGTTTAAGTGCATTCCAAGAAAGATCATTATGACTAGCCGAAATAACAACTCCTCCATCCGCATTCAAATGCTTCACAGCCATACCAACTGTAGGGGTAGGACATATGCCAAGACGTATAACATCGCAACCCAGACTTAAAAGGTTTCCAACTAAAATATGTTCAAAAGCGGTCCCAGAAAAGCGAGGATCTCTCCCTACCACGATTTTAGAAGGACTTACACAACGAAAAAAAGCCGAAGAAAATTTTTCAATAACCTTCGGTGTCAAAGTTTCTCCCACAACGCCTCTGATTCCAGAAACACTAACCATCAAAGTTTTTTTCATGTTTAAAAATCACCCACATTAAATCTTTTTCAAAAAAGACTTTCTTTCATAAGAAGTTCTCTGAAAAAGATTTTTTAAACAAACTTGAGTTTTCTCTGTGAAGCACTGTTGTCGACGTTTCTGCATGATCGAAAAAACATCTATCATTTTGTCGTATCTATATTCTTCAAAGTGATCTCGAGATCCCCATATAAAGGGTGGTAAATATTGAGGGCAAACCCCACCTCCAAAAAAATTAACACCCGATTCAATAACACAACCTGCAGGAAGAAGGGTTCCTACCCCTAAAGTGACATAGTCAGCAATAAAACTCCCCAAGTGGTTACAGTCCGATTTCACATACTTTTTAGAGTCCCAATATTTAATATTCCCGTATGTATTTTTTAAATTACTCGTTGTCGACATTGCTCCAAAGTTAACCCACGAACCAATATAACTATCACCCACAAAACCATCATGCGCTTTATTAGAAAAAGAATCAAAAACAGATGACGAAACTTCTCCAGAAATTTTACAAGAAGGACCAATCGTTGTACAAGAACGAATATTAGCATTAGACAAAATGCTCTTTGCGCCGATATAAGAAGGACCTTCAATAACAGTAGGAGCTTTGATCACGGCTCCTTCATCAATTATAACCGGACCTTCTTCGACATTGATCGTAACTCTTCCATAAAAGCGCACATTCTTTCCGAGATAAAAGTTTTTCTTATCCCCAATAAGATCTACTTGATCTATATTGTTCTGTGCAGGAAAATCGGTCTCTTCCTTAAGATATAAAGCATTCGCTTTTAAAAGATCTGTAGGATGATCAATCAGAAAAGCTTGAATATTTTGAACCGTATACCCCAAAGAAATAATATCTCTTTTAGAAACAGTCTTTAGATCAGGTTTTTCTTTTTCGAAAGGCACCGCCACTGCAACGCAAGTATCATTAATCCAAAGAGACCCACTGGGATCAAGTTTTAACAAAGCTTCTTTAACGGAAGAAAGCAAAACAATCCCAGGATGAACCAACAAAGACGAAGTCCCATCAGAAAAAGAATATATTTTCTTGAAATTTTCCCATCTTTGGGCAAAAGTGAATCGACCCAGTCTCAGCGAAGAAAAAGGCCTTGTTCGAGTGAAGGGGTAAACATCATGTAAAAAAGGCGAATTCTCAAAAAAAATTTGCGATTCATCCACGGATCATTGCCATCGAAACAAATTTCAAACCAAAAAACATCTGAAAAATATCACGCATTATTTCCCAAAGAAGGTTTCATACTCAAAGAAATTTTTCTTTGTATAGTATCAACTTTCGAAATATATGCGGTAATATCATCACCTTGTTTATACAAATCTTCTAGTTTTTGACCTTCTGACTCAAGCTGAGAACTATGAATAAGACCTTCTAAAGAATCATCAAAACCAACAAAAATACCAAATTTTGTTATTTTAACAACCTGACCTTCGATTTGCTGACCTTTTGTATACTCCATGATGGATGTTTTCCAAGGGTCATCTATAAGTTGCTTTATTCCCAAAGCCACTTTTCTATTTTCGGAATCAACAGATAGAACAATCGCTTGAACATCATCACCTTTCTTCAAAACCTCTGAAGGATGATTAACCCTACGGGTCCAAGACATATCTGAAACGTGAACAAGTCCATCGATACCTTCGCATATCTCAACAAAAGCACCGTAGTCTGTTATGTTTCTAACACGTCCACTAACTTTCATTCCAACCGCAAAGTCTTCTCCGATTCGATCCCAAGGGTTTTGCTTTGTCTGCTTTAATCCTAAAGATAGTTTATGATCTTTTTCACTAACACTAAGAACAACGGCTTCTATTTCATCATCAATCTTAAGAATCTCAGAAGGATGAGAAACACGACGTGTCCAAGACATTTCAGAAATATGTAAAAGAGTCTCAACTCCCTCTTCGAGTTCAACAAAAGCACCATAGTGAGCAAGTTTAACAACTTTACCAGAAACTTTAGCGTTGACAGGATATTTTTCCGCAATATTGACCCAAGGATTTTCTGTCTTCTGTTTAATCCCCAAAGAAACTCTTGCTCTCTCTTTGTCAATATTTAAGACCATAACCTCGATAGAGTCACCTATAGCAACAACTTGTGAAGGATGATTAATTCTTCCCCAGCTCATATCTGTGATATGGAGAAGACCGTCTAAACCACCTAAGTCAACAAAAACACCAAAGTCGGTTATATTTTTAACAGTTCCCTGTCTAAGGTCACCAATAGATATTTTGGACAAGAGCTCTTCTCGGCCTTTGGACCTTTTTTCTTCCAAAATTTCACGACGAGAAACAACAATATTTTTTCTTTTAAGATTAATTTTAACAATTTTAAAGGAGAAAGTTTTACCGATAAGATCATCAAAACTAAGAACAGGTCGAACATCAACCTGAGAAGCTGGCAAAAAGCTATCTATGCCTACATCAACGATTAAACCACCTTTGATTTTACGAACAACACGACCTTCAACAACAGCTCCTTCCTCTAAACGGCTAACGGCTGCATCCCATTCTTTGATCTTATCTGCTCTTGTCTTGGACAGTAAAACACGTCCTTCACTATCTTCCAAAGACTCAACTAAAAATTCAAGCTCACGACCTATCTCTAAACTATCATCACCTTCAAATTCATGACGAGAAACAATCCCTTCAGATTTGTATCCAATGTCAACCATGACCTCAGATTTGTCATAACTAAGGATTTTTCCAGAAGTAATCTCTCCTTCATGCACAGGATGAGTATCTTCAAGAAGATCATCCATAGAGGGTAAATTGTCCTGACTATCTTTTAAAAAAATATCTAAATCAAATGTTGGTTTTTCATCAACCATATTTACATAACCCCTTCTTGCCCATGGCTTTATGCCAAACAAGCCTTATCGAAACCTCTGCACAAACTCACACGTTCTCTTTTAGATGATCTTTATAAAAAAATTTTGTAATCCTAGAAAAAGGAATTGCTTTTCAATACGTAGAAAAGAAAAATCTCTTTGTGGATACATAAAGCTTTTTAAGTCAAAGTCAGTCCGAAATATGACCTTTTGAGGCTGTGCAGAGGCTTCCTCTTAACGTTAAAAATCATTATCATCAACTCATCCATCAAACTTTCCTATCATAGATAAAAAAGACAGGAAGACCCATTATCACATATATGTAAAAAAAAAACAATTTTTTTGTGCAATGTATGGTCAAAATATTTTAAAAAATAAGAATATTGTGGAATAGTCCATATGCTTTTTCACAATAGGTTGAACAAACGTTTGCCTTAAAAAAAAGACTCATTCATTTTATATATAAATTTTATTTAAATTTAAATATAAAATACAGAACAGATAAAGAATTATTAAGACCTAGTCGCCTCGTTAGATATCTCTCGGATTATCTTTTTTGCTAACTGCCTAGAAACCCCTGAAACATCCGCTAAGGTCTCGATAGATTGGTGTGACATATTTTTTGTCGTTTTAAACCTCTTAAGTAAGCGTTCTTCCAAAACCGGACCAACACCCAAAATATTTCTCAATGGAGATTCTAAAACTTTTTTATCTCTCCATTTACGATGAGCCTTTATAGCGAAACGATGCGCCTCATCTCTAACTCTTTGTAAAAAACAAAGTTCATCACTGTACTTTGATAAAATCACTGGATCTACTTCTTCCTCAACATAGATCATTTCAAAGCGTTTTGCCAAGGAAATAATATCCAAAGAAATCCCTATTTCTTTTAATACCTTTTTGGAAACATTTAGCTGACCAATACCACCATCAATAACTATCAAGTCTGGTAAAGATATATCTTTTTTCTGATTCGATGAATAACGACGCTCAATAACCTCTGCCATACTAGCAAAGTCATCAATACCTTTAACTGTCTTTATTTTAAAAATCCTATAGTCTTTTTTTGATGGCTGACCTTTTTTAAAAACCACCATGGATGCAACGGTCCAAGATCCCGAGATATGAGAAATATCAAAACATTCGACATGACTGGGTAGTTTTTTCAAACCCAACGCCTCTTGAAGCTTTTTCAACGTATCCTTATAGAAATATCTTTTCTTCAAGAATGTCCCTTGTTGAAAAGATTTCGCCATAAGAATCATATCTCTTTTTTCCGATGCCTGTTCGAATTTAAGAAGACTGGCAGCTTTATCCATTTCTTTTTTAAGATTACGAATAATATCTTTTTGCTGCCCATCCAAAAAGTTTAAAGCTTTCTTGATAAGCTCCCGATAGTCCTTCACAGAAATTTTATCCACACAAGGACCATCACATCGACTTATTTGCAAACTCAAACATTCAGGAGAAGGTATCCCTTCTACAATACGCTGCTGGCAATCACGTATCCTATATGTTTCAATGACATAATCTAAAACCTTTTTAACATCTCCCACTTTAGGGTATGGGCCATAATATAATGACCCATCCTGAGCAACACTCCGGGTCAACTCTATTCTTGGGAAAGGATCCAAAATACTAACTTTGATCCAAGGATATGTTTTATCATCTCGTAACATTATGTTATAACGAGGTTGCCAAAGCTTGATCAGTTCGTTTTCTTTTATCAAAGCTTCTTGCTCTGATCCCAAGGGGATGATTTCAACATCATACACCTTACTCATCATAGCTTTTCGCTTCATTTCATTTGGTTTGAAATTTCGAAAATAAGATAAAAGACGATGTTTAAGAGACGATGACTTTCCGACATAAATAGGCTTACCTTCACCGTTTTTAAAAATATAAACACCAGGCTGTTCTGGCATCTGCCGACATCTGGTTTTCAATATTTTCAAACGTGAGTTCATCCCAAGCCTATATTAGCCCTCAAAAGCTTTAAAAACTAGACATGCATTATGTCCACCAAAACCAAAAGAGTGCGATGTAGCAACTTTGATCTTTTGTTTACGAGCTTTGTTCGGAACATAATCAAGGTCACAGTTTGGGTCCGGATTTTCATAGTTCGTTGTAGGAGCAATAATATCATTCTGCATCATCATAAGGGTTGCTCCTGCCTCAACAGCTCCAGCTGCACCCAACATATGGCCTGTCATTGACTTGATAGAACTAACTGCCAAGCGATAAGCATGTTCACCGTAAACACTTTTGATAGCCTCCGTCTCGAAGTGATCATTCATAACGGTTGCTGTTCCGTGAGCATTAATATAATCAACTTCTTCGGGTTGTAGACCTGCTTTATTCAAAGACATCCTTATACTTCTTGCCGCACCTTCACCTTTAGGAGCAGGTGCGGTTATATGAGAGGCATCATCCGAAAGACCATAGCCAACAATCTCAGCATAAATAGGGGCATTCCTTTTAAGAGCATGTTCTAACTCTTCAACCACAAGAACCCCTGCTCCTTCAGCCATAACAAAGCCGTCCCTTTTTGCATCAAAAGGTCTCGAAGCTTTTTCAGGGGCATCATTATAATCTGTCGAAACAGCTCTTAAAGCACAAAAACCTCCAAAGCCAAGTTCAGAAATAGCTGACTCAGAACCCCCAGCAAGAAATAAATCCGCATCATCGTCACGAATAATCCTAAAAGCCTCTCCTATAGAGTGAGAAGCTGTAGCACAAGCCGTAACTATACAAAAGTTAGGACCTCTAAAACCAAATTTGATAGCGATTTCTCCGGAAGCAATATTTGTGATCAACTTTGGGATCAAGAAAGGAGAAATCCTAGAAAATCCAAAACCTTTTTTCTTTTCCTCATTTTCTGCGTATTTTCTAACTTCTTGCTCAATGGTTTTAATCCCACCAATACCAGAACCAACTAAAACACCAGCACGATCCATATTAAGAGAAGCATCTCCTAACCGAGAATCATCATAAGCTAACATACCCGCAGCCATCGCATAGTGAGAGAATTCATCCATACGCTTAACTTGCTTCTTAGAAATATATTTTTCTGGATCAAAGTTTTTCAAAGTTCCAGCGATTTTTGAAGGAAATCCACTCGTATCAAAGTAATCGAGCAATGAAATCCCTGAATGACCTCGGCAAATATTTTTAAAGAAATCATCCTTTCCTTCACCTACAGGAGAAACAACTCCAAAACCAGTTATAACAACTCGACGCATTTATAATTACTCCGCAGTATCTCCAAGACGTTGTTCAATATAGTCATAAACCTCCTGAACTGTTGTCATTTTTTCAGCATCTTCATCTGGAATCTCTGTACCAAATTTTTCTTCCAAAGCCATGACCAACTCAACTGTATCCAAAGAGTCAGCTCCTAAATCATCAGTAAAAGAAGCTGATGGAACCACTTCTTCTGGAGTAACACTAAGTTGTTCAACTATAATTTCTCGGATCTGTTTTTCTAAACTCATCTTTTCTTTATTCCCTATTTAATCATTTTTAACATTAACACACGGCTATTAAAAAGAATTTTTTCTCTCATTTTTCACTTTGCTAATCAAAAACTTTCAAAATGGATGATATTTTTTTTCTTTTTTTTAGCTCCTCAAGGCTTCTTACTTTCTAAAATTTTTAAAAAATAAAAAACATTAACAAAACAATCCCCAAAGCTCACTCAGTCAATCTGGACATAACATATAACGCCGATAAAAACCAAGTGGACAAAACTCACATAGCGAGTCCACCATCAACATGGATCACTTGACCTGTTATATAAGAAGAATGTTCACTTGTCAAAAATAAAATTGCTCCACAAAGATCTTCAGGGGTTCCTAAGCGACCTTGCGGTATATTTTTTTTCACCTTTTCTATCAAATTTTCGGATAAATTTTTCGTCATATCTGTGTCAATATATCCAGGAGCTACAACATTCACATTTACATTTCTTGCAGCAACTTCTCTAGCAACAGACTTACTAAAACCGATCAAACCAGCTTTAGAAGCAGAATAATTAGACTGACCCGGATTCCCAATAACTCCAACAATAGATGACATATTCACAATACGACCGTAACGAGCTTTTATCATAGGCTTTAAAACAGCTTTGGTCAGCAAAAAAGCACCTCGCAAATTTATGGCCATAACTTTATCCCATTGATCATCTCTCATACGCAAAAGCAAGCTATCTTCAACAACTCCTGCATTATTTATCAAGATATCAATCTTTCCATATTTTTTGAGGACATACTGAACAAGATCTGCCCCATAACTCGACACGGATACATCGCCACTCATGAAGTCAATTTTTGCATCACTAACTTCATCTAAAATAGTATTTGCTGCTTTTTGAAGTGTCACTTCATTTGTTCCAGATAAAACAACAGTAGCTCCCTGTTGAGCCATACCCCTTGCCAAAGAAAAACCAATGCCACGACTTGATCCCGTAACAATCGCGACCCTATCTTTTAACAAATGAGTCATCTTTATTTACCTCCCGATTAAAATAAATGTCAAAGAAATCACAATTTCAAAAGAACAGATCCAGATGTAAAACCTGCACCAAAAGCAAAAAACAAAATCAAATCACCTTTCGATACAAGAGAATTTTCAATCACTTCATCCAAGGCGATACCAATAGTCGCAGCTGCCGTATTACCAAATCTTTCAACATTCGTATAAACAATTTTGTCGTCAAGACCTAATCTTTTACTCACAGCCTTTATAATGCGAATATTCGCCTGATGAGGAACAACACAAGCAACATCTTTAGGTGTTACTCCACATTGATCTAAAATCTTTTGAGCTGAATCAACCATTGTATTAACAGCTATTTTAAAAACCTCATTTCCCTTCATTTTAATTGTTTGTGAATCACCGCTCTTAGCACCTGGTAAATACAATAAATCCGTAAACTGAGCATCTGAGCACAAGTGAGATTTTAGAACCCCCCTTTTTTCTTTTGTCGCGGACAAAATCAATGCTCCAGCTCCATCGCCAAACAAAACACATGTGTTTCGATCTTCCCAGTCAATATATTTTGACAAGGAATCAGCACCTATAAGCATCACTTTTTTATACTGCCCACTCTCTATAAAACTAGAAGCAACAGCTATACCATAGACATATCCGGTACAAGCAGCGGAAATATCAAAAGCTACTGCTTTTGATGCACCTATTTTTTTTTGCACAAAACATGCTGTTGAAGGGAAAAGCATATCAGAAGAAGATGTTGCCACAATGATCAAGTCAAGATCTTTCGGATCAAGGTTCGCCTTCTCCAAAGCTTTTTTAGCTGCATTTGCAGCTAAATCAGATGTCGATTGATCTGAGTCAACTATTCTCCTTTCAGAAATACCTGTCCGAGAAGATATCCACTCATCAGAGGTATCAACCATTTTCTCTAAATCTTTATTAGTTAAAACACGATCAGGAACGTAAGATGATACTGCTAATAAATGAGCATACCATTTATCACAGAGATCCATTGGTCTCAATTTCTTTACAAATTTTACGATTAATATCATGCATAACAAATTCTCGAGCCACACGAATCGCATTAAAAACAGCACGATTATCAGAAGAACCATGACCTATAATGCAAACACCGTTAACCCCCAACAGAATAGCACCGCCATACTCTGACTGATCAACTTTTCGCTTTAACCTTTTAAAAGCCGGCAAACAAAAGATAGCCCCTAATTTAGATAAGAAAGTTTTATTTATTTCATTTTTTGTCAATTGAAAAAGAGCACCTGCAACACCCTCTATAACCTTTAGGACAATATTGCCAACAAACCCATCACAAATAATCACATCACATTTTCCATTAAAAATATCACGACCCTCAACATTACCTATAAAGTTAAAATAAGACTTCTTGAAAAGATTAAAAATCTCTTTAATCTCAGAGGAACCCTTACCCTCTTCCTCTCCGACATTCAAAAGACCTATTCTAACATCAGACATCTTTAAAACAGACTCAGCATAAATTTTACCCATAATAGCATAGTTGTAAAAGTGGGAAGGCTTCGCTTCAACATTCGCACCCACATCCATAAGGACAGATATTCCGTTATGATGAGCTACGGGCAAAGCAATACCAGGACGACTTATTCCAGGCAAAAGACGCCATTTCAAGACAGTAGCAGCTACAGCAGCCCCTGTATTTCCAGCAGTAACTACAGCATGAGCTTCATTATTTTTGACCAAATCTGCAGCCACCATAATAGAGGACTGTTTTTTCTTTCTAAGAGCTGTGACAGGAGAGTCTTTCATCTCAACAACATCTTCAGCTTCACAAAAAGACACAGACTTTGGTATTTGTATTTTTTTCTTTTCAGCCAAATTTCTTATCAAAGCTTCCTGACCAACCAAAATCAATTCTAAGTCAGGAAAAACTCGCGCTGCCTCACACCCCCCCTGCAATGCAACTAATGGGGTATAGTCGCCACCCATCGCATCAATAGCTATTTTCATAGTTTTAGGCGTTTCCAGTTACCGATAAAACTTTTTTACCTTTATAGTAACCACACTTAACACAAACGATATGTGGACGCCTAGGCTCACCACACTGAGAGCAAGAAACGCCATAAGCAATCTTTTTTTTCTGTGAATGACGTCGAATATTTTTTTCTGTTCGCGACGTCTTTTTAACGGGTACGGCCATCAGTTTAACTCCTAAAGTAAGACATGATCAATTTTTGATGAATCAAAAAGTTCTTCCCTGTACAATTTATTAATTTTAGATATTCATCATATTCCATATTTGATGAGAGAAAAACTTTTTTAATTTATGTGATCTTAAAAAATAATTTCATTTTTTTAAGCATACAAAAAAAACATTCTAACACACCATAAGAAATCTACACAACCCTCAAACTTATTCTCATTGCAAAGAACATGAAATATTTCTCTAAAGAATCCTAAATAAAAATGTCGATAAAAGCTTTTCTCAACTTTACAAATAATAAGGTTCCGTTATATTAAGAAAAGTGTTATTATGTTAAAATATTGATTTTTTTATATTTTTTGTAAGTTTCAAGAAGTCGAAGTGGTGAAATGATAAACACGCTAGCTTGAGGGGCTAGTTTTAGGACATAGTCCTGTGGGGAAATCTTTATATTTTTAATTTATCCACATTTGGGGAGATATACGAAGTGCTTATCAAAAATAAAGTTAAAATTTTATTGCATTTTTTTGTACAGATTTTTTTCATTCACTCTTGTTTTAACTTCGCGTTCCCTCTGGCTCCACAACCCTCTTACAATAAACCCCCACTATCAAGCCTAGAAGACACCCCTACCTCTTCTCCTGATCAAAAACTACCAATACAAAACAATAGCGATATTAAAAATAACAAACAAAAGAGGTATAAGCTACTAGCCATAATAAAATATACTCCCTTGGCCTTCGCCATCCTCACTAGCATGTTCGCAATACTGTTTTTTTTAGATATTTTTTCTTTGGAAAACCCTTTAGAAAAGGCATTAATTCAATCCTTTCTAGCTATATCTTTCGCTATAAATACAATCGCATCTGCTCTAATTTTATGTTTTTTTTATAAAATACCACACATAGATTCTTCTTCTAGAAAAGATTTCAAAAGAGAGTTATATTTAGCTGCGGCACTTGTCATAATAACTGTCGCGATATTTATTATCTATTTACTACTTGAACTTATGCCTAATTTAGAAAAAGACACTATTCCTGTTCCTTTCGTAGCGCAGCTTGCTCTATATTTATTACTTTCTGTGCTCTTTTATTAATAATCTTTTCTAACAAAAAAAATACTCACTTAGAAAATGATGAAGACAGCCTTGAAGCTAAGTCTCCTATGCTCTACAAAGTCGAATTTTCAAACCATCCTTCTGAAAGAAAATACCTTGATTCAACACTAGTAAATACTCCCCCAGAGGAACCCTTCTCTGAAGAAATTTTCAACCATCTAAAACCCAACGGCTCCAATCTCCCAACAGAACTCGACCCAAAAGACCAACATTCCTGATCCAAAGCTGAAGAAAATCCATCAGTAACTCAAAATACCAACTTTAAATCTCATCTAAAACCTGACGACTCAGATAATCAACAAAGCCTATCAATGCTTACTGAGCTTGATCACACGGAAACCGCTACCACCCCCTCTCCAAACAACACCGCAGCGAATTCACCCCCTCTTCAGTCCACATCAAAAGTTGGTGTTTCATTTTTCAGGAATCTTAAAACATATGAAATATCTCTAGAATCATATCTAAATACATCTGATAAATTAAAGTTTCTTATCGAAGCTTGCTGATCAACCAAAATCAATTCTAAGTCAGGAAAAACTCGCGCTGCCCCCCCCCTGCAATGAAACTAATGGGGTATAGTCGCCACCCATCACATCAATAGCTATTTTCATAATTTTAGGCGTTTCCAGTTACCGATAAAACTTTTTTACCTTTGTAGTAACCACACTTAACACATAACGATATGTGGACGCCTAGGCTCACCACACTGAGAGCAAGAAACGCCATAAGCAATCTTTTTTTTCTGTGAATGACGTCGAATATTTTTTTCTGTTCGCGACGTCTTTTTAACGGGTACGGCCATCAGTTTAACTCCTAAAGTTAAGACATGATCAATTTTTGATGAATCAAAAAGTTCTTCCCTGTAAAATTCATTAATTTTAGATATTCATCATAATTCCATATTTGATGAGAGAAAAACTTTTTTAATTTATGTGATCTTAAAAAATAATTTCATTTTTTTAAGCATACAAAAAAAACATTCCAACACACCATAAGAAATCTACACGACCCTCAAACTTATTCCCATTGCAAAGAACATGAAATATTTCTCTAAAGAATCCCAAATAAAAGTGTCGATAAAAGCTTTTCTCAACTTTACAAATAATAAGGTTCCGTTATATTAAGAAAAGTGTTATTATGTTAAAATATTGATTTTTTTATATTTTTTGTAAGTTTCAAGAAGTCGAAGTGGTGAAATGATAAACACGCTAGCTTGAGGGGCTAGTTTTAGGACATAGTCCTGTGGGGAAATCTTTATATTTTTAATTTATCCACATTTGGGGAGATATACGAAGTGCTTATCAAAAATAAAGTTAAAATTTTATTGCATTTTTTTGTACAGATTTTTTTCATTCACTCTTGTTTTAACTTCGCGTTCCCTCTGGCTCCACAACCCTCTTACAATAAACCCCCACTATCAAGCCTAGAAGACACCCCTACCTCTTCTCCTGATCAAAAACTACCAATACAAAACAATAGCGATATTAAAAATAACAAACAAAAGAGGTATAAGCTACTAGCCATAATAAAATATACTCCCTTGGCCTTCGCCATCCTCACTAGCATCTTCGCAATACTGTTTTTTTTAGATGTTTTTTCTTTGGAAAACCCTTTAGAAAAGGCATTAACTCAATCCTTTCTAGCTATATCTTTCGCTATAAATACAATCGCATTTGCTCTAATTTTATGTTTTTTTTATAAAATATCACACATAGATTCTTCTTCTAAAAAAGATTTCAAAAGAGAGTTATATTTAGCTGCGGCACTTGTTATAATAACTGTCGCGATATTTCTTATCTATTTACTACTTGAACTTATGCCTAATTTAGAAAAAACCACCATTCCTGTTCCTTTCGTAGCAGCTTGCTCTATATTTATTACTTTCTGTGCTCTTTTATTAATAATCTTTTCTAACAAAAAAAATACTCACTTAGAAAATGATAAAGACAGCCTTGAAGCTAAGTCTTCTGTGCTCTACAACGTCACTTTTTACAACCCTTCTCAAACAAAATACAATGATCCATCTAGAATCGAGGATCACCTCTACCTTAATTCAACAAGACAGGAACCCTTTAACCCTATCGAAAATTTCTCAACAAAAATCGACCTAAAAGACCAACATTCCATCACACGGAAACCGCTGCCACCACTCCCTCTCCAAAATCCTCAAGATCCTCAAGCAACGGACTTCGAAGACCTGTCGAAACTGAGCTTGATCACACTGAACCCGCTGCCACCTCCTCTCCAAATAACTCAAAATCCCAGCTTTGAATCTCATCTAAAACCTGCCAAATCAGATAATCAACAAAGCCTATCAATTCTTACTGAGTCTGAATTCTCAAACAACGGACTTCGAACACTTACCGATCATAAAACCTCAGCGGGTTCACCCCCTCTTCAGTCCACATCAGAACAAATACAATCAACTGCAGATCCTGATACTGCAGATCCTGATACTGCAGATCCTGATACTGCAGATCCTGATACTGCAGATCCTGATACTGCAGATCCTGATAATGATAATGTTTCATTTTCCAGGAATCTTAACCCATCTAAAACATATCTAGATATATATGCTAAATTAGATACACCTGAAAAATTTAACCCCAAATTTAATCTCTTAGAAAAATCAAACTCTTGCAAAAACAATACCACCTTAGCGAATTTCTTAAAAAGTTTAATCAAAAAATATGAACCTAAAATGCCTAGAACATTCACCTCCATAAAGCCCTATGCTTTTACTAACATTTCACCCCTTTTAAACCTATTCGAAGAAGCCCTAACAAACCAAAAAACATTTCGACAATTAGAGAAAAAACGAAAAAATTTAAACTCACTAGACGAAAAAAACACCATCGAATACTTACTCCAAATCATCGTTTTTGCGACCCTATTCGAATCTCACGATCACTGGAAAGATTCCAATCAATATCTCCAAGAGATACAGTTCATGGGAGCTCTTTTAACAGTTTTAGAGGAAATGTCAAATAGGCACCCAATGATCATAAAAAAATTAAAAGATGCCCTTTTATTAAAAATGCAATTCAAGCCCCTTAATCTAAAATATCACAATTTGTTCACTAAAGACTTCCCGTGCATTCTTTTTTTCCACAAAGACTTCTTACAAGAGAAGTCAAAGTTAACCCCCAATCCCTCCTCCTCTATTCCCACATTGAAAAGCCTTGAGGATATAGATCTGGCTGTAATGAATTACCTAAAAAGGTCTTCATAATCATTTATCAACAACTTAAACCTTGTTTTAAAGAAATTTTACAAGAGCTTATTATTTAGAAAGACCTTCATAGAATCCAAAAAAGCCTGGACTTTTTACCGAAATCACAAAACTTTTTAAAAGAACGATATGAGTGATTATGTTATATTTTTGAATTTTATAGGAGTATCTATTATCCGTCTCTGTACAAAAAATATATTCATGTGTTAAAATGATTTCCTTCTTAAGCGATTTAGATATTTTTTGCGCCCGTAGATCAACTGGACAGATCGTCTGACTACGGATCAGAAGGTTGGAGGTTCGAATCCTCCCGGGCGTAATATTTTATCTAACCTCAATCTATAAAAAGTAAAAAAATTTCAAACCTTTCTTCCTCCAAGAAAATGGACCATTTTAAATCATGCTCGATCCTTCTTATTTTATGAAACTAGCTATACAAGAAGCTGAAAAAGCGTTTGAAAAAAAAGAAATCCCTGTGGGATGCGTGATTGTTCATCAGGGCAAAATTATCGCAAAGTCTCACAATCAGGTCGAACAGCTCAAAGACCCTACCGCACATGCCGAAATGATCGCCATCACACAAGCTTCTGCCTATTTAAACTCTTGGAGACTTACAGATTGCACCCTTTTTTCTACTTTAGAGCCGTGCCCTATGTGCGCTGGAGGCATCCACTTAGCTAGAATTCCTACAGTTTTCTTTGGAGCTTTTGACCCTAAAAAAGGTGCTTGCGGGAGTATTTGTGACATATTGAGAAACGATAAATTGAATCATCAGGTTCAGGTTTATCCAAGCCTTTTTGAAAAAGAATGCTCCAATCTATTAACATCTTTCTTTCAAAAGCTTCGTCAATCAAATCTTTAAGACTTAGCAATAAGTAAACTATATCTAAATTTTGAGAAAAACTTGAAAGACTAAAAACTTATTCCCTTTTTTCAAGTCTTTCTTTTGCAAAAAGAGTGCTCCAATTTTGATAAATACTTGTTTTCATAAAGTTTTTCCACACAAACCCACTCAAATAATTCTCTATCATTGACAAAATGAGCCCCTGGTTTATAGCAATATACTTATCTGAAAACCAAGCTTCATCTAAATTAAAAGAATCTTTAAATCCATAAAAACCATAAATATTCTTATCGTACCTCTTATAGATATTTTTTAAAGCTGGCAAAGATATTTCCGGTGTTAAAGGTAGAGAACCAATAGGACCAGAAGGAGAAACGGTACCATCGTGAATATTCGAGCCTGGTTTCGCCCCATAGCCTTTAAACCCAGAGGGGCCATCACTCCCTGTTAACCCCCAAGATTTCTCCCCATAACCGGTATACTTCTCTTGATTATCTATACAAAATTGTCGATTCGCATAAGTTGCTTCAACGGTGTTCTTCCAATGGTCAAAACCATTATCATCGATGTTTTTAAAATCCACAAAAATATGTGGATATTGATACACAAAAAGGCTCCCTGTTTGAGAATAAACAAAAGCATGATCTTTATACGACCCCAAAGGTTTTTTTATATCTCCCCAACATGTTGTACTAACAGGATAAGTCGGAGAACCTAAAGCTAAAATATAAGCCAAAATACTTTCATTATAAGTATGCCAATAATAAGGAAGAAAACCAGACTCGGGCGTCCATCCGATAGATAGACTTGATTTACTATTCGTCATCCAATCCCAATTGACACGACGGAATAACCGATCAGCCACTTCTGATATTTCGGTATCTTTGAAATATTCTCCGGCCGTGAGAGCTCCCGCCATAAATATTGCCGTATTCATCGATGATATCTCTGAACTCCAGGCCCTTTCACCTGTTTTCAAATCAACAAAACTATAAAGAAAACCATGTTTATGATAAAGTTTTTTTTCAACGGTATGCAAGCTCGTTAGAATCATATCAAAGGCCTTGTCTCTTGTGATCCAGTCCTTTTCGACCCCTATACAATAAGCCACCAATGCAAAGCCTAAAGCAGCCGTGCTGCCTGGAGAGTCAACAGCATTGCTATCTTTCACCAAACCGTTTTCAGGATTTCTTTCATTCAAAAAATATTTAAATGTGTCATAGCCAACCCTCCGAAGAAGCTCAATACGAGTATCTCTAAGAACAGGTTTCTTCAACTTATCTGGATTTTTATGTAAATCATAATCAATCAACTTAACACTAAGCATATTCAAAATATCTTCAGATAAAATACTACTTTCTAGACCATCCATGGACTTTAATGTAACCATAGTTTCGTCATTGTTTATTATTTTCCCTACTAAAATACGGGTACTTTTAAGGCAAATAATATCTACCGTTTCATTAACATCTACTGGCAAGTAGTGTGCTGTACCAACAAAATGCATCCCATACTTCTTAGCTTTTATGTTTAAAAAGTTTTCACGGATACGTGCGAGTTCTTCATTCACATTTTTCAAATTGTTCCTAAGTGAAATTTCAGATTGCTTAAACCTCTGAATAACAGCTTCCGTTGCTCCATTCGACTCAAGGGTTACTATTTTATTTATTTCTTTTTTTAAATTTTTTTTTGTTACTTTTTCAGTTTTAAGTTGTGACTCAAGAAATTTTTCTTTTTCTTTTGAATCAGACAACCTTTTGACTGTTTGAGTATGATACTTCTGAAGATGATACATATTTTCTGTTAGATCTTGGTTTATACGAAAAAAATCAAAATAGTTATAAGACATATAAAGACCAAAAAGGAAAAGGAATAGAAAAAAAGCAGCTATCTCGTAAGGCTTACGACGTAAAGCTCTTACGTAAGAATAAAGTCTCTTTCTATCTTTATCTATAATATCCTCATACTCTACTCCTAGTAGCGTTGAGGATACACCGTGATCTTTCACCACTTTGTGCCACGACTTTTTCGCAAATGCCATGATCGGGTGACGAAAAAAAGGAGGCTTGATCATTAAAGAAATTTTATATTCTTCATTTTCTAAATCTTGAAAAAAAGATTCTTTAACAGAGTAAACTTGAAGACATAGTCCGCCTTTAGAAATGTCTTGACTATAAGCTTGGATAATACGACTGGTGGACTGCCCCGTTTTTCTATCAACAAAGGCTATATCGACAGGAAAAATGGTTTTTACTCGAACATGAACTCTACGATCTTTCGATTCTAAGTTTTTCTTCCTCTTTTTAAAAATATTCACATTCACAAACCCCTTCTAAACAAGCACTTTTCCCCAGTAGAATCAAAGTATTAAAAACCCTGCAAGTATAATTTCGATAAACCTCTTCGAGGATCTTTATTACAAACCACCTCGAACAAGCACGAAGACCATAAATTTAAAAAGGTGTAAAGGTTTTTTTCTCTTAGAAACACGTGTCATTATATCTCTGCAAACACTGTTTTTCAAGTCAACTTATCAATAACATCACAAAATATATGAACTATTTTTCAACAGTTCAACTGAATCACTACTCCTCAGCAACCTCTTTATTATTAAAAATTTCTTATTTCATGATTAAATAGATTTTCTTTTAAAAAGTCCAATAGTTATCTAATTGACATTAAAAAAAATCACATGATATAATTATACTTATCGTTGCACAGTCTAACATACTCCTTCTTGCTGTTTTGTTGAAAAACTTTGAGGTTGAAGGTAAAGAGTCTATATTCAAATAATGGGCATATAAAGTCTTCCCTGCACATTCAAATCATTTAAAAACTTCTTCACCTAAAACAACTGGAGAAGTATGGATGAATTTGTAACGATTTTAACCTATTTTTGTTATTTTAAATCAAATTTGAGGATCAGATATGACCTATCAGGAGAAACGCCGTCATAAACGTGTAGGCGGAGACATAGCTATAGCTATTAACGACACAGAAACAAATCTCATTTCGGAAGTCAAAGATATAAGTCTTTCTGGTATCTCTTTTAAGTTAACTAAAACTTTCGCACCTATGACAAAAGTAGCTGTTACTCTCTTATTACCGAAATTCCCAGGAAAAACAAAGAAAAACAAATTAGACGTTGTGGGGATTGTCGTAAGATCAGAACCATTCAAAGAAGACCCAACTTTTTTTGAAACAGCTGTATTTTTTCATGAGATGGATAAACAAGATTTAAAAATTTTGAATAACTATGTCTCATATATGGAATCCAAAGAGTGATCTCTTTTTCGTAAGTGATAGAAAAAGCATGTTTCATAAAAATTTCATCTTTACAATTTTCAATAAACTAAATTAAGATTGCAACATACTATAGTTTGATCTAATTTTAATCATTTTTGTAAAAACAAATCATGAATCAGGATCAAAAATTAACAAAAAATTTTCAAAACAAGCCATATAGGAAAAAGTATCATGAAGATAAACAACCCAAACTCATTAAGATTCGACTTCTCTTACCTTCTTGAAAATAAAATAGGTGAAGAAAATGGTTTGTCTAAAAAAAACATTCAAGACTCTGAACCTCTTTTACAAAAAGCTTTTAATCATCTTTCTGAAATCCGCCAAGGTAAAGTTTTACCCCATAACGAACCTGCTCTATTCACACAGCTTCCTTATCAATCCTCCGAGGAGTTGGAAAAAATAAAAACATGGGCAAAAAATATCAAGTCGAAATACGAAAATATTATATCCATTGGTATTGGAGGCTCTTATTTAGGTAACAAAACTCTACAAGAATCTCTCAGTCACCCTTACTACAATGAATGCTCTTCTGCCCGTAATGGTTTCCCCAAAATTTATTTTGCGGGGGATAATTTAGATCCTGCTAGATTAAAAGGTTTGCTCGACATTATTGATATTAAATCGACACATTTTTTGATCATTTCAAAGTCTGGGAACACGATTGAACCTATGGGAACTTTTGCTGTCCTTCTTGACGCTATTCAAAAATCCGGAGGCAATATTAAAGAAGATATCACAGCGATCACTAGTGAAGACACAGGAATGCTGTGTGATATGGTAAAAAGTCATGGTTGGAAATCTTTCCCCATACCTTATGGGGTGGGAGGTCGCTGGTCGGTCCTATCAACCGTTGGACTTGTGACTGCTGCTGTTGCTGGAATAAATATCGACAGTCTTTTAGAAGGCTCTCGAGAAATGGATAAACTTTGTCAAAAAGAATCCATAGAAGATAACCCTGCAGCCCTTTATGCCTTGCTTCATCATTTGCTTCATAAAAACAAAGGGAAAAACTTAGGAGTGATTATGCCCTACGCTAATGCTCTTAAATCTGTGAGTGACTGGTATGTCCAACTATTGGCAGAAAGTCTTGGAAAAAAGTTTAACCTCGAAACCCAAGTCGTTCATGAAGGAAGAACACCGATTCCTGCTTTGGGGACAACTGATATGCATGCTCAAACACAACAACACTGTGAAGGTGACAACTCACGCGTTATAACCTTTATAGAAATTGAGGAACAAGCAAGTGCTCAGGGATTAACTATCCCAGATGTTTTCTCTCCTGAAACACCTATTTCTTCAATATCTAATCGAAAAATGCAAGACCTTTTACATATGGCGTGTTTATCCAACGAAGAAGCTTTAGCCCAAGCAGAAAGACCAACTTGTTCTATTGTTCTTCCTGAAATCACACCTTTTTACATGGGGCAACTCCTCTATTTCTTTGAATACGCAACCGCTTTTGAAGGTGAGCTTTTGAATGTTAACGCCTACGATCAGCCTGGTGTTGAAGGCTATAAAAAAGTTATGAAAAGTATGCTTAAAAAATCCATTTCATGAGTTTTCACATTTAGTCATAAGGAACTTTTTACATGATTCGAGTCCATTGCAAAATCGCTGATGTCTTTTCTTTGTTTTTTTTTAAAAAGCTTTGTGACCTCAAGAAAAAGATCGTATCTGCTAAATGTAGGAATGCTTCACTAAAGTCACACGCGTTTTTAAGGCTTTTGCCTCTATTCTCTTTTGTGTCTTTTTTCTTATACTCTTCTGTTTTGGTATCAGGTGTTATAGATGGTGTTGAGGCCGTTGTTAATGACCACATCATCACTACCGACGAAATCAATCAAGTTTTTTTACCACAAAAAGAAGTTTACGAAAAAAGATTCAAGGGAGACAATTTACGTGCTCGATTAGTAGAAGCTCGACAAATGATTCTAGAAAAAATGATCGAACACATTTTAGTATATGAAGACGCTTTAAAAAAAAATATCAAAATCTCATCAAAAGAAATAGATAAAGCCATTGAGCGTTTACAACAAAAATTCGAAACAAAGTCTGCCTTTATGAAATCTCTACGTGATCAAGGCATGTCGGAAAAATCTTTGCGTGAAAGCGTAAAAAAAACACTTTATTTTTCACGTTATAATGACTACTTTGTTCGCTCGACAGTCCGTGTTCTTGATAGTGAAATAGATGAATACTACAAGGCCAATAAAAACGTATATACCTCCCCTCAAGAGTTTCGGGTTAGCCAGATTTTTATTCCTTTCAAAAAGTCACAAAATAAAGATACCGCACAACAAACAATTTCAAAAGCCATGGATCTTTTATCTGAAGGTAAATCTTTCGAATCTGTTGCCAAAGAATATTCGCAAGGGCCAAATGCCTCTGCAGGTGGAGACTTAGGATTCATGAAAAGTGGCCAAATCATACAGGCACTGGAAAAATCATTAACAAACCTTTCTATAGGTGAAACAACCGGCATAATAGAGTCTTCACAAGGCTTACATATCCTAAGGCTAACAGCTCGAAAACAAGCAGCTCCTATCCCTTTTCCCAAAGTAAAAAAACACATCCAAAAACAACTTTTCATACAAAAATCCGAAAAAAAATACCGAAAGATAATAAAAAAGTTACGTGAGAAATCTTACATTGAATATAAAACACGGCTCGAATAATATGCGACCTTTGGCTATAACGATAGGAGATCCTTGTGGTATTGGGCCTGAAGTTGCTTTAAAAGCAGCTCTAAACTCTTCTATCCAAGCCATCTGTACACCGATCCTGATCGGAGATGCCCCTCTTTTAAAACAACAAGCTAAAGAATCTCATCTTCTTTGGTCAGATGAATGGGTTGTCCCAAAAGTATCTACAAACACCTCTTTACCTCTCCAAATTATTTGTGAGAATAATCAGGATTACTCTCATCACCAACGGGGGGAAACTTCTGTACAGGGTGGTCTTTCATCAATGAGCTATCTAAAAAAAGCTTTATCTCTCCTTAAGAAAAAACATGTATCGGCTATAGTCACAGCCCCTATCGATAAAAAATCTTGGCAAATGGCCGGCTACTCAGGTCTTGGACATACTGATTTTTTAGCTGATTTTTTTGGGGTGGAGAACTACTTAATGTCCTTTTTTTGTGACGAAATGAAAGTTGCTGTTTTAACACGTCACATATCTCTAAAAAATGTTTCTGCTCATATTTCGCAAGAAAAACTTCTCAAAACTTTACACCTTATCCAAAAAACGGTAAAGCCCTATGTCTCATCCGATAAAGTTCATATCGCCGTATGCGGGGTTAACCCTCATGCTGGCGAAAATGGTATTTTGGGTAAGGAAGAAGAATCTATCATAAAACCAGCGATTAAAAAAGCTATCGAAGAAGGGTTACATATTTCCGGCCCCTTCCCTGCTGATACTCTTTTTGTTGCTGAGAACCGAAAGCATTATGATTTTATTTTGGCGATGTACCATGACCAAGGACTCATCCCTTTCAAAATGTTGGCCTTCGAAAAAGGAGTCAATGTCACATTAGGCTTACCTTGTATTCGAACTTCTGTTGACCATGGCACCGCCTATGACATTGTCGGTAAAAATATCGCCAAAGAAGGGAGTATGCTTGAAGCCATCAAATGGGCTACCAAGCTAGCTTGATCATGACATTCGAATACCCCATCAAAAAAAACATTTTAACTGTTCTTCAAGAAAATAATCTTCGCCCTCTAAAGCAACTTGGACAAAACTTTTTGATAGATAAAAGTATGGCCCAAAAAATAGCCGGATCCCTTTTAATAGAGCCTAAAGAAAATGTACTAGAGATTGGTCCTGGCTTAGGAGCTATGACAAGCATATTTCTAAATCACCCTATCCAATTGACAACCATTGAAATAGATAGAGGGATTGTCTCCTATTTGAATCAAAAGAAAGAGCAATCTTCTTTTGCGGCTTTTTGGGATTTGATCCACAATGACATCTTGCTTTACGATTGGGAGCTTCTCTTTTCGGGTGAAACATTTAAAATTTTGAGCAACGTCCCCTACTCGATTACAGGCTGTCTTTTGATTAAAATTTTAAACCACCGCGACAAAATCAAATCCGCTGTTTTATTGCTACAAGAAGAGATTATCAAAAAAATGATTGCGCCTGTTAACTCAAAAGACTATAATCGGATCTCGGTATATTTTGGTCTCTTGGGAGATGTTTCTCAAGTGAGCAAAGTTCCCAAAGAGTGTTTTTTTCCTCAGCCGAAAGTTCATTCAGGGGTTGTACATGTGACGTTTAATAGATCAATATCTCTTATTGATGAATCATTTTTTTTCACTCTTGTACAAAGCTCGTTTCGCCAGAGAAGAAAAACAATAGCTAATAATTTACGTGGACTTGTCTATCAAGGCCAAACATGGACGGACTCCTCTTTGAAAAAAGCATTCGAACATGTCGGATTAAGCCCTACTGATAGACCTCAAAACATATCCCCCACGCAATATCTATCATTAGCGAAAACTTTGAAACCTTAACATTTTGAAACATATTAATTAATAAATTACTATCCATTGAAGGGATCCATTTTATGCTAACGGTTAAAGACGTTTCCTATATAGCCAAACTGGCAAACCTTAAACTCAGTGATGATGATAAAACCCTTTTCGTTGACCAATTGAACACTGTTTTACAACATATAGAACAGCTTAATGAACTGGACGAGTGTCTCGCTGAAAGATCTTCGTCTGCAAACCATAAGTCATCTCTTCAAAAAATGATTTTACGAGAAGATGTCGTATCTCCCTCTCTGTCTCGCGAAGACATTTTAAAAGAATGCGCACATGCTTCTAAAGAAAGTTTTATTGTCCCTAAAGTGGTGGAAGCCTCATGAAAGATCTAACATTATTATCAGCCAATCAAATCG
Source organism: PVC group bacterium (ex Bugula neritina AB1) (assembly GCA_001730085.1). Taxonomy (GTDB): domain Bacteria. Next base: position 28,059 of record MDLB01000101.1, read on the forward strand.
TTAAACAAATCAAAGAAAAGTCCTTAAAAGCCTTCGATGTGTGCAAAGCCTATTTGGACCGTATAGAAAAATTGAACCCCTCTATTAATGCTTATACTCATATAAATAAAGAGAGTGCCCTAAATAAAGCCTCCGAGATTGATCAAAAAATCGCGAATGGAGAACCCGTTGGCTCAATGGCTGGAGTTCCCGTAGCCTTAAAAGATAATATTTCTCATAAAAATCAACCTCTCTCATCTGCTTCGGATATTTTAGGCGCTAACGATCGCCCTTATCATTCTCCTTACAATGCTTTTGTTGTGGAGCGCTTGCTAGATGAAGATGCTGTCATTTTAGGCCGGACAAATATGGATGAATTCGCAATGGGCTCTTCTACAGAAACTTCTGCTTATGGTGTAACACGTAACCCTTGGGACCTTGAACGTGTTCCTGGAGGTTCAAGTGGAGGTTCCGCAGCAGCCGTCGCTGCACGCCTAGCATGTATAGCCTTAGGATCAGATACAGGAGGATCAATCCGTCAACCCGCTTCTTTTTGTGGCGTTTTGGGATTAAAGCCAACGTACGGAGAAGTGTCTCGCTTTGGATTAGCGGCTTTCGCCTCTTCTCTAGATCAAATCGGACCGTTTGCACGGAAAACAGAAGATATTGCTCTTGTTATGGAGGTTATAGCTAAACATGACCCACAGGACTCAACATCCATACCTTCTGATGACTTTTACGGCTCTTACCTAGATCATATTCAGGGCGATGTTGAAAACTTAAAAATAGCTATTCCATCTTTTTCATGGTCTGATGCAGTAGATAAAGATATTCAAAACTCTTTGCTACAAACTAAAAAGTCTTTACAAAAGAGAGGGGCTCGGTTTGAAGATATTGACTTACCTTATAACAAATATGCTGTGTCCGTTTATTATATCTTAGCCACTGCCGAAGCTAGTTCTAACTTAGCGCGTTATGATGGAGTCCAATACGGCTTTCGGGATAATAACCAAACCGACCTAGAAGAGATGTATCAAGGAACAAGGTCTAAAGGCTTTGGTAAAGAAGTCCAAAGACGTATTTTACTAGGCACTTATGTTCTTAGTTCCGGTTATTATGACGCTTATTATAAAAAAGCTCAAAAAGTCCAATCTCTCATAAAAGAAACTTATCACAGTGTTTTTTTCAAAGACAACTTTGATGCGATCATGTTACCAACATCTCCGACTGCGGCTTTCCGTTTTGGAGAAAAATCACAAGATCCTTTACAAATGTATTTGTCTGATATCTTTACTATTGGTTCTAACTTAGCAGGTCTTCCCGCAATATCCGTTCCAAGTGGATTAAATGAAAACAATTTACCTCTGGGAGTTCAGATCATAGGCCCTCCAGGCAAAGGGTTACAAAGTTTGCTCGCGATATCTTCTGCCCACGAAAGTGATACACCTGTGCCTAAATTAGAGATGTGAAAAGTCCTTCAAAAAATCAAATATTCGTATTTTCTTGAATGTCGAACAATTTTTTAAAGATTTTCTGTGTGCACTTAAGATTAGGAAGCTTTATAAATAGTGCCTAACAGCTTTTTATAAAGGCATTTTTTAGGTAATATTAGAATACTTTTAAATACTTTATCCAAGTTTTTTAAGCATTAACCGTTGCTAAGTCAGAAGCTTCTAAGATACTATTCAGCTTCTTATCTACTCTTGTTAATTCTTCATCAAAAATGTTCATATGTTTACTATATCTCTTGAAGTTTAATTTAAAATTTTCTAGATGTTCAGAAGTAAGCGAACTATCCTTATCGATTTCTTCAAAAGAAGATTTAGCAAAATCTACTAAATCCGTCCAAAAGCAATCCTCAAAAGAGAAAAAACTTATTAATTCAATATCTAATTTATTAAGATTATTTTCATAAGATTCTAATTCCCTCTCGTCTAAACTTAAAAGATGCTCTTTTGAAGGCTCTTTCTTTTTTAGCAAATCTATTTTTCCTTTCACGAGATCATATTTTCTTATAAGACGATGATAAACATCTTCATATGTTTCTGGAGTTAAAGGTCTTCTATAATCAAAATCTTTGATTCTCTTAGGTTCTATTCCGCCTCCTATTTGACCCATTTCTAACAGCTTTACAGTAAACATCTTAATTGGCCTTGTTAGTTTTTTAATTGGCTTATTACTTTTTAATTCTTCTTTATGTTTTTTAACTTTTAATTCTTCACTTTTTTTATGTAACCAACATTGTAAAGCGGAAGAGATTTTTACTCTCTCAACATTCTCTTTTAATTTATCCCTTGATTTTTTCGATGGAGGAGTTGATATATTTCTCACCGCCAAAGAGGCAAGATTAGAATCTAAAATCCCATAATTTTTCTTAAATTTCTCAAGATTTGGATATAGTCCATCCTTTGAGTTTTGTTTCAGATCCTCTTCAGCTATAACTCCTTGAATCCTTGGAGATAGTTCATCACCTTGACTTAGAATAACAGAAGCAGGTAGAGATCTATGACTTTTAAAAACTCCATCTACGTTTTGAGCGTTTACTCCATTTAAAAGTTCTATGTCTCCTGCTCCATCCGGTTTTCTAACTAAAGGTTCATCTCTCGATGTTAATTCAGTCTCAGAATGATATGTTGATAAAGATAAACTCTCTCTCTCTGAATCATCAGTAGCTTTGGGATCAAACTCAACACCTGCCCCTTTTTCATCTACGACCAAAGAAGAAACCATCTTTTCTCGTTCTAAAGATTCATCTCTCGGTTTTAATTCAGTCTCAGAATGATGTATTGATAAAGGTAAACTCTCTCTCTCTGAATCATCAGTAGCTTTGGGATCAAACTCAACACCTGCCCCTTTTTCATCTACGACAGAAGAAGAAGACATCTTTTCTCGTTCTAAAGATTCATCTCTCGCTTTTAATTCAGTCTCAGAATCAAAAAGTTTTTTGAAAAACAGCACGATTAAGGATATAAGAGGTGCTATAGAAAAGAAAAATAGAACAGAAGAAGTTATCACAAGAAGGCTTGAAAGAATAAGACTTGAGGCGTACGACATAAAGAAAACAACACATACTGTTGTTGCTAAAAATAAAAGAGATTGAAAAGCCATCAGGGAGAAATATATACGATACTTCTTCTTATGAGAATTTTGATTTTGTGAAACAAAGTCTGTTTGACCTTTCTTTAGAGTAAAAGAATTAAACATTAAATCGTGTTTATAAGAAAAGAATAAAACATAATTTACGATATGATACACAAAAGGAGTCAGCATACAAATAGCCGTCAAGGGCAACGATAACTTGAATATACCAAAAATGGATAAAGTCGCACAAACCAAAAAAGAGATAGAGAAAAAACTTCCACAAATGCTTATCGCAGGATGTATAAAAATCTGTCCCACTTTATAGATTAATGTTTTTTTATTATTTTCAGATATTTTGAAAGAATCCCCTCCTCTATCAGCGTATTGATTAGGGTAGATTTCATTATCTAAGACTGATGGGATATTTTGATCTCTTCCTATTTCTAAAGATGATGAAAGCTCTAAGCCTAAAGATAAGTCTGCAAGAAAACATACTAAAAATATTTGTGCTAAAATTAAAGTTAATATTTTTCTAAAAAACATTTAATTCCTTTTAAAAATTATAAAAAAATTAAAATTAATCTTTAAAAAATATATTTAAATAAAAATAATATTAATATATTTTTTTTAAATATAAAAAAAGATTTAAACATATTAAACCATTATCAATGAAAAAGTCAATAAAAAAATACATTTAATTTTAAAAAAAATATAAAAATTATATTGTTAATATATTTATATTATATAATTACTTGAAATATTTATCATTTACTTTATTTTTAAGCATATGAATTTTAAAATATAATATCATTACAAAATAAAGTAAAAATTTTGATAAAAGTAACCGAAAGAAATAAGGTAAAAAAATAACATTTTCTAAGCCACATTTTTTAAGGTAAAAAACTTTAGAAAATAGATTTTACAAAGAAATAGATAATCTAATTGATTTAAAAACTTTAAAATTACGGCTCTCATCACTCTTTCAAAAGAATAAAGATAAGTTTTCAACTTAACTATATCCTTTTGATTGTGATTATATTCTTTATCTTTATTTTGAAGTAGTTTCTAATCTTAATTAGATTCTTATCTAAAAACACTTTTTTCAGATATCAAAGATAGTTTTATTTTTCTTATTTTCTTGAGTCTTGAACTTTAATCTTCTGACCTTAGATCTTTATTTATAGACTCATTAAATTGCTATATTATTAATAGATAATTTTAAAATTAATCTCAATATATATAAATTATTTATTAACATATTTTATATTTACTTTTACTTTAAAAAATGATATAATTAATTTTAAAATATATTAAATAACATTAAATTAAAACTTAAAAGGTATTAAATGTTTTTTAGAAAAATATTAACTTTAATTTAAGCACAAATATTTTTAGTATGTTTTCTTGCAGACCTATCTTTAGGCTTAGGGGTTCCATCATCTTTAGAAAGTGGGGAGGAATATTCAGAGAGAGATACTTTAGTTTTAAGCGGTGAGATTGAACATCCAAACTCTTTAGCGGATTCAAAATCATCAGTTTCTTTATCAAAAGCTCATTCTGAGCCTGAATTAAAAACGAGAGCTGAAATACATGCAGGTAAAGACAAGCCTTTAATAACAGATAAAAAGATACTTTCTCAAAAAGCTTTACTCTTATCATTTATAACCTGTACTATATTATCCACCTTGTCTCTTTTTTTCACCTGTCTCATATTAGCCCAAGTGATACCTATACCTCATATCTCTTCTCAAATTGTGACCTTAGTTTCACTTGCCTCTTTAACCCTTTTAGCCTCTTTAATCTCTATCATTTTATTTGTTTTAAAGAAAGAATCTATCTTTACAAAGAACTCTTTAAAAAGTCCAAATAAATACATTTTAATATTTTTTATTTTTCTAATACAATTCTTATCATCCTATATTTTTTTGCATTATCTATCTTTATTTATTATTTATATTTTAAAAACAATTTATTTTTTTTAATTATATCTTTAGTTTTTTTGATTATATCTTTAGTTTTTATTGCTTTTCTTATCATTCTATTTAAGCTTGCTCTGGACCTTTCAAACTCTGAACAACTTGAATCCCAAAGAAATAAGCTCTTACAAAGCGTGAGGGAAAGTTTAAAGCGTGAACTCGACTTACTCGGTACTAATAACCAACAAGACTTCAACAACATACAAGAAGAAATAAAAGCTAATACGCAATGGCTTTGTGAACTAGAAGCAGATATACCCCAAACAACTTTAAACGAATACATTGCAACCTTTTCTCGAAAACAAGAACGGATCTCTGACCTACTAAAAGATCTAAAATCCTCGCATGAAAGGTATTTGTCTATTTTAAATGCCCTTCAAAACTTTGAAGGAAAAAATCCTCTAATAGTCCCGGTACAAACAGAACCTTTATCCGATTTTGCTGCAGGTTTAGAAATTAAAGTTTTAGAAAAAGACTATGATTCCTTTGTGAAAAATGGGGAGACCTTCGAAAAATTTTATGTGATTATTCAAGAACTTCAGGGTAGTGATTCTAGTGAAAAAATATCTATAAAAAAACTTTTAAAAAATTTATCTAATTTACCAGTAACAAACTGGACCTATTTAGAAACACAAAAATCAGATCTATCTAAGATTTTAAAAACTCAGTTAGAAAACCCCCTCCGCTCTATTCAATTTGATCATCAAGAAAATCTAAAGAAATTAAACACTAACCTTCAGAATCAAGCAATCCTGTTCGCTCAATTAGAAGGTCAACCCTCTGATATTATACCTAATTCAGAGCAACTATTGGCCCAAAATAATACCTACTATAAAGATTTCAATAGTCAAATAAATCTAATGAGAACTCATAAAGAAAACTATAAAACTATTTTTGAAAACTTTTCTGGTCAAGGTTCTTCATCTCCTTCCTCCGGATCTTCCAGTCTTCCTGAAGAACTCATTTCGGAGAAAGATATTACTACTTTGTTTAACATGACCAATAACCTTTATCTCAAGATGCAAATGCTTATTATCAAAGAACAAATAACTGTCGATAATATAGACAAAAAACCATTATCTATCAAATCAGTGATAACTCAACTGCTCTCCCTGGATCTTTCAACAGACCTAAAAACAGAAAGGCTTCAGATATTACATACTTTCTTTGTAGCCTGCGAAAATGAAATAAAAAATTTCCAAAAACAATCTAGCAGTCTTAGAGAAGAGTTAGAGCAAGTAAAGCTTAAACAGGATGATCTTATAAGTAGATTGGATCAATTAAAACAATCCCAAGAGACCTTAAGCTTATTAGAAACCAGCATAAATAGCGATGATTTATCAGATCTGATTAATTTAAATACATTAAGCGATCTTATGGCTAAGATTAAACGCTGTAATAAAAATCATCAAAATCTCTTGAATTTTTTAACCCCTACTATCAAAGATTTTAATTTAAAAGTATCGACAACCGATCAGTATCATCTGTCTAAAGATTTTGATAACTTCACTTTAAATAATGATGAGTTAACAACTCTAGAGTCAAACCTAATTTCTAAACACGCTAATCATGAAAAAAGTTTATCGGACTGTAAAAAAGTTTTTACCATGAGAGCAGCATTCAAGAAGCGTTTTTCTAAAACCGACAATTCGCACACTCAGACTAATGTAAATAACTTGGAATTCTATATACCAAGCAGCTTGAAAGAATTCTCTCCTCTAAAATCTTCAACAGGTTTAATTGCCCAAAGAGTTATCGATGAGCTTTGCGAGCCTAGTCTTAACAACTTAGACTCTATGATCCAATCCCCTGTTAATACTATTCGTGATAAAATCATTGATTTTAAAAATATTCACACGAAAATATTAGACAGTTTAGATACCCCTACAATCCATGATAATCTCATAAAAGCAATAAGATTTAACAAGCCACCTATTAGAGCATTAGAATATAAAAAACATAGAGCTGCCAAGAACCTTCAAGATCTATCTTCGTTTTTACAAACTTTGAACCCAAAACGTACCTGGAAGACTCGATCAAGCTATTGTGATGCATTTAAAGAGATACTCATGTATTCATCACATGAAGCTAAGACCTATCGTTCTTATTCAAAAAAAGAATTTCTTACCGTTCACGATTTCATGGAGCTGGTAGAAAATGCACTCCCATCTATAAACGCATTAGACCTTCAAATCAAAACAAAAATATCTTTTTTGGAAAAAAACTTTGGCATACTTTCTGAAATATTCGAAACAGTCAAGAAGAACTTTAACATAGTTACGGAAGAAAAAACCGAAGCAGATCGAAAATCTAATCTTTTAATGTACTCAAAAAAAACTCCCTCTTTCTCTGATTTATTAACATCACATCTCCTCTTAGATACGGATCCTCTCTTAGAAAAATATACAAATACCTTCGAAAAATTTTATCTCTTTTATTTAAAAAAAGCTTTTAGGTATTCCTTACAAGAATATGCTTTAACTTTTGAAACTTTTCAAGAAAAACAAAAAGACTTTTATATTTTATGTGATAGAAATTTAGAAATGCTCGAGAGAAGTGATTTTGATATCAATAATACTCTTGAACAGCTTAGCCAAGATCATGATGAAATTAAAGAACTAATAAAAAAATTAAAAGCTTATAAACTCAATCAACGCCAAGCTTTTAATGATTACATCTTCCTTAGAAAAAATATTCTATCTGAAACTAATCCTAAAGAATCTGCAAGCTTTTTATTTATGAATGCTATTTTGAATGCTGATACTGAGAGCTTTATAACCGAAAAGGAAGAAAAGACATTTATGGACGAGATCAGAAAAGATATTTTATTCTTAGAAGCCACTTCTTTCCAAATACAAGACAAAATAAATACTTTAAGAAATCATAAGAAAGTCACCCATAGTTCCTAAAATTAATTTTTTTTGATCGCCCTTAACTTAGAAAAAATAACATATCTACAATGAATATGAACTCTTCCTCAAACGACAAACTCTTATAAAGTCCCTTCCCAAAAAGAGTGTGACACATTCCTCCATAATCTTTAGCTCTTTGAAAGAAGACATTTTGGAAAGATTTCAGCTTGCAACGCCCCTATCAAATGAGATATAGTGGACTTTTTAAAAAGTGCCTCATATAATGATTGTTACAAAGTTCTTAACACTCTATAATGGATTCTTTTTCAACACCCCTCATAGGGCAAAAAAATCTCTCCACAATCTCAAATGTTTTTTGGAATAAAGCTATTTAGAAGATTGTTTAGTGTTTTTATAAAGTTATATTGTTGAAAAAATTGTATGAGGTATGGGGCAACGATCTCAAAATATGATTCAAATCATGAAGGACAACCTTATGGAATACGTAACTGTTATTGGACTCGAGGTTCACTCTCAACTTAAAACTAATGCCAAAATGTTCTGCGGATGTAAAAACTCCTTTGGAGAAAGCCCTAACACTATGATCTGTCCTGTTTGCTTAGGCTTACCTGGGGCTCTTCCCTCTTTGAATAAAAAAGTTATCGAATATGCTGTTATGGCAGGCTCTGCATTGAACTGTACTATCGCTAAAGAGTCGAAAATGGACCGTAAAAACTATTTCTATCCCGACATACCAAAAGCTTTCCAAATATCACAATTTGACCAACCTCTTTGCGAAGGCGGTCATCTTATGATAGAAACACCTAATGGACAAAAACGCTTGGGGATCACGCGCATTCATATTGAAGAAGATGCTGGGAAACTCATACACATGGAAGGGTCCGATCAAAGTGTTGTTGACTATAATCGTAGTGGGATCCCTCTTATTGAAATCGTTAGTGAACCAGACATGAGAAGTGCTGATGAAGCCTACGCCTACTTGACCAATTTGAAAGCTATTTTAGAATATATTGAAGTTAGCGACTGTAATATGCAAGAAGGTTCTTTGAGATGTGACGCCAACATCTCTATCATGCCGAAAGGTTCTTCAACTTTTGGGACAAAAACAGAAATCAAAAACATGAACTCTTTCAAAGGTATCCATAAGGCTATCACCTACGAAGTTGCACGACAAAAAAAAGTTTTAGAAAGTGGAAAAACTGTCTCACAAGAAACACGTTTGTGGGATGCAAATCAAGAAAAAACTTTCCTTATGCGTAGCAAAGAAGATGCTCATGATTACCGTTATTTTCCAGAGCCCGACTTACCTGTCATTGATTTTATCACTTCGTCATATGTCGAAAAAATCAAAAATGATTTACCTGAACTACCTAAAGATCGTCGTAAACGTTTTGTGGAAAAACATGGCTTACCTGAATATGACGCGAACGTTTTGACATCGCAAAAAGTCTTGGCCGACTACTTTGAGCAATGTTTAGAAAAATATCCAGAACCTAAGTTGGTTAGTAACTGGGTCATGGGATCACTCCTCAAAGAGCTCAACGATAATCATTTAACAGCCGATCAGTCTAAAGTTTCTCCGGAAGCCTTGGTTGAACTTATAAAATATGTTCAAAACCAAACCATTAGTCATCAAAATGCCAAAGTCGTTTTTGAAACCATGTTCAAAGAAGGTAAAGATGCAGAACAGGTGATCGAAGAAAAAGGTTTAAAACAAATTTCTGACACAGGAGAACTTGAAACCGTTATCCAAGAAATCTTGAGCCAAAACGCCAAATCTGTGGAAAGTTTTAAATCTGGGAACCAAAAAGCTATCGGTTTTTTACTAGGACAAGTGATGTACAAAACTAAAGGCAAGGCTAACCCTAAAGTCGTCCGTGAAATTCTGCTTAAGCATCTGAGTTAAAATAACGAGATAAAAAGACTTTTTTTTGATATAATAAGTTAGAAACCTCTGCACAAAATTGTACAGGGGTTTCTTTTTTTATTTTAATACCGATTGGAATTTTATGTTAAAACAAAAAAAAACGGACCTTATTTCTATCCTTGAAAAATTTTCTCAAGTCCGAGTTATCGTTGTTGGAGATGTCATGCTAGACAGATTCACCTGGGGACGTGTTTCAAGGATTTCTCCAGAAGCTCCGGTTCCGGTTGTAGAAGTCACTAAAGAATGTTTTATGCCTGGAGGAGCTTCCAATGTGAGTGCTAATATCTCTGCTCTTACAGGTCAATCTGTTCTTTGTGGGATCATTGGTTCGGATACCTACGGAGAAATGCTCTCACTCGCACTTAAAAAAAAGGGAATAGAAGACTCTTCTCTCATTACTGACGACAACCGAGTAACAACAGTTAAAGACCGTATCATTGCTTCTCAGCAACAGGTTCTTCGTGTCGATAGAGAAGATATCTCTCCTATATCCGAAAAACAATGTAAAAACCTCCTTTCTCATATAAAAAAAGCGATACCTTTAGCCCAGGTTATCGTCATCGAAGATTACGGAAAAGGGGTTGTGACTCGCGCTTTGATTGAAGAAGTTATCAAAGAAGCTCGCGAATCAAACCTTTTGATCGCTGTTGATCCGAAAGACGATCACTTCGACCATTATACCCATGTTGATATTATAACGCCCAACCATCATGAAGCTGAAAAAGCAACAGGTATCGCGATCAAAGATACCGATTCTCTTCACTTGTGTGGTGCCACTTTAATCGAGAAAACAAAGTGCAGGGCAGCACTTATCACTCAAGGAGAACAAGGGATGACCTTGTTTCAAAAAGATAAAGAACCTTTTCATATTTCCACCGTCGCTAAAGATATTTTTGATGTCTCTGGAGCAGGAGACTCTGTTGTTGCAACCCTTTCCTTAGCTTTGGGTGCGGGAGCATCTTTTGAAGAAGCTGCTCTTTTATCAAACATTGCGGGTGGCATCGTTGTTGAAAAAATGGGTGTCGCAACACTCACAAACCAAGAAATAAAAGATAAACTATGCGCGTCATTGGATTAATCCCAGCTCGTCTAGACTCTTCACGTTACCCCAAAAAAATGATCACAGATCTTTGTGGGAAACCTCTGATCCAGCATACTTTCGAAAATGCACAACGTTGTCCTCTTTTGGATGACCTTATCATTGCTACCGACTCTCCTCTCATAAAGGACATCATCGACAGCTGTGGTGGAAAGTCTTACTTAACGTCTAATACACATACCTCTGGGACAGATCGTATCGCAGAAGTTGTCCAAAATATCTCTGCCGATATCGTGGTGAATATCCAAGGAGACGAACCTTTTTTATCTTTAGATGACCTATCTTCATCCATACAAACCTGCATCGATCTTAAGACCTCTATCGTCACCTTGGCACATCCTGTTTCTCATAAAGAGGCTTCATGTCCCAATAATGTGAAAGTGGTTTTAGATGCTGATGGAAAAGCTCTTTTGTTTTCTCGCTCTTTGATCCCTTTTCATCGCCATAAGGAATTTTCTACAACATACCTTAAACATATCGGTGTCTATGTTTATCCTAAAGATCTTTTACTGAAGTTTGTGTCACACAAACCCTCCTTTTTAGAAAAAACCGAAGGCCTTGAACAATTACGCGCTTTAGAAAACGGGATAAAAATTCATGTTAACCTTTGTGAAAAAGACTCTTTAGGAGTAGATACATCCGAAGACTTTGCTTTAGCCAAAAAAATTTTGAAAGAGAGGAATCGCCTCCATGACTAAATACATATTTATCACCGGAGGTGTTGTTTCATCTCTTGGAAAAGGATTAACCGCAGCAAGTGTTGGTCACTTATTGGAACTCGATGGCTTCAAGGTCGCTATCCTTAAAGCCGACCCTTATCTCAATATCGATCCAGGAACAATGAGCCCCTTTCAACATGGTGAAGTTTATGTGACAACCGATGGAGCTGAAACTGACCTCGATTTAGGGCATTACGAAAGATTCACCTCTGAACCACTATCTCAAACAAACAATATAACCGCAGGGAGTATCTACAATACTGTTTTATCTCAGGAGCGTCGCGGTGATTTTTTAGGAGCAACGGTTCAAGTTATCCCTCACATCACCAATGAAATCAATAGACGCATCCGTTCTTTCGAAGCAGACTCTTCTCTCGACTTTGTGATCGTAGAAATAGGAGGAACTGTCGGAGATATCGAAGGCTTACCTTTTTTAGAATCTATTAGACAGTTACGCAATACCTTGGGACCGAAAAACTCTTTACATATGCATGTAACACTCATCCCTTATATAAAAGCCGCAGAAGAGTTAAAAACAAAACCCACTCAACACAGTGTCGAAAAGCTTCGTGGCATAGGTATCCAACCAGATATTATCGTTTGTCGTACAGAAAAAAATCTCACCGAAGAGATCAAGAACAAAATATCTCTTTTTTGTAATGTGGATCACGACTCTGTGATCGAAGAAATCGACGTTCCCCACTCTATTTATGAATTACCTTTATTTTTAAAGAAAGAAAAACTAGACCAAATCATTTTAAAGAAATTCGATATCACTTCTAAAACACGGAATCTCCCTCTTGAGAAAAAATGGCAAAATCTTTTTGAAATAATCAAAAGCCCTGAACACTATTCTAAAATCGCTGTCTTAGGTAAATATATTGACTTACAAGATGCCTATAAATCTATCTATGAATCTATCGTCCATGCAGGGTTTTCAAATAGAACAAAAATAGAGATCGTTCGTATTGATTCCGAAACCGTGACTTCCTCAAATGTTTCTGAAATCCTATCCTCTGTTCAAGGCTTACTTGTTCCCGGAGGATTTGGGAATAGAGGTATCGAAGGAAAAATCACAGCTATTCAATACGCCAGAGAAAACGCTTTGCCTTTTCTAGGTATCTGCCTAGGTATGCAATGTGCAACAATTGAATTCGCAAGAAATGTTTGCGGGCTCGAAATGGCTAACAGTGTCGAGGTCGACCCTCAAACGTCTCACCCTATTATTACCCTCATGCCCAAACAACACACGGTCACCCAAATGGGCAAAACGATGCGCTTAGGTTCCTACTCTTGTGACTTGGACCCTAAGAGTCTTTCTTACAAAATTTATCAAGAAAGTGTGATCAATGAAAGACATCGTCATCGTTACGAGGTTAATAATGATTATCTGCCTCAACTCAAAGAAAGCGGATTAAGAATTGCCGGTATAAACAGTTTGAATAACTTGGTCGAGATCATAGAAATCCCTGACCATCCTTGGTTCATTGGGGTTCAATTTCACCCTGAATTCCAATCAAAGCCCATCAAAACACATCCTCTTTTTGATAGTTTTATTTCAGCAACGCATTAAAGGCATTGTGAAATATCAAAAACCTATCAATGTTGTTTCTGTTAATGGGCTGAACTCTTTATATCTGGTCTGCTTTAATCTTTAGAGGATAATATACACCATTTTTAATCACGTGCAACTCCCTATAAATTTCATTACAAGAACTATAAAAAAGCTTCAAAAATAAAAAAGCTCCCATAGACCTTTATTACAAGGACTATGGGAGCTAAAAAATACTTTTTTCTAAGCGATTAAACTAGGCTGACGCTCTAACTCTTTCTAAAAAAGTATTAAAATCACTTTCTTTAAATGTTTCAAAATCTTCACTTGGTAAAAAAGCCTTCTTAACATATTCAGGAAGTGTCTCATTGAAAAACGCTCTAATCTTAGCTAACTCATCTTTTGTAGCTGCTGATTCTTCGCATTCAAAAACAATAGATGAACGATAAACCGCTTCTGTTCCAGATTTACGTACAATAAGTTCCACACTTGGAAAAAAAAGATTATCAGCTTCTAAAGAAAAGCGAAAGCCTTTTTCTCCTCCAGGCCCTTTATTTAGATTTTTAAGCTTAAAACCAGGTAAAGCCGCACCTAAAAAATCCTTGAAACATGCATTTTCAGAAGATTCTTCATCCGCAACAGCTTCAAAAATGGCTTTGTGTTGTTCTCCGCTCAAGTTTTGTTGTAGATCATTTTGAGGAATTTTTACCACAGGAAAACTCTGAGGCAAAGAACCTTGATTCTCTTTTATTTTTTCAAAGATTTGGTCAAGTTTTTCTCGCAATGTTAAGTTTTCTTCTCTTAAAAGTTTCTGAGCAAGAACTTCTATAGCAGTCACTGCCAAAGGTCCATCTTTGTCTGTATTGGTAGCTTTTTGACCTTTCTCCATAGCCTCAAACTGTATACCACCACTCTCTTCAAAAGCAACTACATATTTCTTGTCAACTTCTGCATCATCATTAAGGGTTCGAAAATTATGTTTCAAGTTACCAAAACCAACTACGTTGTAATCGTCGATATGTATAAATACATTCGCCTCCTTCATCTGTTTTTGATACATGCGAAAGTAGGCCCAAATCTCAGCTGTAAGTGTCACCCAAGTCGAAGCGACAACAATTTGAATTTTTTCAGACTTATCATTACGCTTAAGAAGTTCTTGCAACAAGTTATCCAAAATCAATAGAACAAGTCGGTGAGTTTCAATTAATACCAGCTCGGGGTTTTCTTCTCCCTTTACAGTAGCTTGTGTAACAGCTGTACGATCCGCATCAGCATCAACACCTACAACAAGAGTACCTTCTTCCAATTCATCTTCAGGTAGCAAGTCTTTCTCTTTACAGTACATGTTAAAATCATTCTTGAGACGAGCAAGCGTAGGGTTAGGCTCAGCTCCTTTAAAAGAAGAGTCTAATTCGGTATTGAACAAGGTGATTGGAAGTCCCATCTCTTCTTTGTCTTCTTTTGCAATCTTTTCAAATATTTCAAAACCTTGTCCATTCATCGCATTAACGAAAACTTTTAATTTCTGTCTTTCATTACCTTCCTTACCTTTTTGCCTGGCTAAAAACCATGCTTTCCATTTTGCTTTAAGATGTTCGTGATATTTATTCATTGCTTGATCATGAACATTTTTATCTTTCTTTGCGGTATCATACCTTTCTGAAGCCTCCAATTTTTCCCATCCCTCTCGAGGATTGGATAGGTACTCTCTTCTTTCTTTTTGATAAGCATTATCGATGAACTTCGGAATATATTTGTCCCATGACTCCTCTCCTTCTGGAATATTCGCGGAAGCATTAAGAGGTTCTGACACATGGATTTTTAAACCTATATCTCTAGGATCATTATGACTCGCACTAAAATTAGCTGTAGCGGACGGAACACCGTCTCTTTCCAAAAATCCCAACATCGGTGTTGGTGCTCTAGATAAAAGAGTCACTTCAACACCTAAACTGTTCAACTCATTTCTTAAAACCAATACAAAAATTTTCGCATAATTTTCAGATTGATGCCTTCCGTCCCATGAGACATAGACGTTTGTGATAAAATCACGCGATTCATCAGCCACATATTCCGATTTTTTTCCCTCTATTTCCTTGGCTAGCTTAATCGATGCAGCGAAAGCCTTTGCCTGAAAATAAACCATCTCCTCTGAGGCTTTATCGTAAAGCACGTTTTGATCAATATCTTCTTTAAAGTATTTTTTTAAAATTGTCTGCGGAAGACGACATCTATATCCATTCGTACCATCTTGATGATTCGTCTTAAGAGGCACAGCTTTAAAAGATCTTTCTTTTAGGATTTGAGTCATTCCCTGACTCTCAAATGAAGATTTTTTAGCAAAAAGGGACTTTAATTCGTCATTACTAAAAGTGAATAAAGGCACTCCTGACGTCTTGGCAGCTTGCTCGGAAAAAGAGTCTTCATAGCGTACTCTATTCTTTAAAGCCATCAAGTAATTATGCATCTCTTCAGGTAATTCATTTAGATTAAAAGGTTCTTCTATATCCCTATCGACTTTTTCTAGACTTTTTATTTCGATATTTTCCATCTCTTCTAATTCATTATTTTCCATCTCTTCAGGTAATTCATTTTCCATCTCTTCAGGTAATTCATTTAGATTAAAAGGTTCTTTTATATCCCTATCGACTTTTTCTAGACTTTTTATTTCGATATTTTCCCAAAGAAACCCTTCTGGCAAAAATGACTGGAGTGCATCTTTAAAAGCAATATCAGCCTGTGAATCAAAATATTCTGCAGATAATAAGAACTGAAGCTTGCCTTCTTTATAAAATTCGCTCTGCTTAAAAAACTGAGAAACAAAAAGCAAAGCCAAAATCCTTGTTGGGACTTTGTTGCAAGAAATCTTTTTAGTCTCATGATCAATACTAAAGAAGCTGCAGTCATCTGTATCTAGATAAATACATAATGCTTCATCTAGCGATTCATTAAGATCTGATTGTGTTAATATATCCTGAAGTCGATATAAAAACTCTGAAAAAGCTATAATATCCTGCTTTATAGCATTCTCTTGATCTGGACCTAAAGCTTCCTTATATTGTTTTAAAAAGCCACTTTCAAAAATATCTTCTGTGAGCAAATGAATAATGGAACGGGTAGCTCTTTCCATTACTTGCGCAGGATGGGTAGCGTCTTTTACTTCCGATGTTTTTGCTTTAGGAGTTTTTAAAATATTTCCCGAAGAGACTTCACCGAGTAGCCCCTGAATTTGCCCTTCATACTGTTTAACAGCTAATTGCCATTTCATTCTACCCAAATTTTTTATCAAGTCTTCTGCTTTGTCAGGATATTTATCTCGCAAAATCTTAGAAATCTTGTCCTTATCAAGGGGACAAACTTTAAAGTCTTCCATGAGAACTCTATTTCCTGGATTTTTTAAAGCTTCTTTTTCCAAAGCCGCAATAGAAACAAGGTAGCTCGCCAAGTTGATATTAGCTTCCGATTTGCTCTTTGCAATTATTGCCTTAAAATCCTTGACCTTGTCGGGATGCTTGTCCTGATGCATGCGTGTATAAGTATCTACAAGAGGGTCGTCAACTACCTCAAACGAAACGGCACCACTTTCTGGATTTACTTGAGCAACTATGTTACTCCCTGTCGGGTCCTTCTCGTCGTTAAAGGTTTCAAAAGCTAAACTCAAACTTTGCCTCTTCATTAGTGGATCCAACCTCATAGAGGTATAAGGAGTTGACCCATTCACATGATGAACATTCAGGAAGTGTATCTGTTGAACCCCTATATTTTTTAATTCTTGAAAAACGTCCTGCTTATCAGCTGCAAGAGCGCTATCGGCATGTCCAGAAGGATTGTATGCTATATCTTGAAAAATCTCTGGAATATTACCTCCTAAACTACTTCCAATTAGATTATTAAATATAATATAGTTATATAGATAATTATCTGATAGAGTGTCTTTCTTTTTGTCAACAATCTTCTTTAATTCATCGATTTCTAAAAATTTTCTACGTGATAAAGATTGGCTATAAATAAAAATGTAGCTAAAGTCCGCTCCTGGATTTTTATTTTTTATCTTATTTAAAGTTTCCATTATTTGTATATCTGTAACATAGCTTGCCATCAATATAACGGGAATTTTAACTTTTGTCCCCATAAGCGTGGTTAAGCGAGCTTCCTCCTCCATGATATGCATCAAGTGGATTTCCAATAAAGAAATATTCTTTATACCTTTTGATTTTGGATTAAAATCTTCGTATACTGGCATAACTGCTTTGGGGTCTTTACTTTTCATTCTTGTACCTAGACCTCCACAAGCTATCTGATAGGCTCTTTTGGCAATCAAAACTTCTTTAAAACCTGTGTCACCTTGCCTTTCTCTAAGCAAGGTGTAGTTTTCTTTATTTTTAAGATCCCTTTTCCCTTCTTTTAATAACTCAGAGGTTTCTTCAGCATTGTGATCTGGAATATAATCTCCTGCAGGTTCAAAACCATCATAAATTGAAGGATCTGCCAATCGATTGCTTTCGATTTCTGTATGAGAAAATTCTTTATAAATAGAATATTTTTCGAACTTTCTCGCAAACATTCCTCCAAAGAAATAGGCATCAAATTTATTAAAGGCAGTAAATATAACTTTTTGATCTGATGTCACACGGACCTTACAAACTCGACTACTAGCCCCAAAAATGTTTTTCTGATAAAAATATTCCTGCTCGTTAGAAGAACTTTTCTCAACTATCACCTCGTCCATTCCAAGAGTATCTTTAAGACATTTCCTTATATCTTCTAACTTTATATTGACTTTTTCATCATCAGTAAACGTTACAGTTAAAAAGTCTTTTAATTCTTGTTGCCTAGTAACAATCTTAAATCCATTTGAACGTCCAATCTCAGGATTAAAATCCTTAGAAATAAAAGGACTATTCGTAGAGAGAACATCTACGTTCTCTTTAGAAAAAACGAGCCCTGAGGTCATGAAAATAAAGAAAGTGATCGTTAGTCGAAAAAATAAAGGTAGCCTCATACTAGTATAAATCTCCTTTTTGATCATAAAAAAATTAACCATAAAAAAATACAAACATATAAATCATTATAAAATAATTTTCAATGAATTTAAAGTTATTTTTTTGTTAAATTTTTCTTAATTTTTTATTTTTATTAATTATTTTTATAATTTGCCGTAGGTTTAACTTTAACAAAAGCTTTTATAAGACCTCTGCACAACCACTTCAATTTCAAAAGAAATAGGCTAGATCTAATTTTTCATAAATTTATTGCTTAAAAAAGACTATC
>MDLB01000102.1 GCA_001730085.1 PVC group bacterium (ex Bugula neritina AB1)
CTCAATCTCCGTCTGAATAGAAACGAACCAATCACCTGCATAATAAGTCACAGTGGCATTTTTGGGAGTACCTATTACTTCTTGGCTCTTGAAAAAATGCACCCAGCCTATTTTAGGAAGAAATACTTGTTTGTTTTTTATTTTGACACCTACAGGGTATCTAAATCCTGAGTCTGATTTTTTATGTTTGAATCTAGGGAATCCCCGTCCTTTGACTTTTTTCGTCAAACAATCCCAAATAGCTCTATCTAACATTTTCAACGTTTGATTAAGTGGTTGCGACGAAACCTCTTTTAAGAAATCATATTCTTCGCTTTTCTTCCAAAAATTATTTTTCCACCAGTCAAGTTCGTACCAGCTCAAAAGCTTTTGCTTGTTCTCCAGTCTTTCCTTTTGAATAGCAAGAGCTTTGTTCCAAACAAAACGATTACAACCAAGATTTTTCTTCAAAGTAATTTCTTGTTCTTTACTTTTTAATTTTAATTTAAATTTAAAACTCTTAACTTTTTTCATTCACACACTTTAACATAGGCTCTATGGAAAATTAAAAAATATATTAAAAACCAAAGCTCTCCACATTTTTAATATCTGTGAAAAAGCCTCTCATCCTCAACCTAAAGGAAGAGGTCTTCTCGGCTTGAAATGATAAAAAGATAAAAATAGTTCGAAAAAGCTTTTCACCCTCGAGATCTTTTCGCGCCCCATTAAGTCGCTGAGATACTTTTAAAGATAATTACTCAAAAAAGCGCTCTATTTTTTGATAAGTTTTAGCGCCAATACCCTTAACCTTAAGCAAATCCTTTTTTGAGGCAAAGCCATGTTTCTTTTGATAAATAACAATCCTTTCAGCAAGCGTTGGTCCAACACTAGGCAAATTTAGCAAATCTTCTTGACTCACCGTTTTTAGAGAATAAACATTAGGGCGTATCCGTTCTAACTTTTGCCAACTCGCAAAATCTTTCTCTTGCCAATCAAACAAGTCATAAGTTTTAGATAAAGACCTCCACTGAAGAAAAGAAAGTGCAAGTGTAAAATAAAGTAAACCATTCAAAAGGATTTGATATCTCGTTCTCATAATAATAAAGAAAATTCAAGAATTTTTTAAAGTTTCACTCTTAAAAAATATGGTCAAAAAATGACACAGTTTCGGCCTGATCTTTTAGCTTCATAAAGTTTTTCGTCTGCTTTAGAAATAAACTGAGAAATAGAATCTAGCTCTTCAGAAAAAACAGCAACACCAATACTAACTGTGACATCGATTTTTTGCCCTTCAAATTCAAAAACATTTGACTCAATAGCATATCTTACTTTTTCAGCAACAAAAGAGCCCTCTTCCAAACTTGTATTTAATAAAAGCAAACAGAACTCTTCCCCCCCGTATCGAGCCAAAACATCTTCACGACGAATAACCTGCTTAATAACATAGGTAAGAACTCTCAATACATAATCACCAGCTTGATGCCCATAGTTATCATTGATTTTCTTAAAAAAATCAATATCAATCATACATAGAACAGTAGGTTCAGGATTTAAGCGCTCACTTTGAATAGTTTTCTCAAGGATCTCTTCGAAGCGAGACCTCCTATAAATCTGTGTAAGCCCATCGATTGTTGACAGGCTATACAGTTCATCATGAAAATTTGTCTCAACAATATCTCTATCTAAAAATTTAAAAATGACTTTCCCAACGCTTATTTTGTCTCCACTACGTAAAACACTTTGATCAACTCTCTGAAAGTTCAAGTAAGAGCCATTTGTGCTTTGACAATCAATCATTGTCCAGTAGCCATCTTCGCCCTTCAAAAGGTTAATATGTTTCCTAGAAACTAAGATATCGTCACATATAATATCAGCAGCTTCATCCCTGCCTATAATCACCGAGTTTTTAGATAAAGAAAAAACCTCTCCTATATTGGGACCAACTATGACAACAAGACATGGGTCACCAGGATCACCATCCACAGGGAAAGCATTTCTTGTGCCTATCTGTGTTTCTAAGTTACGGTGGGTCATATCCTAAATAAACCTTTCAATCAAGCACTTTAATAGCTTCGAATCAAAGCATCATAAATAAATATCATAATAAAACGCATAAAGTAGATCACTATCTCTCTCATCTCTTTATATTATAAAAATAATAATACCACATTTAAGCGAGTATCTGCATAATCTCAAGCTAAATCATCTCAATACATATAAGTTAGTTCAAAATAATCTCCGCCCATCTCTAAACACTTTGATTCCCTTTTATTTTTTGGTGTACAATAGAATTTGCTTCTGCAAAAACCTTCTCATATAACTATGAATCTTACAGACTGGTTTTTATCAGAAATTTCATGTTTTTTATATTTCAAATAGAAATGATACCTATGCATACCTTTGAGTACGATGATTTTCAAAAAAGATCGATGGACTGCATTGATCAAAACCACTCCTTAGTTATTTCGGCACCTACCGGAGCAGGAAAAACAGTTATTGCCGAATATGCTATAGAACAGTCCATGAAAGAAAGCTTAGGAGCAATATACACTTCTCCTATTAAAGCTCTGAGCAATCAAAAATATCGTGATTTCTGTAAGTCTTATGGGTCTTCGAATGTTGGGATAGTAACAGGCGATATTTCTTTAAACCCTTCCGCACCTATCCTGGTTATGACTACAGAAATTTTTAGAAATGCTCTGTTTGACAATCACGCGCGTTTCAACTCACAAAAGTGGGCTATTTTTGACGAAATACATTATATCGATGATATAGAGAGAGGCACTGTGTGGGAAGAGTCTCTTATGTTTTTTCCTGAGCACATGCGAATGCTTTGTCTAAGTGCCACCATCCCAAATTTAGATGAGTTTGTTCAATGGCTAAAAAGTATTCATAGTCACTCCATCGACCGAGTTGTTGAAACTCACAGGCCTGTACCTTTGAGCACTTATTTTCAATGTGGCCCCTATATAGGTCCTTCTTGGAAAAAACTTAAAAAAGCTCATCATGAATTTTTTCATCGACTTCAAAAAAACAATAATAAGGAACTTCAAACTAGAAATATTCTTGATAAAGTCGTTAAAGACAATCACTTACCCTTGATTTACTTTGTATTTGCACGAAAGTTAACCGAAGCCCTAGCTCAACAGTGCTATCATTTAAAACTCGTTAATTCTTCGGAAAAAGAAGCACTTAAAAATCTTTTTTTTGATCTTGTAGAAAAATATGAAGTTAGTAACGAACCTTCTGTGAAAAAATTAGAACCTTTTGTTTTAAATGGAATCGCCTATCACCACGCTGGAATGCTCCCCAGCTTAAAGGAGATTGTAGAACAGCTTTTCGCTTCCCGCCTGATCAAAATGATTTTCACAACCGAAACCTTTGCATTAGGCATTAACATGCCAGCCAAAGCTGTTGTTTTCGATGACCTTAGGAAGTTTTATGGGATCGGATTCGACGACTTGCGCACACGTGACTATTATCAAATAGCCGGCCGAGCAGGTCGCAGAGGATTGGACAAAGAAGGACATGTTTATGCCAGAGTCAATCCTCGTCGCATAAGATACGCCTCCATTCAAAAAATCATTAATGGGAATTACGAACCCATCAAAAGTCAATTCAACAGCTCTTACGCAACACTTTTACACTTGTATGACAAATTTGGCGAAAAACTTTACGATATCTATGTCTCATCTTTCCACTGTTACCAATCAAACAAAAAGAGACAAAAAAATGCTCAACGCGACCTAAGAAACAAAGTCGCTATTTTAGAAAAACTTGGACATATTGAAAAGAAAAGACTCACAGTTAAAGGAAAGTTTTCTTCTCAAATGTACGGATATGAACTAATGTTAGGAGAACTTTTTTCAAAAAACATCTTAGAAGATCTAGATGAGGTTTCACTTAATATGATTTTATCCGCGTTGATCTATGAACCACGGAAAAGAGACATCTCCCCACCCTTAAAAGCTTCTTTCAAAGAGTCTCATAAACTTATCCGAAAACTTAACCGTTACGTTCTTAGAGAAGAGCAACGCAAAGAAATTTCGCCTCTAACTCGACAAGGGTATTTTCATTTAGCCGAAGCCATAGAAGCTTGGTCAAATGGCTCGACTTTTCTTGACCTTGAAACAAAGACACCTATCGAAGAAGGAGAAGTCGTGAGGAATTTTCGCATGGTTATCCAACTTTTGCGTTTACTAAAAAATTCCCCTTATGTTTCACCTCAATTTGTCAAAAAATGTCAAAAATCCTTGAAACTTATCAATCGTGGAGAAGTCAATGCTGAAAGACAATTACGCACACAGTGAGATTAAAAAGTTTTTTATCTATCTAAAGATTTTATTACCTAGTATCCTCTTTTTTTTCACTTTCATCCATCCCATATCAGCCAAGACAATCAAAGTTCTTCTGTCTGAATCTCCCTCCTTTCATTTGTCAGTCACAAGTCCTTTCAAGATCTCTGATATAAAGGATCGATCTGTTTTTCTTAAAGGAAATTACTTGCCAAACACAAAGGTTCACATAAATCAAAACTCCTCTGGTTTAAAACTAAACGGATTTCAAAAAACATTTAAAAACGGTTTGCTCATTGATGTTAAACATAGATCTTCTATTTCTATAAATGGGTTACGGTACCGTGGAGAATTCGAAATCACTCTCAACCCTACCTCAAATATGATCCGTATCATCAACCATGTTGACACAGAAGATTACCTTAAATCTGTCGTTGCACGAGAATCTCCATATTTTTGGCCTGAAAAATTATTACATGTGCAAGCTATTATCTCTCGTTCGTATGCTTATAACGCAATGAATAACAATAAAAATGATGATTTCGACTTATTAGATTCAATTCATTCACAAGTTTATACTGGAAAATCTTCTGAAAACCCTAAGGTCAGTCGTGCTGTAGAACAAACAAAAGGACAAGTTTTACTGTTTCAAAACAAACTTTTCTCTACTTTTTATCACTCATCTTGTGGCGGAAAAACCGAAAGCTCACATAATATTTGGTCAACAAAAATGATCCCTTTAACCGGAAAGGAATGTGGCTATTGCGATGCATCCCCCGATAGGTCATGGAAAAAAACCTTATCGAATAAGTTTATCCAAAAAAGTTTGTTCAAAAAATTGCTTTCTCTTGGAGCTCAAAACAAACGCATTAAAAATATAAAAATCCTAGAAAGATCACCTTCCGGACGTGCTCTCTGGGTGAAAGTGACTTACAGCAATGGCAAAGATTTGTCTCTCTCTGGAAACACTTTTCGATTAAAAGTAGGACCAAATCTATTAAAAAGCACACTCTTTAACGTTAGAAAAAAAGGCAAATCTTTTATTTTTACAGGATCGGGTTGGGGGCATGGTGTAGGGCTTTGCCAGTGGGGTGCAAAAAAGATGTCTCAAGATAGTCGTTTTTCCGCTTCCGATATTCTAGAATATTACTATCCTCAAACACATGTTGACCATATCTCAAAAAGGCTCTCATCATGACTTTATCCTATAACTTACAAGACTATTCATTTGACTTGCCAGAAGAACTAATCGCTCAACATCCTATGAAAGATCGAGATCAATCAAGGCTTTTGATCTATCACTCCAAAACAAAAGAAATAGAGCACGACACCTTTTCTGGCTTATATAAATATCTTGATGCAGAAGATCTCCTTGTTTTAAACGACACAAAAGTCATCCCTGCTCGTCTTTATGCTTGGAAAACAACAGGAGGGAAGATTGAAATTTTTTTGATACGACCTATAATCGCTCAAACATGGTTATGCATGGTGAGTTCATCAAAAAAGATCAAAAAAGGACACTCATTAAAATTATCAAGTGATATCCAAGGAGAAATCATAAAAGAACTACCCCACGGCTATAGACATATTAGCTTTCATGGTGAAAACCTAGAAGAGAATTTAAGAAACCTAGGAAATATTCCCTTGCCTCCCTATATCAAAAGAGAACTCAATGAAGAAGATGCAACTCGCTATCAAACCATTTTCGCATCCAAAGAAGGTGCCGTTGCAGCACCTACTGCTGGATTACATTTCACAGACAACCTTTTCTCTAAACTAAAACAAAAAGGAGTCAATGTTGCTCACATAACATTACATGTAGGACCAGGAACCTTCAAAAAAGTGACTTGCGATGATATTAGAAGCCACCATGTCGATCAAGAGTATTTTGAAATCTCCAACGAAACTATTAACCTTTTAAAAGCAACAAAGAAAAAGAAAAAAAGAGTTATTAGCGTAGGAACAACAACAACTAGGGTCCTCGAATCTTTGGAAACCCCTTGGGCCTCTACGAAAGGATGGACAAACCTTTATATTCGACCTCCATACACTTATAAAGTTATAGATAGCTTAATAACAAACTTCCACTTACCTCAAAGTAGCCTGTTATTTCTCGTGAGTGCTTTAACTGGACACGAGGAAATCAAGTCCATTTATAAAGAAGCGGTTTTTGAACGCTACCGCTTTTATAGTTATGGAGATGCTATGATTTGTCTGTGAATATTTATTTAGCACCTACAAATTAAATTTTTCAAATAAACAAAATTTTTATATACAAAGTAAATAAAATGTATGCTAAAATTAGCCCCTACACTTAAAAGTTAAAACTTATATTTAATAGAGAGACCTCCGTATTCCAAAAAACTCTCATTGATAGTTTTAGTTTTTTAATTCGAAAAAGTATTTATACAAAATTTCATTCGATTTATTAGAAGTAATTTTTACAAGAGTTTGTTTTTTGAATATTTAAGGAGATCCTTACAAAATACCACATAAGCTTTCTTGCTGTTCTTTTAAAAAATTGTGTTATTTCGAAAAAAGCCCATATCTATTGAGAATATAAAATTTTTTAAAAGAACAAACTATTATAAATTTTCTTAAAATAAAGCATATCCTGTATTTTGCAACAATCGCAGAAGGCAAAAGCCATAAGTCCTATTATTTAAAAAATCTCTCTAAATAAAAACTTCATATTTTTGAGATAAATTTTACATTATTAAGCAATATATATGCTTCTTAAATTAAAATATTTTTAATTTTTAAATATAAAGGAATTGACCATTGTCTAAATTAAAAAAAATATATCTAATTACACTTATACAGATATTTTTAATAAATGCTATTTACATTCCCTCTCTAGTTTCTCTCTCCCCCCAAAAAGGAATCTCTTCCCAATCTGCCACCTCAGATAACAACACTTTTCAACTTGTATCTACTGTATCTAAACTTAAAAGTAATCCTCCCGCTAAATCTGACTCTCTCAAGACCCTTGAATCTATTCCTGAGACAAAAAACAAGAGTAAAGCTCAAAAACTGTGGAATTTTCTTCGTAAAGAGATTCCTTACGCCGCCATCTTTATGACTATAATTGCTACATCTTGTTTTACTCTTTTAATATTTACCGTAACACTAATGACCATTGCCCATTATCAAAAGGCATCTTTCAGCTGGATGCTTCCTACTATAGGAACTATTGCCTCAACCCTACTAGGCCTTCCTATGTCCATCCTTTCTATTAAATATTTTCATCGCTTTTTAGGAAAAAAAGATAAAGACCTTCACAACTATCAAGACAAGACAATGACTCGATATAAAAATAATTATATCTATTTATACCAAAGCATTGCTATAACAATTATATCTATAGTTATGATAGCTCTAACTTATTATTTCTTTATAAAGGAGCAAAGGCTAGAAAGCATTATAATAACTCCTTTAACTGTCGCATTTACTGCTTCATCTATTATATTTATATCTTTCAAACTTCTAAGAAACAATGACATCGATAACCCACCTCCTGCCTTTAAGAAAGTCCTTGCAGCAATCATCAGCATCATATGCGCCATCCCCACAACAGTTGTAATAGTTCTTGCTGCTAACTTTTTTCGACATAACCTCCCCCTCCCTGGAGCACTAACGATTACTATGACCGTTATAACTATACTTGCAGTCCCCACACTCATATTTCTTGGATTAAAAAATATGAAGAAAAAAAACCTTATCAATAGACTTTCTGATGATTCCCCTCTCATCCCTAACGAATATTCACCTAACTTAACGCGTCCCCTGAAGCCTAAAAAGAAACCTATTACTTTTATAATGGAAGGCTCGCCTGCCTCCGAAGCTGATGATGATGAAAGAGAAATCCCAAGACATACAGAAACTCTGACCTCTACGCTCTTTTATATACTTTGCATAATCGTCTCCCTAGCTTTAGAATTTACTATGATAGTTCTTACGGCTGTATTCTTTCCTAAAGTAAACATAGTATTGCATATCACCTTTATAGGAATATGCGTGGTACTTTGTGTGCCTATTTTCTTCTCACTCTTTCAATTATGCACGGTAAAGGAGAGCCCAAATGAAACGTTAGTCATCTATCGCAACTTCCAATCTGACAGCAGCGAGGTTGATGACGAAGAAGGAAGTGACAACACCGAGGTTGATGACGAAGAAGGAAGTGACAACACCGAGATTGATGACGAAGAAAGAAGTGACAACACCGAGGTTGTTAATAAAAAATACAAAAAAAATGATAAAAGATCCTTATTATATTTCGACTCTGATGAAAATAGTCGCAGCTGTTTATCATCGACAATTTCCGATGAAGATAGTGACGTTGAACCCAGTTGGACAAATCTATACTCTATATATTCAAAAAAAATAGCCTTAACTGATAATTATAATTCTTCAACTATAGCTTCTTACCAAGATCAATCAGCACAGGATGCTTTCCAAGAAGATTTCTCATCTACGGATTCAAATGAATCCCTTTCTCAAGCTTCCCTTTTGGCACCCAAACAAAGCCCTAATAAAAAAAAGGATAAAAAAAAGGATAAAAAAAAGGGTAAAAAAACCCAAAAAATCCTACCCCTCGAAGCCTTTCCATATGTAGTATTAAAAAAAGTAAATAAACATTCCACTACTGCCAAGACAGGTGGATCAAGTATTAAACATGGAGGAGGCTCCCAGCCTAAAAACGAAAAAAGTACAAAAATCAACAACCCTTTACAGGCGCTCGCTGTTCTTTATAAAAAAAAAGAATCAAAAAAAGAAAAAGAATCAAAAAAAGAAAAGTCAACTGGAGGAAAGTCTGAAGCCTCATCTGGAGGTTCTGGAGGCTCATCTGGAAGTTCTGGAGGAAATTCTGGAGGCTCATCTGGAGCTTCTGGAGGAAAGCCTGGAGGAAATTCTGGAGCGTCATCTGGAGGTTCTGGAGGAAATTCTGGAGGCTCATCTGGCGCTTCTGGAGGAAAGCCTGGCGGCTCATCTGGCGCTTCTGGAGGAAATTCTGGAGGCTCATCTGGCGCTTCTGGAGGAAATTCTGGAGGCTCATCTGGCGCTTCTGGAGGAAAGTCTGGAGGCTCATCTGGCGCTTCTGGAGGAAAGTCTGGAGGCTCATCTGGAGCTTCTGGAGGAAAGTCTGGAGGAAAGTCTGGAGCTTCTGGAGGAAAGTCTGGAGGCTCATCTGGAGCTTCTGGAGGAAAGTCTGGAGGAAAGTCTGGAGGCTCATCTGGCGCTTCTGGAGGAAAGTCTGGAGGAAAGTCTGGAAGTTCTGGCGGAACACCTAAAAAGAAAAAGAAATAAAAATTTTTTTTATTTTATTCACCGAGAATAATGGAAATCCATCGGGTTGTTTCGTTTGTCTCTAGAGCCGCTTTGAACATCACCATAAGAGGAACAGCCAAAAGCATACCTATTGGACCCAGAATCCACCCCCAGAAAATCAAAGAAACAAAAACGACCATTGTAGAAAGCCCCAAACCTTTCCCCATCCAACGTGGCTCAATCATGTTCCCCATAACAAAGTTTATAACAACATAACCTAAGAGGATGATCAAAGCTTGTTTATAACCATTCTCTATAAAGCTCAAAACAGCAGGAGGAACCATGGCAATCAACGAACCTATATTTGGGACGAAGTTCAAAATAAAAGCGAGCAACGCCCATAATAATGCATACTCTAAACGCATACAACAAACAAAAATATAAACACACAAGCCTGTTATAAGACTTATGATTAGCTTGATATTCATGTAGTACCTAATATCTTGTAAAAACTTTTGATAAGGGATAAGCCCATTCTCTTTCGACTCTGTTATTTTTTGTATCTTACGAGGAAGGGTTGACGCCTCTAATAGCATGAACATCATGATGATAAAAATCAACAAACCATTGGCCAACATATTCACCAAAGTGTTAAGCATTTTAACAATGAACTTCATGACAAAGCCAACATTGATGGTGTCACTTAACTTCAATTGCAGATTTTGTATCCCAAATTGAGCCAGTTTCTTCTCTATCATTTCATCAGCCTCAGATATATGCTGCCGGATCTCTGTTTCATAAAAAGTTGCATTATCAGAAAAACTCTGAACAGATGACCCTAAAAGCCCTCCTAAGACAAGTCCTCCTAAAAACAGAACGAGCACAACCACAATAAAAGCTATCCATTTAGGGCATCCCTTTTTTTGTAACCAAAACATTGGGGATGAAAAAATGATAGACCCAAAAGCCGCTAACAAAAAAGGGCCGACAATAGCTTTCGCAAGCATCATCGCTCCTAAAATAACAATAACAGACGCAAAAGCGACAAGTCCTACCGCTAAACGTAAAGGCTCTCTTAAAGGTGTCGTCATATTTTACCTTTCGATACCGTTGTGAAGTATCTCACTAACTTTGTGAACTTTCTTAAAAATCAACTTTTTACTTAAGTTTATAAATTTCTTCCAAAATACTCTAAATACCTTCTTAAAAAGAATGTTTTACATGTTTTTTAATCTGTTCAAGATACCGTTCTTGAACAGATATCAACCTCTTTAAAAAAGCTCTCCATCAAAAAAAAACTTGTGATATATTTTTTCACGACTTCCTGACATATAAATGTAGAATTTGTAATATTTTTTTCTCAAGATTTTCTTTCAAAGAGAGATCTTGTTTCTCACTTTCTCGAAATTTAGATTCATTTATCTCATTAAAAAAACGTTGACTACCTTTAAAAGGCTCTTTTTGATCTAAAATTTTATTCATATCCACATCTCTTAAAATTGCAAAAATCTGCATGTGAATATAAAAAGAATCGAGGATCGTTTCTACTCTTTCAAGGATAGAAACATCTCTCCTTTCCAAAAAAACATTGGCATATCTATCTACAGAAAAGAGTACGGGGAAAGATTTCCTAAAAAAATTCTTTAGAGACCTTGGTTCTTCATTTTTCTCAGGTTTAGCTTTCACAAAACAGCTAACCTGTCTTTTAGCTCGCTTTATTTTTTCAAGAACAATATCTTCTTTCAAGGTTTTTTCTTCAAAAAATCTTAATGTATTATCAAAACATACAAGGAACTGATCAAGACCCTTTTCAGAAAAGTTGTACATAACTCGTCCAAAATTATCTTGTTTATCTGTATATTCAAACAAAATAAATAACGACATCAAACAGGCGTTCGAATACACAAGAACTATCTTATTAAGTGAATCACTGTCCCCATTTATCTTTTCTTTTATCAATCCTTTTAAAATAGAAAAATTATCTCTAGCACCTTCAAAAACAGTGGAAAACAAGAACCCCAAGCTCAAAAGCTCGACATACTCAAAAGTAAGGATCGCTTTGATCGGCACATCTTTGTAATCCTGACTTTTAAAAGCTAACATCAAGTTCTCACCTACTTCTATACAACGATCACCTTTACTCTCTTTTGACTTTTTAGAAAAACCTTCTCGAACCAAATTTATTTTTAATAAGTTCAGTTTCGATGAACACAGTTCTAAAGTGTCCTTGGGGTTAAAGTTTTTACCAGGTGGACTCAGCCTTTTTTGTAAGAAAAACGGTTCTTCCTTATCAAGATTTTCGATAGTAGAGGAAAGTTCTTCAGTGAGCGGGGTTAAAGAATCAATAGCTTTTAAGCCATGTTTTTTTAACCGTTGTATCTGTGCCTTAATACTATCTTGAGAAAAAAAATCAGACAAGTTTTGTGCCGTAACCTTTAAGTTTTTTCCAAACTTTTTAGGGTTTGATTTAAGCTCTTCACACCCCAAAATACGCAAATGCTCTAGATCAGCATAGTGCTGAGCAATCAAGTCAGATGTCCCTTTCCCTGTATTCGCAACCCCTAAGCCAAAAAGGAATCTTCCCAAATCTTGATTTTTACTATCCTCTATGCCTTTTAAAATTTTTTTTGTTCCTAAGTCGGCCATCCCAGGCAAGTTAATCAAACTTTCGTATGTTAAGTCATACAAGTCCGCAAAAGAAGCTACCAATTGATTATCAACCAGTTTATCAATCAAGGATGGTCCAAATCCTTGAATATTCATCGCTTTTTTAGAGATAAAATGCAGAAGTATCGCCTTTATTTTCGCGGAACAAGTTGGATTTTTACACACACCCCAATTTTTATCATCAATAAAAGCTTCACAAACAGGACATTCCTTTGGCATAGCAAAAGGGGCATTCCTTTGATCTTCCGAACCTTTAATCACTTCAACAACTTTAGGAATAATTCCACCTGCTTTTTCAACTTTGATTGTATCTCCAATCCGAACATCTTGTTGCAAAACAATTTTGGGAATGGGTTCATCTTTATTAGGAAGAATTTTATGCAAAATAACACGGCTAACAGTTGTTCCGCTGATTTGAACAGGGGTCAAGTGTGCTACAGGTGTCAAATTCCCAGATTTCGCAACTTGGATAGAAATTTTTTCAACAGTTGTTTCAACCCTTTCCTCAGCAAACTTATAAGCCACTTGCCATCGAGGACTTTTATTGGTCGCTCCGATTTTTTCCCTAAAAAACAGCCAATCGAGCTTAACAACCATCCCATCAATATCATATGGCACCTGTTTTTTTTTGCTTTCCCAAAGCAAACAGTACTCTATCGCTTCTTTGATCCCTCGACATCTTTTTGTCTCAACCAGTTTAAACCCCAAATTTTTCAACCATTTCATAGATGACTCATGGGATTCAAAAGAAGAAACCTCACTCAAGCCAAGGTTATAAAACATAATATCCAAAGGCCGTTTCGCAACTTCCTTGGCATCTAAAATTTTTAAAGACCCGCCTGTTGCGTTTCGAGAGTTAGCAAAAGCGACAAGTCCCTCTTTTTCTCTGTCAGTATTAAATCCTTCAAATTTTTCACGTAGCATAAAGGCTTCACCCCGAACATCTAGACATCCTTCATCTTCTTTTTTCCAATTGGCAATAGATAAAGGAACAGATCTAATCGTCTTTATATTGTTGGTGATATCATCCCCTACTTTCCCATCTCCTCGCGTAGCACCATGAATCAATTTCCCATTTTTGTACATCAAGCTCACAGCAACCCCATCCACTTTGGGCTCTACAATATAGTCCAAGGTTATAGAATCTAAATCAATTTTTTTTGAAGATACCGGACACAAAAAATGCTCCGCAAAAAGCTTTCTCATTCTCTTGTCAAATTTCTTTAAATCATCTTCAGAATAAGTATTATCCATACTAAGCAAAGGAACAGAGTGTCTTATCTGGACAAACTCAGAAGATGGAGAACCAGAAACACGTTGAGTCGGCGAATCAGCGGTTAAAAGATCCGGAAAATCTTCTTCCAAAGATACCAACTCTGCATAAAGCCGGTCATACTCACGATCAGAAATCTGTGGATCATTGTACACATAATACCGACGATCGTGATGGCTGATCTCTTTTCGAAGTTCTTGAATTTTTTTTTCATTCTCATTCAACATCGCTACAGTATACAACACAAATAAACCTTAATGAAGTCTTAAAAAACCCAAGCCATTCCTTGTTATCTTTCTTTTGAAGCAACAGCAATTATTCGGATACCCGATATTTTTGAGTATTCAAGATAAATCGAGACTGTTGCAGAATAGCTTATAGATTTAAAAAGTTGATAAAAATATTATTCAGGGAAAAAGATCTTTGAGTTTTTTCTCATAAAAAGCTATCAAGTCTTTACGATCATCTCTTTTATGAGCACCTTTCAGGACAATTTCAATTTTTTCTTTAAGTTTTTCTCTAACTAATAACCGTTGATCTTCTTTAAGATTAGCCTTTTGTAAAAGGTTTTCCAGGCTTTTTATACGGAAGCGATCAATGCCCCAAATAGATCTAGAAAGCTGATCTTCATGTCCCCCATATTTAACGATTAAACTTTCATCAAGCAAACCTATCGGCTCCTCTAAAGAAATCCTCAACCACAGGTCATAATCTTCGCAAGCGAGTAACTCTTCATCAAAAGCTCCAAACCTTTCAAAAAGAGTTCGATGTATCATCACCGAAGACGGTGAAACCAAGCATAAACTTAGCGACTCCTTAAAAATCCACCCACCTATTTTCGCATGTTTTTTTTTAGGATTTGCCCAGCGACCATTTCGGATCCAATCCTCTTGTGTCTGTATGATTTTATAAGAAGGATTTTTTTCTAACCACGCGAATTGTTTTTCAAGTTTCGAAGGTTTCCACTCATCATCCGAGTCTAAAAAAGCTAACCAGTCTCCTTCGGCAAGACTGATCCCTATATTGCGAGCCTCACTAACACCTCTCAAGTTCCTTTGGATAACTTTAAGGTCTTTTTGATAGTTTTTTAGAAGAGAAAATGTCCCATCGGTCGAGCCACCATCCACAACAATCAATTCCAAAGGAACATGTGTTTGGGCAAGAACCGATTCAATCGCGCGACCTAAGGTTTTTTCGCGATTAAAAGTTGGAATAATAACACTCACTCTGTGTAAATTCGTAGACATATCAGCCCTAGATTGTATCAAAAAGTTTTTTTGTCAATGCTCAAAGAATTAGATTATTATAAAGTATCCCTCTTCTTTGTAGTAAACATTTTTTTACAATAGTTTACTATTTGAAAAAAGTTCATATCCTAAAATAGACCTATGATTTATGCCCAAATGAAAAAGCAAAAAAACGATAAGAAAGCTTATTCATTACTTTGAACCGGTTTAAAATATCTAAAATTTAGATCTTCTAAAAGTGAAATCATTTTTTTAAAACCGTAAAAAGTTTGTCTGGGAAGTGTTTTACAATGGCTCTATTACCTTCTCCATGCATTTCTTTTTGAGAAGATGTTGACAAAATAATCTTATAAACCCTATTCTAAATACAAAGAGGTCTTTATCAAAAAGATTGTAAAGATCTCAATCAAGAGATTGTTGCGGAATACCTTCT
Organism: PVC group bacterium (ex Bugula neritina AB1); assembly: GCA_001730085.1. Lineage (GTDB taxonomy): Bacteria. Next base: position 15,163 of record MDLB01000102.1, read on the forward strand.
ACACTTCTGTGAAAAGGATTTTGTAGAAATCTCATTAAACTAGAAATTTTTGATATTTAAATAAAAAACGAGGTAACTTTGAAAAAACTCATTGGGGAAACTCTTATATCTAAAGGAGTTTTGACAGAAGCTCAACTAAAGATCGCTTTATCCAAACAAACTGTCACAACTAAAAAAATTGGCCATATCTTAGTGGATATGGGAGTTATAACTCAAGTAGCTTTAGAAAAAGCTCTTTTAGAATCACAACAAGATTTATTAAATATCGAATTTGACCCCCAACTTCTCTCATTATTCCCAAAAAAATTTTTGCATCAATATACCGTCTTTCCTCTTAGAGAGTTAGAAAAAACCATTTTTTTAGCAACACCTGATACCGAAAGACTCGACTTAAAAGACACCCTGAACTTTATCACAAAAAATTCTGTGGAGCTTGTCCTTTGGCAAAAAGAAAACATTGAAAAAGCCTTGGATCATCATTTTATTTCCAACAAAAAAGATTCTCAACCAACAGTGTCTTTAGTCTCAGAAACACCGACCTCTACAGAAGAAACCATATCTCCCATAGATCAACTCGTGAACCATATCCTTTCAGAAGCGATCAAAAATCGGGCAAGTGATATCCACTTAGAGCCTTTCCGGAAAAATATCCGACTACGCCATAGAGTAGATGGTATTTTGTATGAAATTTCATCTTTAGGAAAGGATATCTGGGACTCTCTCCTATCTCGAATCAAACTGCTCGCCGATATGAATATATCCGAAAAACGCCTACCTCAAGATGGCCAATTTTCTTTCAAATCAGAAATCAAAGAAGTTGATCTAAGGGTCTCTTCTATCCCAAGTATTTACGGAGAGGCGCTGGCTTTGCGAGTCTTAGATAAGCATCTGTCTTTTTTAAAACTAGACAATTTAGGCTTATCTGATAAACAAAGCGAAACTTGTCAAGATATTCTTAAGTTATCACATGGTCTGGTTCTAGTGACGGGGCAAACCGGGTCTGGAAAAACAACAACCCTTTACTCTTTGCTGAATACAGTGAACCACATGGATAAAAAAATCATCACACTAGAGGACCCTGTCGAATATCAAATCCCTAATATAAACCAAGTTAACGTGCAAAAAAATATAGGGTTAACATTTGAAAAATCTCTTAGAGCCATTTTAAGACAAGCTCCAAATATCATTATGATTGGTGAAATCAGAGATAAAAAAACAGCTCAAATAGCTATCGAAGCCTCTTTAACCGGTCATCTTGTTTTAAGCTCTTTGCACACACAAGATGCTCCTGAGTCTATCGTAAGATTATTTGATATGGGAGCGCTTCCTTATCAGGTTGCATCTTCTCTACGAGCCGTAATATCACAACGATTAGTGAGACGTATTTGCTCTGAGTGCAAAGAAATCTATACCCCTCCTAAGACAACAAAACCTATCTTATTAAAAGGGAAGCCTATAACACTTTATAAAGGAGTGGGATGCGATAAATGTCTCAACACAGGGTACTATGGTCGGACAGCTCTTTTTCAAATAATGATCCTCGATGAAAAAATAAAAGAACATATCTACAGTAAAACAAACTCGGACATGCTCCGTCAAATCCTTCAATATAAGGGGGTAAAAAGCTTGTGGGAGGATGGTCTTTATAAAGCCAATTTGGGTTGGACTACACTATCAGAAGTCCAACGTATGACAACTCAAGAGGTGATGGAAAAATGACAAAAAGACCTTTACTTGGAAATATCCTTATATCCCGATGTATCATTACTCAAAAAGAGCTTAAAGAAGCCCTGCGAAAGCATTTAAGAGCATCTATCCCCTTAGGTCAAGCTCTCATAGATCTTAAATATGCAACAGAAAAAGATATTTGCGAAGCCCTTAGCTTTCAACATGACGTTCCCTCTGTTTCTTTGGGAAACACAGAAATCCTCAAAAGCCTTTTGGACTTGATGGATCACGACACTATCAAAAAATATAAAGCGATACCTCTTAAAGAGGAAAAACAATCTCTAACTTTGGTTATATGCGACATTATGAACACGATGTATTCTGATGAACTAAGCTTTCTTCTAAACAAAAATATTGACTTTATGCTAACAACTCCTACCGAATGGTACAAGTGTCTCAAAAAACACTTTCCAAATGATACTGAAGAAGATATAAAAATAACCTCTTCACCAGATATATCTATGGAAAACTTAGAAAAAACCATTCAAACTGATACAGAAAACACACCTATCATTGACCTCGTGGATCATATTTTACGGGAATCTATTAAAAATCTGGCTAGTGACATTCACTTAGAAGCTATGCCAGAAGGTCTTAAGGTTCGCTCTCGCCTAGATGGCTCACTCATCGAAACCTTAACTGTTCCTCCTGAGATAAGCTTAGCCATCACTTCTCGAATAAAAATCATGGCTAATATGGATATTTCCGAAACAAGGTTGCCTCAGGATGGAAGAATCCTCTACCCAATAGACGATGTGTCCATAGACCTTCGGGTATCCGTTTTACCAACCATCCATGGAGAATGTATCGTCATCCGTGTTTTAGATAAAAGACACGTTGGCTTATCGCTCCACGACCTTGGGCTAAATGACTCACAAGAGGAAAAGATTTTAAAAAGCCTATCCTCCCAAGGTGGCTTGATCCTAACTACGGGTCCAACAGGTTCAGGAAAAACAACTTCTATCTATGCTTTATTAAAAACCCTAAATACTCCAGAGAAAAAAATCATGACGATTGAAGACCCTATTGAATATGAAATCGATGGGGTTATTCAAAGTGCCACACACTCTAAAATCGACCTAACTTTCGCAAAATATCTCCGGCACCTTTTAAGGCAAGATCCTGACATTTTGATGATTGGTGAGATGAGAGATTTTGAAACCATTTCGGTGGCTATTCAATCCGCTTTAACAGGCCATTTGGTTTTAAGCACTTTGCATACAAATAATGCCATTGGCTCTATTGTTCGATTACTTGATATGAAAATAGAGCCTTTTCTCATATCCTCAACAATCAAAACCATTATCGCTCAACGACTTTTAAGAGTCCTCTGTCCTTATTGTAAAGAAGAGGCGTCCTCACCTTCTTCTATATTAGAAAAGTTGCCCTCTCAACGTTTGGATCTGAGTTTACGGAAAGTCTTCCTCCCTCAAGGTTGCGAATACTGTGATTTTTCAGGCTACCGTGGACGTACAGGGATTTTTGAAATTTTAACCATGACTCCTGCCCTAAACAGTCTGATTTTAGAAAAAGCCCCTGAAAAAGATTTACAAAAACAGGCTCAAAAAGATGGAATGACCCTCTTAAGAGAGGAAGGCTTAAAAAAGGTTTTTCATGGTGTAACAAGTTTATCAGAAGTGATCGAACAAACACAAGAAAGTGTGTGAGTTAGTCAAAGACCTCATATTGTAAAAAAACTCCCCAAAGGGTGTTTAAAATTGTCTAGGTAACTCTTCTATGCTATCATAAAGCTCATTTCGATTATAAAAGCTTCGATCAATTTCATCTCAGATTTTTGCAAAATATTGCCTCATACTTTTAATTAGAAGGACCTTGCGCGTAAGCTTTTTTTCGTTTGAAAAGAGCTTATTATCCCTTAGAGATCTGAGCTTTTATCATTAAATATTTTTTTCTTAAAAAAGATTAAGGTGTAATTGATGCCAACATATTTTATCCAAACGATCGACAGTAATGGTCTTCAAAAAAATCACGATATTGTGGCAGATTCAGAAGCAGAAGCCCTCGAAACTATCAAGCAAGAAAAACTTTATATCCTTAAAATCGAAATGCGCTCACAAAAAGAGCCTGAAAAAGTCGGGGCTCTTTTTCGAAATATCAAAAAAAGCTCATTTTTTCATGTTCGATCTCCTTCTAATAAAGATATTTTCACCTTCACTTTTAAATTTGCAGCTCTCCTAGATGCCGGATTGCCGTTGTTGCGCTCATTGTCTATCCTTAAAAAACACAAGCAACTCCCCTCTATGAAAAAAATCCTTTCCGAAATAGAAAAAGATATCTCCTCCGGAGACCCTCTTTCTCTCTCAATGAGTCGCTACCCTTCCATATTCAAACCTCTATATGTCAGCATGATCCGTGCAGGTGAAGCTGGGGGTGTGCTACTCGTCGTCCTAGAAAGATTAGCTGAATTTTATGAAAGATCTTACCTTTTTCGTAAACGTGTCACCTATGCGATGTTTTACCCTTTTCTCATTTTTGCAACAACCATATTTATATTTTTTATACTCCTTTTATTTGTGATCCCCAAATTCCAAGTGTTGTTTCAAGATTTAAAAGTATCACTGCCTTATGCCACAAAAGCTCTTTTAATGGTAAGCCAGTTCACACGTGAATATTTCTTTTGTATTTCTCTTTTCTCCTTTGTACTTATCTCCTTTGTGAGCTTTTCATTCCGCTTCAAAAGATATAAAGGGCTTTGGGAAAAAATCTCTATAAAATTACCTTTCTGGGGAAGCTTGATACAAAGTGTTGAAGTTGTTCAATTCTCACGTCTTCTCGGAACCCTTCTTCAAAGCGGAGTTCCTATTTTGCAAGCCTTCGAAATAGCCAAATCCGCAACCACTCATACCTTATTTAAGAAGGCCATTCAAAAAACGTATGATCAAGTGAAAGAAGGAAATACTATCTCTATCCCTCTAAAAGAAACCAAAGTCTTTCCAGAAGAAATGGTCGACATGGTTGAGGTTGGTGAAGAATCGGGTCAATTTGACACAATGTTACTAAAAGTTGCCTTTCTTTACGAAGAAGAAGTGAAAAGAAAAATCGAAGCTATCACAAAAATGATCGAACCTTTGCTGATTTTTTTCCTCGCTCTTTTAGTAGGATTTATTGTTATATCTATGTTTTTGCCACTTGTATCAATGATGAACGCTCTTGGTAGATAAACAATGTTACAATAGTTTTGTTTGATCTTCCAAACGACTTGCTTCTGAAAGAGTTTGGTCTTGTATCATTACGTGTGCTTTCTTTATAATGGGCCTCTGGTCCAAATATTTTTTGGGGATTTTGATCATGAAAAATAAACCATTAGAGAGTTTTCTTCGCAACTCGATATGTTTAGTGATAGGACTTTCTATTCTCTCTTTTTTTGTTGCCAAAAAGCTTCACTCTCAGCTATTTATGCTTCACCCTCTTACGCATTTTTCGATCACGTTTCTTATCTTGTCACTTCTCTTGTATTTGATATATTTTTTTACCATGAGAAAGCTTCGTCATTCGGTCATAAACCCTGTCGAAAGTATCACAATAGCCAATGAAAACTCTGACCTCAAAAAGAATACGATAGAGCTTGTTCAACTTGAAAATAAAGAGCTGGCTACCGAAGACCTCCAAAATATCATTGAATTTAGGAACACTCTTTCCAAAAAAGTTGATAAAGTTCTTATAAAAGATAAATTGAACTCACCCTTGGAAGATATTTACACCGAAGTCACAAAGCTTACAGACGGTATTATTGCGGCTTTGGAACAAGCCAATGTCTACAATGACGATGATACAGGCTATCATATGAAAAGACTTGGCATGTATTCAAGAGTTATCGCAGAAGCATATGGCCTTCCCGAAGATTTTATATCAGAAATAGAGCGCTATGCCTCGTTACACGATGTCGGTAAGATTGGTATCCCCGATAGCATTTTAAAAAAACCAGGTCGCTTATCTCCTGAAGAATGGTTAGTCATGAAAAGACACTCTAAAATAGGTTACGATATCCTCCACTCCGTAGGTCTTAGCCCTTTAGCCCAGAATATTGCCCTGTATCACCATGAAAGATGGAATGGAATAGGATACCCTGCCGGCCTTAAAGGAGAGGCCATTCCCATTGAGGCACGGATCGTAGCTATCGCCGATGTTTTTGATGCTTTGGTTAACAAACGGGTTTACAAGCCTGCCTTTACAAGAGAAAAAGTCGAAGAGATCATCCTTAGTGAAACAGGTACACACTTCGACCCCACCCTCGGACAGATCGCCTATGAAAAACTTGATGACCTCTACGCGATTTTTGAATCTAACTTAGATGATTGACATCCTCACCTACCTAAAGGAAGGTCATTCTTAGATTTACTAAGCTATTTTCTTAGTAGCTAAGGGTTCTTGCTTCATAGAAATTCCTAACGGATTTTCTCCACAAGCTTAAATTTTCATCTGCACGTTTTTAACGACTGCAGTTTTTTAGAAAGGAACATTTTAACACAGAAGCCTCTCATCCTCCACCTAAAGGAAGAGGTCTTCTCGGCTTGAAATGATAAAACAAAAAAAAATAAGAAAAATATAAAAATTTATCAAATTATTCTAATTTTTTTATATTATGAGGGAAAGAAAAGTCATGAGATGCTCTTTTATCTCAAATCTCTCTTTGTATCTAGGATTCTAAAGAAATAAAAAAGGACAGTACTTCAGAAGAAGTACTGTCCGATGCACTTGGCATCCCCAAGGGGATTCGAACCCCTGTTTTCGGGATGAAAACCCGATGTCCTGGGCCAGGCTAGACGATGGGGACAAAATCATTTTGAGGGCAGAAGGATTCGAACCTTCGACAATCACCTTAAAAGGGTGGTGCTCTGCCAACTGAGCTATGCCCCCTATTAAACTCAAAATAAATTTTTTATTTAACACAATTAAGTGTAATGGATAAATATTATATCAAAAAATTTCTTTAAATGGTAGTTAAATCTTTTTCTTTTTTTTCAAGTGCCGTATCAATCTTCTTGATAAAGTTCTGAGTAGAGTCTTGGATGTTCTGCTCTAGCAACCTCTGATCATCTTCTGTTATCTCTTTATCTTTGAGTTGCTTTTTAACTTTATCGTTACCATCTCTACGTATAGATCGAACAGCAATACGCGCTTCCTCAGCCATCTTACGAACGGTTTTCACAAATTCTTTCCGACGCTCTTCCGACAAAGGCGGAATATGAATCCTAATAATAACTCCATCATTAGAAGGAGTTAAGCCAAGGTCAGAAGCTAATATAGCTTTTTGGATACTTTCCATTAAACCTTGATCCCAAGGTTGGATCATAAGCGTATCTGGCTCAGGCGTACTCAATGTCGCCAATTGATCCAATGGCATAGATGCGCCATAGCAATTCACCATAAGATTATCCACAAACGAGGTCGATGCCGTAGAAGTCCTTATAGCAGACATCTCACTATGAAAATTCTGAAAAGATTGCTCCATACGTTTTTCAATTTGCCGAATAAAAGTATCTTGCGACATAAAATCAACCTCCCGTGATCAATGTTCCTAAAGTTTCTCCCTGAATAATATCTTTGAGTGCATTTTTTTGCCAAAGGTTAAAAACAATAATAGGCAGTGAATTATCCATGCACAGAGAAACAGCTGTTGAATCAATAACTTTAAGTTTCTTTTTTAAAACATCCAAATAGGTCAAAATTTCAAACTTTTTAGCATCATGATGAGTAATAGGATCTGAATCATAAACCCCATTAACTTTCGTTGCTTTTAACAAAATATCTGCCTTAACTTCCAGCGCACGTAAAACAGCAGCTGTATCTGTTGAAAAATAAGGACTACCTGTTCCTGCAGCAAAAATAACAACGCGATCTTTCTCCAAATGTCTCATCGCCTTAGACCTAATATAAGGCTCAGCAATAGTGTCCAAACGTATAGCACTAAGAACTCTAGTGGGAACGCCCATGCTTTCCAAAGTATTCTGTAAAGCTATGGCGTTAATAACCGTCCCCAACATACCCATATAGTCTGCTGTGGATCGCTCTATTCTTCCACCCTGAGTTGGCAAAGATCTTCCACGGATGATATTTCCTCCGCCGACAACTATGCTCAACTTTATTCCCAAAGAATGTATCTCGCGAATTTGCTTAGAAACATGGGCAAAAGAGTCTGGATCAATACTAGAGTTTTCTCCCTGAAGAGATTCTCCACTAAGCTTTAGAAGAACTTTTTGGTAAGGAAGAGTATCTTTACTTTTCAATGGAAGCACCCTTTCCAGATTCCAAAAGAATCAACCACCTAGCTGAAAGCGAACAAATCGCACTATACTCAAGTCACCCAAAAGATCTTTGATCTTGACATCTGGATCTTTCACAAAGCTTTGTTCAAGCAAGCAAACTTCTGAATAATATTTCTCTAACTTACCTAGAACAATCTTATCTACGATCTGCTGAGGCTTATTAGCACTTTGAGCAATAACAACTTCTCTTTCTTGTTGCAATACTTCCTCTGGCACTTCATCTCTAGTTAAAAAAGAAGGCTGAGCAGCAGCAATATGAATAGAGATCTCCTTAACGATAGATCCAACGTCATCATGAGAACCATTAATTTGAGCTAAAACTCCGATTTTACCACCCAAGTGAATATAAGCTCCTACGGAACCTGCTCCACTTAAATCAAAACGTGTGGCACGAATAAAGGTCAAATTTTCACCAAGAGTAGGGACCGCTTCTTTTGTCATCGCTGTAGCAGCTGCAAAAAGATCTGAATCTTCTTTAAGACCACCTTGATCATCAAAAGCACTAAGATCTCCATTGGAAATAAGCTCACCAACCTTTTGAGTCAACCCTACAAAAGTTTCATTACGGGCAACAAAGTCTGTCTCACAGTTGATTTCAACAAGCGCCCCTTTTGACTCATCTGGAGCAATATAGGCCGAAATAAGACCTTCATGAGTATCACGTTGTGATTTTTTTTCTGCTTTTGCTATACCTTTTTTGCGTAAGATTTGAACAGCCTGCTCCAAATCACCAGAAGATTCCTGAAGAGCTTTTTTGCAATCCATCATTCCTGCATTTGTTTTATCTCTTAGTTCTTTTACAAGTTTAGCATTCACTTCTCACTATTCCTTTTCTGCTTCTTCTGTGTTTGTCTTTTTTTGCTCAACTGGTTTATCTGCTGAAACCGTCTCTTTTTTTTCCGAAGCAACAGGAGCTTCTTCCTTAGCGGAAGTCACTTTGGCAGATTTTTTCTCATCATTAGCTGATTCTTTCTGCTCTTTTTTCAAATTTTCCTGTTTCAATTTCTCCTGTTGAGCCTTTTTTTCTGTTTCTCGGTCTTTACGAGCTATTTCTGCAGCATAGGCTTTTTCTTCTTGGAGTTTTTTGCGCTGTTCTTGCTCTTTTTTCTTAAGGGCACGCTCTTCTTCTATCCGAGCTTGTTCTTCAGCGACTTTTTGAGCATATATAGCTTTCCCTCTTCTGACGGCTTCACCGATAGCTTCCAAAATCAATCCAGAGGCTTTAATAGCATCATCGTTACTAGGAATACAAATGTCTGTTTTAGAAGGATCACAGTTTGTATCAACAATCCCTATAACAGGTATTCCCAAAATTCTAGCTTCAGCAACAGCAATAGATTCCTTACCAACATCAACAACAACAAGAAGGTTGGGTAAGTTTTTCATATTCTGAATACCTTCAAGGTTCCTTTTGAGGCGTTCGCGTAATTTGCGTAATTTCAAAACCTCTTTTTTAGGGCGAAGATTAATAGTCCCGTCTTCTTCCATTTCTTCTATATTAATAAGTTTTTTTATGCTCTGACGAATAGTTTCATGATTGGTTAACATACCACCAAGCCATCTTTCACAAACAAAAGGAGAATCCACAGCTATAGCTTTTTCTCTAATAACATCTCTTGATTGTTTCTTCGTACCAACAAACATAATATCTTTGCCACTTTGTGTCGTTTTATAAACAAGAGCACAAGCTTCTTGTAATTTTCTGACAGTTTGACGCAAGTCAATGATGTGAATCCCATTGCGCTCACTATGGATATAAGGCGCCATTTTAGGGTTCCACTTTCGGGTACGATGACCAAAGTGTGCGCCAGCTTCTAAAAACTGCTTCATCATTAAACTTGCCAAAACAATCCTCCTTGTAAAAATCTAAAAATACAAAATGCAAAGAATATCAGAGTACTCTATCAAATATTGTCCTTTTCGTCAAACAAAAAAAGAGAGAACAATACCCCATAGTCGTAGACCTTCGTAAAAAAAGCTCCGAACTTCTTAATAAAACTTCCTAAAAAAAAGGAAGTACCTATCTTAAATCATAGAAAAACTTTAAAAGTGTCATCCCATATGCTTAGCAAATTTTGATAATTTTTTCCAATGTTCCTGAATCACTTCATACCCATTTTCTCTTTTTTTCATAAGAGATTCCTCATTCTTACTCAAAACAGTGAAGTTTATTTTTGAACTTAAAGATTGTTGCATCTGACTATACTGATCTTCACTACAAATAAAAAAGAAGCTCACCTGAACTGTTGCGTAACTTGTTCGAAAACCAGAGTCATAAACATACGCACCTTGAACAAAGCCTTTTTCTTGATTTGATTGATAAATAGGATCTAGAAATGGTTGTAACGAAAGAAGAAGATTATAAACCTTAGTCATTCCATTGTATATTGCCAATCGCCTCCCCATCATCTGATTTATCCGGTCCGAAGTATTTGGGTAAGGATACTTGCCCTTCCCTTCAACCTGCAACTCACATTGAAAAGAGCCCGACTCTTCTCTCACAGCGCAAACCTCCGGTTGTGTCACTTCACCACCCATAAGAGGCACAGAAGTACCAATCAATACAAAGGCGCTCACTATAAAAAAAATCATCCTATACATTTCAATTCTCCCTTTCTCGTATAAAAAGCCGATCTAAAACCCCAAGATTTTCATATAATAAAACTCTTATAAAAGAACCCAGCGACTCAAAGATCCTCTTTTAATTTAAAATAAAGCTTCTCGGAAGCATCTTGCTCTGCACCTTTTTTATTAAGCCCGCTTCCTTGCATCGCATACATTCGACCCACGGACACTTCAACAACAAAAACATTTTCATTATTTTCACAAAGTTGCGAAACAACTTTATATTCGGGAATCTTAGCAAACATTTGTTGAGAAAGCTCTTGTAACTTCCCTTTAAAGTTTTTATCAATTATTTTCAAATCATCATTGATAAAAATAGGCTCAAACCAACGATATATCAAATCTTTCGCAGAAAAGTATCCCCCATCCAGAAAAACAGCACCAATAATAGCCTCCATCAAATCTGACAAAGTTGAATCAAGCCTCCGGTTCTTTTGATCTTTTTCTGGTAATAATACATACTCTTGAAGACCAAGTTCTCTAGCCATTTTCGCGAGTGATTTTTGATTAACTAGCGAGGATCGACATTGGGTTAAAAAGCCTTCTTTTTTTTGCGGAAAGAAATCATACGTCATCTGAGCAATAACAAGATCCAAAACAGCATCTCCCAAAAACTCTAAACGCTGATTATCTTTCTCATTATTTTCATGCCCATACGAAGGGTGAACCAAAGCCATTCTAAGAAAAGAAATGTCTTTAAAGTCATAACTGATAAGCTTTTCTAACGAGCTAGTTTCTTTCATGCCTCCCTCAAAAAATATAGAAATAAATAATAGCACAAAGACTTTTACCAAAAACTTAAAACAGTTTACCGGAAGAGATTTCACAAGGGTTTGTTCTTTTGAAAAAAAATAAATATACCCATGTAAGGAACGGATTTTTTCAAAAACACAAACTCTTTTAAAAGAGCCTCAAAAAGCTTGCTCTGTATTTTTACAAAACCTAGAAACCCTTACAAAGCAACAAAACGACAATTATACCACGAGATGGCTCCAAAATATAAATAAAGAGTTTTAAAAAGACCCAAGCAGCTTCAAAACAAATTTTAAAAGTCTATAATCATCAGAAACCTCGGGAGGAATCTTTTCAACTTTATGGTCATTTTCTTTAATGAAATCCAACATAGTTCGACGCCTAACAATACACCGATAGCCTTTTATCCCCGCAATAATTCTAATCTTCAAAAGATCCATAAAAAGCAACAAAGAGTCTGGTAAAACATCGCCATATCTTTGTTTTAAAGCAGCCTCCAATTCTTTTAAATCTTCTTCAGAAGCAACACTAGCTATGCTACGATAAATTTCAAGCCGCTCTTTTGTATTAGATATAAAACTCGGATCCATAAAAATATCAATTTTAAGATCAACAGAAGCTAGCGGTGGATCTTCGGGCTCACCCTTTAGCTTCTTGGTATATTTACGCAAAAGAGAACAATACATATCAAAACCAATACGAGCTATGTGCCCACTTTGCTCTGCACCTAAGACATTTCCTCCCCCACGTATCTCTAAATCTCTCATGGCTATCTGATAGCCCGAACCTAAATCCGAATATTCTTTAATAGCATGTAATCTTTCTTGCGATTCTCTCGTTAAACATTTTTTCGGATCAACCATCAAGTAAGCATAGGCTTTCTTTTTATACCTACCTACACGCCCTCTCAATTGATACAATGTCGACAATCCAAAAAGATCCGCATCATTAATAATTATCGTATTTACATTCGGAATGTCAAGACCTGACTCAATAATTGTTGTACTAATCAAAACGTCATATTTATGATCAAGAAAGTCTATCATCACTTCTTCTAACTGATCCGGATCCATTTGACCATGACCACAAACAACCCTCGCCTCAGGAAGAATTTCTTCTATCACCTCTTTGAACTTTTGAATGTTTTTCACACGATTATGCAAGAAAAAAACCTGCCCGCCCCTCTCCAGTTCAAATCGAATAGCACTCTTTATCACTTTTTTATCAAAAAAACATATCTCTGTATGAACAGGTAATCTTCTCAAAGGCGGCGTTTGAATCAGGCTTATATCTCTCATACCGGTTAAAGACATATAGAGCGTCCTAGGAATAGGCGTCGCAGACATAACTAACACATCGACAAGATGCGAAAGTTTCTTTATTTTTTCTTTGTGTGCAACGCCAAAGCGTTGCTCCTCATCAATAATCAAAAGGCCTAGGTCTTTGTATTCGATATTTTTCTGCAATAGTCGGTGTGTACCTATCACAATATCAACTTGACCGTCTGCCAAACCATGTATGACTTCTTTTTGGTCTTCACGAGAGCGAAACCTCGAAAGCATCTCAACTTTTATGGGAAAATTTTTCATCCTCTGCTCAAAATGACGAAAGTGTTGAAAGGCCAAAAGAGTTGTAGGCACCAAAAGCATAACTTGTTTATTATTCATAACAGCTCTAAAGGTTGCCCTTATAGCAACTTCTGTTTTTCCATAACCGACATCTCCACAAATCAACCGATCCATTGGGCGAGACGATGTCATATCCTTATACACGTCTAAAATAGCTTTTTCCTGGTCTTCCGTTTCTGAATAGGGGAACGTTTCACGAAAAAGCTTTTCCATCTCTTTATCTTCTTTATAGGCAAATCCCACATTTTCATTTCGTCTTGCCTGTACTTTTAAAAGATCATGCGAAAAATTTTCGATCGCCACCTGCGCTTTCTTTTTTTCTCTCCCCCACGTGTATCCTCCCAGTTTATGAAGCTTAGGTTCTGAACCTTTCAAACCAATATATTTTTGAATCAAGTCCATTTGCTCTATAGGAACATACAAAGCATCATCACCTTTGAATAAAATTTTAATGTAATCCTTCATAATCCCATCGTTCTCCAAACGATGCAACCCGTCGTATTTAGCTATCCCATGCCCTAAATGTATAACATAATCACCTTCTTTTAACTCCAGCGACTGTCCCACAGGCAGGGTTTCATAATTTTTTTTTCTCTTAAAAGCTGATAATCCTAATTTTGGAAAACTTTGATCTATCATCCCAAGAGCAACCCCTGCTTCTTGAACCTCAAAAGCAGAAATAAAACTATTGATATCTTTACTGGAAAAATCCTCTCTTAAAATAAAAAAATCTTTCATTTTTTCTTCTAATTGATGCTCTTTTATCCATTTTTGTAAAAGCTGATAATCTTTTTCATCCCGAGCAATCAAAATCACACGTAATTTCAACCTTTTCCAACGATCCAATGCCATCCGAAAGCTATCTGCATCATTAAATCCTTTTGTTGACAGCTCTAACGAAACGTTATTTTTAACCCAAAGAGAGTCTGGCGTTAAGGCAGATACTGTGATTTTTTTTTCAACATCTTTTTTGAACCACTCTTTGTTTAAGCGATAGCTTTTGTTTATCTTTTTTAAATTTTTCTCAACCAGCATCGGGTTCAAAAGAAGAAGAAGATCCTTTTTTCGGATTAATTCCCAAAGGTTTGTTTTGCAAAAATCCAAATCTTCATCAGTATCATAAGTCGGAAAAACCTTAACACTTGAAATTTTTTCTACAGCTTGATAAGTCTCAATATCTAATGTTTTAATAAAGTCGACTTGCGCCTCTGATAAGTCGATCCTCACAGGATCTCCTCCAGAAGGGTAAATATCAAAAACATCACCCCTTATAGCAAACTCTCCATGTCCTCTAACCTTATCAACCCTAATATAACCCATAGCAATCAAGTCATCTATAACAGCAGATCTTTCTAGCCCTTCCCCTTCCTTCAAAAGTAAAGCTTTCTCAACAAAAAAAATCGGATCTAATATTTGATCAAAGAGTTTTTCGATAGAAACAATCCTAAAAGCTCTCTCTTCACTTCCTAAGGAGATCAACTTCTCTATAGTCAAGCTCGTGGGATCTTCCAATTTAAAATCTTTTCTAGTAAAAAGTAACGGCCTTAAACCCCAAAAACGAATCGCGTCTGCTAATTTTTCGCAATCTTCATCTTTTTCACAAATAATCCAAGTTGACCTTTCTTCGTTACCATGAAGAGCAACGAGCAAGGCAGGAAGAAAAGAGCCATAAACTCCAGAAAGATGCAATGAATCTTTTGATTCTAAGTATTTTTGAATTTTTATAAAATAAGGGGACTTAGCTAAGTCGGATAAAAAGATATTTTTCATGATCTCATATTAGATAAAACTCTTTGAATAGCTATCGGGTATGCCCTATGCTCTTCTTTTAAAACACGTTTCGCCAAGGTTTCTTCGGTATCTTCAATCCCAACCGGAATCCTAGCTTGCAGAATAATTTCTCCTGTATCAACACCTTCGTCAACATAGTGAATGGTGCATCCACTTTCCTTTTCTTTGGCATCAATAACTCTTTGATGGGTATTAAGTCCAGGAAACTTAGGCAATAAAGAGGGATGAATATTGACGATTCTTCTAGAAAAAACATCCAAAATAGGCTTGCGAAGGATTTGCATAAATCCTGCCAAACAGACCAAGTCTATCTTTCTCTCCAATAAAGCCTCTGTCATTTGCTGTTGTTCTCTAAAGTGCAACACTTCTATATTCTTTTCTTTAGCTTTCTGTAAAGCTCTAGCATCTTTTTTATCACTGATAACAACAACAACACTAGCATCTATACGAGACTCTTGACAAGCTTCAATAATAGCACTCATATTAGAGCCACGGCCTGAAACAAGAACCCCCAAACGAAAATCACTCCCCATCAACAATCTCTCCTAAATGACAAAAGGACTCTCCTAAAAAGTCCAATCTTTCTATTGTCCGATCGACCTCTGCCGGAGAAACAACAACGACCATCCCTATACCACAGTTAAAGGTCATTTCCATTTCTTCTTCAGACAAAGCGCCTTTATCTTGCAAATAATCAAATATAGGCAACGAAGGAATATTCTCTTTATTCAAAGAAAAGGTTAAACCTTTAGGCAAAACCCTTGGGATATTTTTCGATAACCCCCCTCCCGTTATATGAACAAGTCCTTTGATCGAGCAGTTATCCATCAAGTCCAAAAGAGTCTTAACATAAACCCTCGTAGGTTTTAACAAAACGTCACCAACTCTCTCTTTTTCAAAAAGGAAGTCATCACCGGTCAGTCCCTGTTCTTCAAAAATGATTTTGCGAACCAAAGAATAACCATTACTATGAAGTCCAGAAGAAGGCAAGCCCAACAAAACATCACCTGCCTTTATATTTTTTCCTGTGAGCAAACGTGACTTTTCAACAACTCCAACAGCAAAACCTGCTAAATCGTAATCATCATTCCGATACATACCCGGCATCTCAGCTGTTTCTCCACCAATCAAAGAACAACCAGAAAGCCGACACCCTTTCGCAACACCTTTAATAACCTCCAGCATCGCATCTTGATTCAGTTTACCAACCGCCATATAGTCTAAAAAAAATAAGGGCTCAGCTCCTTGAACAACAATATCATTCACACACATCGCAACAAGATCTATCCCTACCGAATGGTGATCATTCATCATTTGAGCAACTTTTAATTTTGTCCCAACACCATCGGCACCACTAACTAGAATAGGTTCCTTATATTTAGAAGTATCAAGCTTAAAAAGGCCGCCAAATCCGCCTAGCTCCCCCAAAACTTCATCTCTATAGGTTGAAGCAACCTCTTCTTTGATATTTTCAACAAAGGAGTTTCCAGCTTCAATATCTACTCCCGACTTTTTATAGGAATCTTTCTTCATATTTTAAAATTTCCTTGCATCTTAATTAAAATTTATAAGAATTAAAAATATTAAAAATAACTTAATACAAATTTAAATAAAAAAATTTAAAAAATAGATCTTTGCGAATTAAAAATGCTTATAGTTAATTAATAACAATCTATCTATCCTATAGATATGGGCTTTTTTAAAATGACAAAATCCTTGAAAAGAACTCCAAGAAAACTTATGAGATATGTTGCAACAGCCTTCGTATATGTCACAGTTTATCTATGCCGAATCACCCACTTTATCTCCTAAAAAACCAGACATGTTATTTTTAGAAGAAGGATTCACATTCAATGATAAAAAGTTTTTGTCCAAAGTTTCAAACTTTTCATAAATATCCTCATCTTCACCTTCAACCCCAGCAAGTTCTTTTTTCTCTTTAAATGAAGCTATATTTTTGATTTGCTTTATAAAGAAAGCACCTGGCGAATGCAAAAGACTCATGGCCAAAACAATAACAAAAAAGGTATTCAAGGCATGTAAAACAGCAGCATAAACCGTAGGCAAAATCTGTGTAAAAATAAGAGACAGCATAATAATATTCCAAACTATCGCCAACCAAAAAATACTACTCAAAATAACAACATAGGCTTTTCTAAAAGATTTCAAAATGCTACTCAGCCCAAAAAATAAGTTTTCCTTATTGTCATTTGTACCAAAACATATATCCCCGCTCTCAAGAGATCTCGCCCCCCAAAAAGAAACCCCAACTTGTGCCAAAAGCATAGCCAAACGATCATTAGCACCATCTCCCACAAAATATACAACATTTGAATCTAAGCAATCATCTTTCTGATCCCTTAAGTCTTTTGTAATCATTTTTTCCAAGACATTAAAGCCTTCTTTTTTTATAAGATCTTTCTCTATTAAATAGTCTCGGAAATCAGAATAAGAAAGAACAAGAGGAAGATCTTCTTCTTGTTCTAAGGCTTTTTCTAAACCCTCTAACAGTTTCTTTTGTTTAAACAGGGCCACAAAAACAGCTTTGTCTTGACTTGAAGCCTCTGCTAAAGCACATTTTACCCCAACACTATGAGCGACTTTTTTAACGACTTTTATTGTATCGCCAGAAGAAATCATGCAAAAAATCTTTTTCGGGATCGACTCAACACGAAAAAGCAACCTCGAAAAACCATTGATAAATGTCTCATACCAGCTTCGTCGAACTTTGGCACACTTTTCAACAAATGCTACTGCCCCATCTCGGATATTATTTTTTATCCTAATCAAACCTAAGAACTTTCCTTTTGAAACATCATACATAACGATGCATGTCATGTCTTCATTGTCTTTATTTTCAATAGCTCCCTCTACTTCTGCAAAAGTTGCTTTTATCTTTAGATCTGCTGCATAGTATTTTTTAAAGGATTTAAAGTCTCCCACGTACAGTTTTTCCTCATTTAAAGGGCTCTGTGCTTCTATCTCTAAAGGGCTCTGTGCTTCTATCTCGAAAGATTTAGGCAAATAGCGCATTAGCAACCCTTTATTGTCTGGATCTCTTTCAATGTGAAAACCTAAGTTAGCTTTATTTAAAGTATAGTTGGTAAGCATTGTTTGATCTTCTACACTCAATGTCTCTAAAATCTTTGTATAAATAGCCTGAGCATAAGAGTTATTTTCCTTTAAAAAACTTTCTGCCAAAGCCACCAAAAACAAAGTTTCTTTTTGCTGTTTTTCTAACACAGAACCCTCAAAAATCCACGGCCTTTCGGAATCAACTTCAAACCCTAAGGTTAAAGTATTACTTTTATCTAGAAAAACCACTCTAGGATAAACAAAGGCTGAGTCATTCTGAACAGTCACATTTTTTTGTGTTGCCAAACTATGTCGAAGAGCGCTAAATGTCAAAGGAATACCAATAAGAAATGAACAAGGGCATAAGCTAACAAAAACAGCTAAAGCATTTTGCAAAGCAGCATTCAAGCTTTTATCATAGACATAGGTTGCTACTATTCCAGCAATGATAGCCAAGGTCAAAACCACTAAAATAAAGTACTGCCCAAGTCTTTCTGCAAAAAGACTTGTCCTGGACATATTATGAGAATTAAACCTTTTAAGAGAGTCTTGCAGTGTACCAATTTTCGTATCATCTCCCACTTTGTCTAATTTTAAAAGCACTCCTTTTAACTTATTAATATCATCATTTTTTAAATCGAGAGAATCTTTAGAGAGGTCTTCCTCTACAGCTTTTAAAAAAGTTCCTCCCCACAAAATATTATCGATTTTTTTATTTTTACTTCTTTCCTCTCCATTAAGTTCAAGTTCCTTAACATAGCAGAAGTGAGCATTCTTATCGCCTACAAAGCCAACAAGGACTCCATCAACACGAGGAATCCATGTCCCATATGGAACAAAGGCAACAACGTCTCTACCATCTTTAAGCCATTTCTCAACAACCGCTTCTTCAGTTTTGCAAAAAGAAGAGAGCTCTATTTCATCAACCGAGTGAATCAGAACTTGATTAGGTATTTTATTCTTTTTAACATTATCAAGAGCTTTCTCCTGCTCTTTAACTGCTCCCATCTTAATCGCTGCAGCCAATCTTATAGATATAGCGATAAGTGCAACAATAATCATGCTAACATCTTCAAATTTAGTCAACACTAGCACTGTAAAAATAATCAAGGATATCCCTTGAACAAAAGTCATCCCCAGAGCCCTTAAAGGGTTATGTTTTTCACGGACCCTGTCAAAAAATTTAAAGATAGATTTCCATGCCTCATAGATAGGACGTATCGCATAAACAACAGCACCCACCCAACCCAAAACATTAAAGACCGTTCGAACTTCTAAAGGAATATAGAAATGCATGCCATGAAAAACATCTGTCAATATCTCCATAGCAAAAAAAAGAAAAACTAACAACCACAAAAAACCAGTATTTTCGTAAAAATATCTAATTATATTTTTTAAAAAAGACATTTTAAATCTTTTAAGGGTTTTTTCTATAAATTTTTTAACTTTAACTATTATAGGTATAACAAAAGGAACCATTAAAAATAAAAAGAAAGGAGAAACCTGAGTCAAGCCAAAAGCTAATCCTAAAATAGCCGTAACCCCAACAAAAAAGATCCAATGAATCTCGTAATACTTTTTCAAAAAAAACTGTTGTGAGCTGTTATGACAACACGCATCTTTTTTATGAGGCAAAACATTTTTCACATCTGAGTTCCTTTCAGTTGTTTTATAAGAACATTCTTTATGTGAATCATGATGAGAATGATTGCACCCCTTATGTTCATCAGGCGCATTACATTCTTTATGTGGGTCGCCATTCACATCAGCAGCCTCATGGTCTTGCTGAGTAGGACTACAATCAGTTTTATTAATCAATATCTTCGGAGACAAATTGCTCTTAACTTTAACAAGATTGGAAGCAGGGCTCAAAGCGAAAGAAACAGAGTCAAACAAAAAAAAGTTTAATAAAAGAATCGTTATAATAAACTTTGGGTTTATTTTTCTCACAAAAAGTCCTTTCTTTAGGAATAAATTTATTAATACCTTGAGATATTTTTCAAAGTTTCAACCAAAAATGTGCGCTACTTTACAACAAGCTCACATACCTTTTAGTTCGGGAAATATCTCAAAAAAGATTGCAGAAAACAAGATTGATAGATCGTTTTATCAAGACCTTCCTGTTTTCTATTTTAATATAAAAAAAAAACATCATCCACAAAAAATATAAAACGTCTCTTAAAGAGGTATAAAATATTCCAAAAGTTCTTTCTAAATTAAAAGTCTTTATAGTCCAATCTCAAAAATTAAGAACGATTCATTGTTCTCTCTAAACTATCAGACCAAAAATGTTCAAGTTCTTTCACAGAAAGATCCAGGACATCCTCTATTACAAGTCTCTCACCTTCAACATTTCCCAAAACGGTGACAGGCGTATCGTTTTTTAAGCATATATCCTGAATATCAGCAAGACTCGAAGGATCACAAGAAACAACAACTCTACTTTGAGTCTCTCCAAATAAAATAATATTAAGAGGTATCTCTTCCTCATTCGGTAAAACTATCTTTGCACCTAAAGAAGCCGACTCAGCAGACATACATGACTCAGCTAAAGTCACAGCAAGACCACCTTCTGAGCAATCATGTGCTGAATTTAAAAGACCTTTTTCTGAAGACAAAAGAACGGCTTCATGCAATTTCTTTTCCACAGCAAGATCTAAGGTGGGACATAGAGAAAGCTTCTCTCCCAAAATATTTTCGCTAAACTCACTCGAGCCTATTTCGTTTTTATTCTCACCTAATAAAAGAATAAGATCCCCCTCGTTTTGAAAAAACTGTGAATTAATACGCTTTGCAACTTCAGATTCTTGAACATTGTCTATCAATCCAACAACTCCAACTATAGGCGTTGGAAAAATGGGACCATCAACATTCTGATTATATAAGCTAACATTTCCCCCAATAATTGGAATATCAAGGTCAGAACAAGCTTTCGCAAGCCCTTTAACACAATGATGAAAAACCCAAAAGTTCTCTTCATGCATAGGGTTCCCGAAGTTCAAACAATCTGTCCCGGCAATAGGCCTCGCACCTGCACAAACAACATTTCTCGCAGCTTCTGCAACAGCTATTTTGCCTCCCTCATAAGGGTCAGCATGACAATAGCGGCCTTGCCCATCGAGTTTCATTGCTAAAAACTTATTAGTATTCTTAATTCTTATAACAGCAGCATCCGATCCTGGACGAACAACCGTATTCGTTTGAACCATATGATCATACTGCTCATAAATCATTTTTTTACTTGCGATGTTGGGCGTAGCTAAAAGTTTTTTTAAGGTCTCTCCATAGTCAACCATCGCATTCACTTTTTCGCGATCAATTAAAGGGATTTTACTCAAGTATTCAGGCTTTCTTTCTTCACGCGTATAAACAGGAGCATCATCTGACAAAGCTTGAACAGGAACATCTGCGACAAGATTTTTGTTTTCAAAAATCCTCATCCTATCTCCCGATTCGACCTGTCCAATATTTTTAACATGTAGGTCCCATTTCTGAAATATTTCAGAGACTCTATCAACATACTTTTTCTCAACTATAAGGAGCATTCTTTCCTGAGATTCTGAAAGCATTATTTCATAAGGAGTCATCCCTTTTTCTCTTTGAGGAACCTTAGAAACATCTATTGAAATACCCATCTTGCCACGCGCAGCAGTTTCACAAACCGCACATGTCAATCCAGCAGCTCCCATATCTTGAATCCCAACAACAAGATCTTCCTGAATCACTTCCAAACACGCCTCAAGCAAAAGTTTTTCCATAAAAGGATCCCCAACTTGAACCGCAGAGCGTTCCTCTTGAGAGTCTTCTGTTAAGTCATCCGAAGCAAATGTGGCGCCATGAATCCCATCTCTACCCGTTGAAGCACCTACATATAAAACCTGATTACCGGCACCAGAAGCAGCCCCTCTGGCTATTTTGTCTGTCTTTAAAAGGCCTAGGCAAAAAACATTAACCAAGGGGTTTGTTTGATACGAATCATCAAACATAACTTCTCCACCAACGGTAGGAACGCCGACACAGTTACCATAACCAGCAATCCCTTCGACAACCCCCTTTAATAAAAAACGAACATGCTTATCTTCTAAGGAGCCAAACCTAAGAGAGTTCATACACGCGATGGGACGTGCACCCATTGTGAATATATCTCTAATAATCCCTCCAACACCTGTCGCGGCACCTTGATAAGGTTCTAATGCCGATGGATGATTATGGGACTCGACTTTAAATGCAACAGCCCAATCGTCTCCGATATCAACAATCCCTGCATTTTCTTCTCCGGCAGGGACTAAAATTTTTTCATGTTTCGTGGGAAAAAGTTTTAAAAGGTTCTTAGAGTTTTTATAGCTACAATGCTCAGACCACATAACGGAAAACAACCCTAACTCCAAAAGGTTAGGATCCCTATGCATTTTTTCAACAATCAAAGAATACTCTTGCTTGCTCAAACCATGTTGTTCAATAATATCCGCTGACATAGGCGCAAACTCTTTAGATTCAGACATTTTTTCGCTTCCTTAGATCGATAGACACTAATTAAAGATTTTTCTTAGCACAGGCTTAAAGCTTTGTTAAAAAAACTTTAGCTATTCTGCACATAATAAATCAAACTTTCAAAAATTTTTAAACCATCAGATCCAGAAAGGACCTCTTCGCTGCAACGCTCTGGATGAGGCATCATGCCCAAGACATTCCCTTGCTCGTTAGTCAACCCTGCTATATCGTCAAATGAACCATTGGGATTATCTATGTACGAAAATAGTTTGCGAGATTTTGAAGCTGTGGATCCATCAACCGGAGGAAAATAATTTCCATCATGATGAGCTACAGGAATAGTGATTTCATCATTAATATTATACTTGTTTGAAAAAGGAGAGTCATTAGCTTCAACACGCAAGCGAACATCCTTACAGATAAATTTCAAAGAAACATTCCTTTGCATCGCTCCTGGAAGCAATCCTGTTTCAAGTAAAATCTGAAAACCATTACAAATACCTAAAACAAGTCCTCCACTGAGAGCAAAGTCTTTAAGTGCAGGCATAATCGAAGAAACAGAAGCCATAGCTCCACAGCGCAAGTAATCCCCATAAGAAAACCCTCCGGGGATAACAATCACATCAACATTTTTGATCTGTGTTTCTTTGTGCCAAATATAGGAAGCTTTTTGATCCACAACGTTTTGAATAACCTCAAAACAGTCTCTATCACAATTTGAACCTGGGAAAACAAGAACACCAAAAGAAACTTTTCTTTTCATAATTAAAGAATTTCCAATGATATCAGCTGAAAAAAAACACCAAAAAGACAACAAAGTGGCTCAAGTTTCTCTTTCGAAGCTATCAAAGACGATTTTTCAATCATTTCAAGAAACTTCTTGATCTTTGACTTTTTTCACAATAAGGTCAAAACCTTTGGGATCATAAACCGCTATATCCGCTAACATCTTACGATTAAGCTTGATTTCGACTTGATTAAGACCATGAATAAGGCGACTATACGTCAAGCCTCTTTCATTTGCGGCAATTTTTATACGTCCAATCCAAAGCGAACGAAAATCACCCTTTTTCTTACGACGATGTGCAAAAGAATAGGCCATCCCACGACGAACTGCTTCTACAGCTGTCCTAAACAAACGACTACGACCGCCCTTATACCCTTTTGCTTTTTTAAGAACTCGTTTACGTCTACGACGAGAACTTACAGCATTGGTAGCTCTAGACATTACTTTAGACTCCTTGTTACTTTATCTATTTCTAGATCATTCTCACTGGCTTAAACTCTATCTTCATATGAAGAACAGAAAAAAAATGCCCCTCTAAAGGCTCATAAAAATTTCTGAATACCGAAAAAAATCTTCTAAAGAGAAAAAACCAACATTTTAAAAGTTAATCAGAATATCCCAACAGTCTTCAAGCAATCAGCTAAAGATCATGGGAAAATATATTTTAACAAAAAAAACGTTTTTAGTTTTAATAAAAATAAGACTATACAACTATAAAAAACTGACCCCTTTTAAAGGTACGGACACATTTTTTTCACAGAACGAGACTCTTGCAAAGAAGCAACAGCAACACTACCTCGCATTTTACGTTTCCTTTTTGTCGTTTTTTTCGTCAGAATATGACTCTTACCAGATTTACTGCGCATAACAAGACCAGAGCCAGTTAATTTAAACCTTTTAGCAACTCCAGACTTTGTGCGAATCTTGGGCATTAGACGTTCCCTTTCTTATCTTTTTTATCATTCTTATGTGGCACAAAAAAAGTAACCAGCATCCTTCCTTCCATAGAAGGGAGTCTATCTGGAACACCAAAATTTTCAACTTCTTTGACCACTTTTTCAAGTAATTGGCGACCTATACTTTGGTAGCCCAATTCTCTTCCTCGAAAAATAACAGAAACTTTCACTCGATCCCCATGCTCTAAAAAGCGGATAATATTTTTAATTTTCACATAAAAATCGTTATCTTCAATACGTGGTCGCAAGCGAACTTCTTTAACAACAATTATTTTTTGTTTCTTCTTAGCGTCCTTCGCCATCTTCTCTTGCTGATATTTAAATTTACCATAATCTATTATACGGCAAACCGGAGGTTTAGCATTTGGAGAAATTTCAACCAACTCAAGTCCTACACTTTTGGCTTCATCCAAGGCATCCGTCAAAGACATAACTCCCAACTGAGCACCTTTAGCATTAATAACTCTAACTTCTTTGGCACGAATTTGAGCCCCAACAGCCACTGACTTCATCTTATTAGAGATTGCTTTATCCTCCTTGCTTTAAACAAAAGTATCACCATATGGCCTTGGATAAATGTGCATCCAAAACTTCTTGAACAGCTTCTTCAGAAGACAAAGCCCCTCGATCACCAACACCTCTTTGCCAAATAGAAACGGTATCTCCCGAAACTTCTTTATCTCCAACGATCCAAGCATATGGAACACGGTTTTCCCGAGACTCCCTCAACTTAAATCCAATTTTTTCATTGCGCTTATCAAAGTGAACACGCAAGCCTTTTCTTTTTAAATCTCGAACAAGCTTTTGGGCATATTCATGATGCCTATCCGCTATAGGCAAAATATTAACCTGAACGGGAGCTAACCATACAGGAAAAGCTCCTGCATAATGCTCAATCAGAATTCCCATAAACCGTTCTAAGCTCCCTAGTATAGCACGATGAAGCATTACGGGTCTACATTTTTTTCCATTAGAGTCGATATAGGAAACTTCAAATCTCTCTGGCAAGGCAAAATCGCACTGAATCGTGGCACATTGCCAAACTCTATTCAAGGCATCCCTCAGTTTAATATCAATTTTAGGTCCGTAAAAAGCTCCATCTCCAGAGTTGATTTCATAAGCAACATCTAGCTCTTTCAATGCTTCTTCTAAAGATTTTGTCGCATGATCCCATGTTTCATCATCGCCAATAGATTTTTCTGGACGAGTACTCAGTTCAACTTCAAATTTTTCAAATCCAAATGTTTTAAAAACATCCTGAACAAAAAGAATCACATCTATGATCTCAGATTTTAATTGTGAAGGCAGACAAAAAATATGAGCATCATCCTGTGTAAAGGTTCGAGCTCTCAATAAGCCATGAAGAACCCCGGATTTTTCATACCGATAAACTGTCCCTAATTCAAAAAAGCGCAAAGGAAGATCTTTATAACTGCGGATTTCTGTCTTAAACAAGTAAAGGTGCGCTGGGCAATTCATAGGTTTTATACCATACTCTTGGCGATCTATTTCAAAAAAATACATCGGATATCCCATCTGATAATGACCGGATGTTTTCCATACCTTTGTATTCAAAATGCCTGGGCCAAGAACTTCCTGGTAGTCACGTTTAATATGCTCTTCACGCTCAAACTGCTCAATAGCTCTTCTCAGAATCATACCGTTCGGTTGATACAAAATAAGACCGGCACCTATAGACTCATCCGTTGTAAATAGCTTTAAGCTTTTACCAAGCTTACGATGGTCTCGTTTATCAGCCTCTTCAAGCATCTTCAAATGTTCTTCCAGCTCCGCCTGTGTCTCAAAAGCAAGGGCATAAATCCGCTGCAACATTTCTCGTTTTTCATCACCTAGCCAATAAGCGCCAGCAATTCTTGTCAACTTAAACACCCCTAGCTCTTTTGAGCTTGCCACATGTGGTCCTCGACAAAGGTCAACAAAGTCACCTGTATAGTACAAGCTAACATTATCAACACCCTTTTCAGAAACAAGACGTTCTATAATCTCAACCTTATACTTTTCCCCCTGAGCTTTGAACATATCAATAGCCTCTGAAGCAAGGACCTCTTTTCGTTCAAAGGCATCATTACGAGCAATAATACGTTTCATTCGTTTTTCTATTTTTTGTAAGTCTTTTTGAGTAAAGGAATCCTCCCTATCAAAGTCATAGTAAAAACCATTTTCAATAGGAGGACCTATCCCTACTTTCGTTTCCGGGTAGAGTTCTTTAACAGCAATAGCCATTACATGAGCAAGACTATGTCTCATCCGTTCTAACGGTGTCATTTTATCTTCCAAGGCTTCTTTGTTTGCCACAATTTATAACCTCTTTGAGTGATTTAAATAATTAAAATAGTTTGAACAATCCTTTTGGAGCACTATTCAATGAATCCCGAATGATTTGTCTAAAAAAATGGTAACATTCACCCGAGCCGAGCAATTTAAAATTCAACAAAAAACATCTTTTCCAAACAGTTATTGATATTTTTTCTAGATTTTTGGTGGGCAATACTGGACTCGAACCAGTGACCTCTACCATGTCAAGGTAGCGCGCTAACCACCTGCGCCAATCGCCCAACAAATCAAAAAAAATCGGTATATTTGATGCTAAATATGAACCTAATCATAGTAAATATAAATGAGTTCCCATTCCAGGGGGATTAGGTTTATCGCGAATTCATTTAAAATATAGAGCAATATTTCTTTAATCTATAATCTATTAATTGTAAGACGAAAGATAGTAAAGTCTCTCTATTATTAAACTTAAAGCCGAGTTTCCTCAAGCCGCACCGCAACAAAATAACACTTAGCAGTCATGAAATATCGTTTTGACAATGCAACCCTGATTTTAACACAAAAGTTTCTTATCCACCACCTATCAAGCTTAAAGAGATAAAAACTCCTAATAATATTACCCCTGAACTCTCTAATGAGTTTTTCAAAAGAATAACGCATTAGAATTCTTGCCGTTCATTCAAAAAGTCCTATTCCATTTTCATAGACTTTTTCTTTTAGAAAAAGATTAAAAAGGATCTGACATCAAAAAAATTTTTGAAATTTTTCCTAAGATTGCAAAACTCTTTAAAACCATTGCAAATGATCAACTCAACACTGTAAAGGAGAACTTTAATCTTGCGAAAAATAACCGTTTTTCGTAAAATCACAGGAAGCCTCTAAAGCTTTGAGAAGTTTTATTTTTCATAACATCTTTTGTTTAAAACTTTTTTTATAAAAAATATTACGTTTTCTAAATTTAAAAACGCATTTTTTTTATGCTTACTTTCAAGTAAACATAAAAATATACTCTATATATAAACAAACAAAAAATAATTGTGCTTATATAAAGAAATAGTAAAAACAAATAAATTTGATAAGGTTACGCACATGAAAAACATGCAAAAAATCATCAAAAGAGATGGCCGCAAGGTCAATTTTGACCCAGCTAGAATCGCCAACGCTATCCATAAAGCCTTTTTATCTGAAAATCTTTCTAACGAACCTCTTGTTAAAGCTTTAACAAAGCTCGTGATAGAAACCCTTATAGAAAAATGGGGACATCAAGGAATCACTGATGTTGAAAACACACAAGATGTCGTAGAAGAGATCTTAATATTAAAGGGATATCATAAGGTTGCAAAAAACTATATCCTTTATAGAGAAAAACATAAACGTAAACGTCAAGACAAAGTTCTTTCTAAAATAAAAAATAAAAAACTTCGCATCTCTTTACTTTCAAACGAATATGTCATTTATGATGTTGCCTTCACACAAGAAAAACTAGAGATGCTCTCAAAAAATCTAAAAAATGTATCAATCCCCGACATACTAATGACCATTCATCAAAATATTTACGACAAAATAGCGATGAAAGACTTTCAAGCCATCATGATTAATGCAGCTAGAGAACGAATTGAAAAGCATTACGATTATTCATATCTTTCGTCTCGTATTTTGCTAGATAAGCTTTACACTCAGGTCATCAGAACAGGCTTCACCTCCTCTTTGCTTAAACAAGAATATCAAAATAGCTTTGAATCTTACGTAAAGAAGGGTATCGACTTAGACCTTCTCTCTCCTGAGCTTCAAAAGTTCGACCTAAAAGCTCTTTCAGAAGCCCTTGCCCCTGAAAGAGACTCTCTTTTTATGTACCTAGGGTTACAGATATTGGAAGACCGTTATCTGCTAAGAGACCGTAGTTCTCACCACTTAGTGTACGAATTGCCTCAATGGATGTGGATGCGTGTCGCTATGGGTCTTGCTCAATCTGAGCCAGACAAAAATTCTCGTGCCATTGAATTTTATAACGTCCTTTCTAAAATGGACCTCATTTCTTCAACCCCTACATTATTCAACAGTGGTACAACTCATAGTCAAATGAGCAGTTGCTACATCAACACTGTAGACGATTCCTTACAGGGTATTTTTAAAGTCTTTAGTGACAATGCAAGCCTTAGCAAATGGGCAGGAGGGATTGGAACAGATTGGACCCCTGTGAGATCGACAGGAGCTAAGATTCAAGGAACCAATGGTCTTTCTCAAGGAACTATCCCTTTTTTAAAAATTTTTAATGATATTGCTTTAGCCGTAAATCAAGGAGGCAAAAGAAAAGGTGCGATGGCTGCATACATGGAAGTATGGCACCGCGACATTGAGCACTTTTACGAGCTTCGGAAAAATACAGGTGATGAGCGTCGTCGAGCTCATGACATAAATACCGCTTGCTGGGTACCTGACTTATTCATGAAAAGAGTTCAAAAAGACGAAGATTGGACACTCTTTTCCCCATCAGAAACACCTGACTTGCATGGCCTTTATGGACAAGCTTTCGAAAAAAGATATAAAGAGTACGAAGAGCAAAACTTGTCTTCGGCTAAGACCTTAAAGGCTCGCTCTCTTTGGCGCAAGCACTTAACTATGTTATACGAAACAGGCCACCCTTGGGTAACATTTAAGGATCCTATAAATGTTAGAAGTCCTCAAGACCATTGCGGGCGGGTTCACTCTTCGAATCTATGTACCGAAATTACCTTAAATACCTCTACGGAAGAGACCGCGGTCTGCAACCTAGCAAGTCTAAACTTAGCAAACATGATCAAAGACAAAAAGCTTGATAAAGAAAAAATAGCAAAAACTGTGAAAACAGGGATCAGAATGTTGGACAATGTTATTGATCTAAATTTTTATCCAACCAAAGAGGCTAAAAACTCCAATGTCAAACATCGTCCCATTGGCTTAGGTCTAATGGGCTATCAGAATGCTCTTTACGACTGCGATATCCACTTTTCATCACAAGAGAATTTGGACTTTGCGGATGAGTCTATGGAGTTTATTTCTTATCAGGCCATTTTGGCAAGCTCCGAACTTGCCAAAGAACGAACGCCTTACTCTTCTTACAAAGGAAGTAAATGGGACAGAGGAATTTTCCCCTACGACACCATTGCTCTTCTCGAAGAAGAAAGACAAGAACCCATCTCCATAAGCAAAAAACAATCCCTAAACTGGGAAAAACTTAAGGAGCATGTTAAAACTTACGGTATGCGAAATTCAAACACCATGGCGATTGCACCCACTGCGACAATCGCTAATATTGCGGGGATAATGCCTTGTACAGAGCCAACATACAAGAATATCTATATGAAAGAAAACCTTTCAGGAAACTTTATTGTCATCAATAAACACCTTATCGATGACCTCATGAAAGTTAATTTATGGAATGAAGATATCCTAAACCAAATCAAGGTATACGACGGATCTATTCAAAATATCTCTGATATACCTGAGCATATTCGTGAAAAATACAAAGAAGTTTTTGAAATAGAGCCTCTATGGATTTTAAGTGCAGCTGCTCTAAGAGGTAAATGGATAGACCAGTCGGCTTCAACTAATATTTTTGTAAATACGACCAGTGGAAAACAGTTGAGTGATATATACACTTTAGCTTGGCAACTGGGACTTAAAACAACTTACTACTTGCGCAACAAAGGTGCATCTCAAATCAAAAAAACAATCAACCATAAAGTTGCTCAAAAATCCAACGATCAAAGTGTGCTTGAAAAAAATAATAAGTACGGTGAGGTATCTGCATGTCTCATCGCAGATCCAGATTGTGAGGCATGTCAATAAGACATCGAGGGTGAATATAAGAAAGGAAATTCCATGTCAACAAAGTTAGAACAATACATTCAAAGTAAAGATAATCCTAATACGCGTAATGCGGAAATCATCAATCAGAGAAAAATTATCAATGGTAAAGATGATGGACTCATGCAAATTTCGCCTTTAAAACACCCTTGGGCTGATGAACTTTTTCGGACCATGTTGAAAAACACTTGGATGCCTCAAGAGGTTCCTCTTGCAAAAGATGTCGAAATGTGGAATGACCCAAATGCGCTAAATGAAAGAGAGCGAAATGTTTACAAAAGAAGTTTGGCTTTTGTTTCGAACCTGGACGGTCTTCAAACCAATAACCTTGTGAATAATATTGTTCGCCACATAACTTCTCCAGAAGTTTCTTTGGCTATTGTTCGTCAATCTTTTGAAGAAGCCCTACACGTTCACAGTTATGCAACGATGGTAGAAGCTTTAGGTTTGGACCCCGACGAGATTTATGGAATGTACCGCAGAGATATGCAGCTTTATAGCAAAAATAAAACTGTGTTACAAGCCATTAGTAAGATTGATGATCCCCTCTTCAAGACAGGAACTTTTGAAAATGATCAGTTATTTTTAGAAGCTTGTATCAGTAATATCATTTTAGAAGGTATCTATTTTTACAGTGCTTTCTTGATATTTTATGTTTTACGTAGAAACAACAAAATGCCTGGAAGTGCAGAAATGATCCAGTTCATCAACAAAGATGAAGATATGCATTTGAGGATTTTCACCCATATAACAAATACAATCAAAGAAGAGCAACCTGAGCTTTGGACAAGTGATTTTCAGGCTCGGATTCGACAAAACTTTATCAATGCCGTAGAAATGGAGTATAACTGGGGTGCAACATGCATAGAGACTGGAATCTCTGGCCTTACTCCTTCCAACCTAAAAGAATACCTTCAGTTTGTCGGAAACATGAGATTAGAAAGCATTGGACTTGCACCTGAGTGGAACAGCAACAACCCCTTCCCTTGGATCGATGAGATCACACAGAGCAATATGATTGAAGTTAACTTTTTTGAAGGAACTGTAAAAGAGTACTCTATCGGAACTTTAGAATGGTAAAGTCAAACTATCCACTTTTTACGATCTTCATTTAGAAAATTTTTGATGAGGTATTTGAAACAATCTTAATATGTTACAAATACCTCACAAAATAAGGTATTTAGAAAAAAACCTAGAGGGCTAAATAGAAAGAAAAGCTTCCTAAATCATTTTTCAAAATTAAGCATCATCTCAACAAGAGCTTGAACACCTTCAATAGGCATCGCATTATAGATACTAGCTCGCATACCTCCAACAGACCTATGCCCTTTTAAATTCACAAGCCCTTTTTTCTCAGCTTCATCAATGAAAGCTTTTTCTCGCTTGGCATCCCCAATCACAAAAGGAACATTCATCAAAGAACGGTCTTTTTTGTTCACGGCTGAAGAGAAAGTTTTAGATTTATCAATAGTTTCATACAAAAGAGCCGCTTTCTTGCGATTATACT
Source organism: PVC group bacterium (ex Bugula neritina AB1) (assembly GCA_001730085.1). Taxonomy (GTDB): domain Bacteria. Next base: position 46,932 of record MDLB01000102.1, read on the forward strand.
CACCCATAGCGGAAGGGCCTCCATGCTCTTTTATCCATTCAAAAACAAGACCTGCCATATAAATATTATAACAAGGGGGAGTATTCATCATTGATCCCGCTTCAACATGTTTTTGATAGTTGAGTAAAGAGGGAGCCTTTTCATCGGCATATCCCAAAAGAGACTTTCGGATGATAACAACCGTAACTCCAGAAGGTCCTATGTTTTTTTGTGCCCCAGCATAAATCAAATCGGCCTTAGAAACATCCATGCTCTCAGACAAAATATTAGAGGACATATCAACAACCAGGGGGATATCTCCTGTATCCGGCCAAGCATGGTACGTTGTCCCATAAATAGTATTGTTGCTTGTTATGTGAACGTAATCAATATCTTTAGGAATATTTTCCCAATCTGTTTCAGGAATATAACTAAAATTTTTATCTGAAGAATCTCCCACACAAAGGATTTCTCCATATTTTTTAGCCTCCGCAATAGCCTTCTTAGCCCAAACGCCCGTATTAGTATACGCTGCCCTTTTAAATTTTTTCATAAGATTTAAGGGAACCATTGCAAATTGCAAAGACGCTCCTCCCTGCAAAAATAAAACTTCATGTGTTTCAGGAAGATTCAAGAGCTCTCTTAGCAAAGACCTTGCGTTTTCAAAAATCGCAACATAGTCATCAGATCGATGAGACATCTCCATTACAGAAAGTCCTTTTAACCTATAATCTAACATTTCTTCAGCAGCTTTTTTCAAAACAGATTCGGGTAGTGTTGATGGACCAGCGGAAAAATTAAAAACACGTGCCACAATAAAGTTCTCCTCTCAAAAGAATTTTTCAATCTAAACGACTGATGTAAAATATTCTAATCACTTTTCTAAATTTTTTTAAAAAAGTCTATAGGATATTTCGTAAAAATCTCAATATATTATGATAATGGATATTTATTTTCAAATTAAACTTTGAAAACTTTACAAAACTTCTCTATTTCCCTACATTTTTAGAAAAAAATGAAAAATGGGGTTTTCATTATAATAGGAATATTGTACCATAATGATGTCTCATATAAGCTTCTGGACAATCTTATATTGCTTATTGGGAATAAGCTTTTAAAATAGTTTGAGACCGTTGAGAAATACCACGCAAACTTTCTTGATTGTCTTTATATAAAGTTTCTTCCAATAAAGCTCTACGGGGCGTTTTTAACCTCTCTCTTTTTATGGTTTTAAAAGAACGCATATCTTCATAAACATAAACCTTTTTTTAACGTAAAAAGAGCAGTTTGAAAATCTAAAAGGACTAATACAAAAAACATGCAAAGGGCTTTATTATGACAAAACTTAGCACGGATAACATCAACCTTATGTTGAAAAAAACTGCAGAGTGGACTTATTTGAATAATTCATTAGAAAAGCACTTTACCTTTAAAAACTATAAGCAAGTTCTTTCTTTCGTGAATAAAGTCGCCCAAATCGCACATGAACAAGATCATCACCCCGACATTTCTTTTGGTTTTAACACTTGTTGTGTTACCTATACGACCCATAGTCACAAGGGTGTCACAGACTTAGATTTCAAAGCTGTTGCATCAATCGACAAACTTAATGAATTTTCTTCTTAAGGAAAAGAAAAAATGCTCCTCATCGATCGATATATTATAAAAAAAGGGCTACCTCCTTTTTTTTATTGTTTATTTTCATTCATTTTCATTATTGTTTTTATTGATTTATTTGAAAATCTAGATGAAATTTTACAAAAAAAAGTTCCAATCATTATCATTTTCCGTTACTACAGTTGCCTCCTTCCCTCATTTATTGAGAAGTCAAGCCCTCTTTCCACTTTGCTTGGTGCTATTTTTGCGTTCAATAACCTTTCTCGATTCAATGAGCTGACCGCTTTAAAAGCTATTGGAACAAACCTTTTACGGGTAACTATCCCCTTTCTATGTTTTGGTCTCTTAATCGCCTTTGGAAATATTTTTTTAAACGACTACATAATCCCTAAAAGTTCATCTCAACTGACATTTATTAAAGAAAAATATTTCCAAAAAACATCATCCTCTGAAGAACTTTCTTCAAAAAAAAAATGTGCTATCAAAGTTAATCAAAATGCTTTCTTGATCCAAGAGTATGACCACTTGTCTAAAGAGATGTCCAATGTGACCATTTTACAGTACGGAAAAAACAAACAGATGTCTAGAAGAGTTAATGCAAAAAAAGCGACTTGGAACGGAACTCAGTGGCTTTTTCACGATGGGGTTATTTATAATTACAAAACAAAATCTCTGACAGACCGAAATGTTATTCATTTTTCTAAAAGCTTTTTAGATATTTTTGAAAAACCAGAAATTTTTGAAAGAAGTGTTGACGCAGAGGTTATGAGTCTAAGAAAGCTTTACAAGCATATACAAACACTTAAGTCATACGGGCAAAAAACCAGCAAAAAAGAAGTTTTATTTCATTCTCGGATAGCCTTCCCTTTCGCCAGTTTTATCGTTTTATTTGTTTGTATCCCTATCATTTTAAAAAAGAAAACATCGATCATGCAAGGTATTATGCTAAGCTTAGCTATAACATGTTTTTACCAAATGTCCTTCTTTGTAGGTCTTTCTTTTGGTAATAGTGGACTCGTATCTCCTATCATTTCAGCATGGATAATCAATATCCTTTTTCTTGTGACAGGATCGATCAACTATTTAACATTAAGGTAAAGTTATTCCACAATAATATATTTGATATTAAAAAATCATAAAAAGACTAGTTCCATCAGATCTCTAATAAAGCTTATGTCATACTTTTCAACAATCTCCGTTTGCCATTTCCAGTAAAGATCTATGGCAACCGTGATCCTATCAACTTTACTACAAATAATAAAATCTCTTTATAAAAATTTCAGAGGAACAGGCCTCAAGCTTCTAATTTTTTTTATAAACCACAAACGAGCCGAAAGAGGTGTCTTCTAGTTCTATATCTTTTTGACAAGACAAAAGATCATCGCGAACTTTATCAGCATTTTTCCAGTCTTTTTGGCCTCTCAGAGCTTTCCTTTGTAGCAAAAGATCTTGTAACTTTTTTTCAAAATCATCAGATACTTTTGTGTCTTCTCCAATAATAATATAAGGTTTCTGAAAAACGTACAAAACAGATGCTATTTCATGAAAAATCTCTAACCACCCCTGAAGCTCTCCTCTCTTATCATCTGCAACATGGCCTGACTTCATAAGAAGGTTTGCTTGCAAAACAATCTCAAACAAACAAGAAACAGCGATAGAGGTATTCATATCATCATCCATTCCGTTCAGCCATTTGTCTTTGATTTTTGTCATAGGGTCAGTGGTGATAGCTTCTGTTTTTTGTGTCAAAAACAGTGCGGCACTTTTCAACATCATGTATCCTCGATGACATTGTTCCTTAACTTTATCAAAGCTATCATTATTCAAGTGCATAGGAGATCTATAGTGAGATGTGAGTAAAAAGAATCTTAACACTTCGGGGTCATAGTCTTCGTATAATTTTTTTAACGTCAAAGTATTGCCCAGAGACTTCGACATCTTTTCTTCTCCACTCCTCAAAAAACCATTGTGCATCCAATAACGTGCAAAACATTTATCTGTACAGCTTTCAGCTTGAGCTATTTCATTTTCATGATGAGGAAAAACTAAGTCAGCACCACCCCCATGTATGTCAAAAGTTTCACCCAAGTGCTTAACCGCCATAGCTGAACACTCTATATGCCAACCGGGGCGCCCTTCTCCCCAAGGACTTGCCCACTTAGGCTCATTACTTTTACTCGGTTTCCACAAAACGAAGTCTAAGGGATTTTTTTTGCGAGTATCTACATTAACTCTTTGACCTGCCTGCAAATCTTCCAGTTTTTTACCAGATAACTTCCCATAAGATTCTGAGGCATTAACAGCGAAAAAAACCTCTCGATCATCAACAACATAAGCATACCCCTTGTCAATCAAAACTTGGATCATTTCGATCATTTCTGGAATATGCTCTGTAGCCTTCGGGTACTCATCTGCACGCAAAATCCCCAAAGCATCCATATCCTCAAAGTACCTGGCTATAAAACACTCACTAATATCTTTAGATGCATGAAAAATATCTTTGTCCTCATCAAAAAGATGTTGCGCTTTACCAATTATTTTGTCATCCACATCTGTAAAGTTCTGGACATAGCGAACTTTATATCCTTTATACTTCAAGTAACGCCTAAGAATATCAAAAACAACATAGGCCCTAGCGTGTCCTAAATGACACTCATCATAAACGGTGACACCACAAACATAGATAGAAACATGTCCCTGTTTGAGAGGAATAAAGTCTTTTTTAGATCGACAAAGTGTATTATATATTTTCATTTTAACTATTTTAAACCTTTATATAAAAAATATACAGATAAAATCACTATAGAGAAATCGAAACCTTCAAAAAAATACGTGTAAAGCTTCTTTCATCAAAGCATAATAGCATTTTACAACCATCTTAAAACAATTAAGAGATTAGTGATTGAATGATTTTATATGTTTTTCCCTAAAAAACAAACCCGTATTAAAGTTCTTACAATTGACATCCTCACCTACCTAAAGGAAGGTGATTCCTAGATTTACTAAGCTATTTTTTTAGCAACTAGGGGTTCTTGCTTCATAGAAATTCCTAACGGATTTTCTCCACAAGCTAACAAGGCATGCCCTGCCTCTAAGATATTACGCCCCGCATTACGGTCAGCGTTTGCACTGTAGCC
>MDLB01000103.1 GCA_001730085.1 PVC group bacterium (ex Bugula neritina AB1)
GGCGGAGTTCGCTTAGCCCTAAGTCTGTTGTTTTTCGTACATAAAAGATTGTTCTCTTTCATAATTCTATAAATTCTAGCCATAGCAAAGCTTTCTTTATTCATATATTTCATATAAGCCCAAACTCTACGGTAGCCCCAATAAGGATGTTCAGACTTGATTAGGTCTATTTTTTTTAATAAAAAAACATCTCTAATCTTAACCTTATCCGACCTTTTTCTAGACCTTACCAATCGTTTTTTTTTAACTCCATTGTTAGCTCTCCTACTGTCTCTTTTAGACGACTCACCTCTTGTTTTAGAACCTCTTTTTCTCTATCAACTCCCCCATAGGAAAAAATTTTAGACCCTTCAGATAGCAGTCTATCTCTCCAATTATAATAGGTTTGTTGCGAAATCCCATATTGATTGCATAATTCCCCCAAGCTTACATTCCCCTTTATTCCCTCAAGTACTATTATTAACCGTTCTTTTGCTTTATATTTTTTCTTATTCATTTCCATTTCTCCTTATTATTATCTCTTTTCTAAGGAAAAATATTCAAAAAGTTTTTTGCTTTCTTAACGTATAGCAGTATACTTGTTGTTATTTATAGAAAAATTTCTTCTTCTTTTTTTTAAAAATGATGCTTCGCATTTTTTAAAAGTTATATTTTTATACTGTTGATAAATAATACAAGGTGTATCTTTTTTCTCTTTCAATAAAAAATTTTTATATTTTGGAAAAATACCGATGCTTATTCAGGATATTAACTTTTTTTAAAATCAACGAACTGTTGTAAAATTTTTTTCGATAAAATATAAGGTTTATTTTAAGAGGCACTTTTAATGTTTAAATCAATTTAATTTAAATTGATTTAGTTGTTTATTTGTTATTTTTTATGATATCTTTACAGTTGAGATTTTTATAAACCGTTGATAGTTTTTTTTCGAGTTACTTTTAAGATTTTGTCTATGTATGGTAAAGACTCTTTTAAAAAATATTCTGAGCTATTTTGCAATCATTTTATATATTTTTAATGTAGGTTTTAGTAAAAAAAATGAATATCAAATTTTGTATTATCTTTTATATTATTAATTTTATTTTTTTACAAAAAATTGATCTTTTAGCGCTAGCACCAGAGACTTTTTTTTCTGAGAAACAAGAGGTTTCTGATTTCCATAAAAAAATAGAAGATTTTTCAGAAAATGCGAGAAGAGCAACCGTTGAAAATGAAGGTGATCAAACTAAACAAATTTTAGATTCAAAGAAAATAGATGGACGATTAAGCAGGTCTTTTATTGTACGTGTTTTAAGAGTAGCGTTTGTATTGATTATTGCTTCTATTTTTGTCTATGGATGTATTAGTTACCCTAGACTTAGCTTCATTTTTCTTCTAGTGATGCCTTTCGTTGTAAACACTTATTTTGTTTTCGAGGAGATATTCTTAAGAGGTAATGATAAGTTGGATACCAATAAAGTGTTAAATATTTCTCCTTTAAAAGAAAAAGTAATGAGTGAAGGAAGTTCAGCACCGTTTGTCTTAAATGAAGAGAGCTTTAAAGGTGAAAATTTAGACAGGACAAATGAAAGTTTAAATAGGGTGGCAGAAGGTCGGATTAGCAATTTTTCTACAGAAGATGTAAGTCTTGATAATGATTTTTTAGAGGAAAAACCGGATAGAAAAGATGAAAATGCTATAGCAGAACTAGAAAGTTTATATAGCGAGACTTCTCTTGATGCAAGAGATACGGATAGTGGTTTTTTTGAAGGAATAGAAGATAGGGAAAGTTCAAAAGAAGAAGAGGATGTTTATAACGTTTCTTTAGTGAAAAAAGAGGAGAGTTTTTCTGGTGAAAAAATTGAAAGGATTAAAGTTTCGGAAAAAACTTTATCTAATAAAAAAGGAGTCGTTTCTTTTTTTACAGAAGAAGAATTAAAGAGCTGTATGCAAAAAATTGTGACTAAACACCATGAAAATCATGATTTGGAATGTGCGTATGATTCTATTTCTCATTTTTTATATTTGAATGGGATTAAGAACTTAAAGGGTGAGCCTCTTTCTATAGAAGATTTGAGGTTCTTTTTTAAAGAAATCTATAGTGACAAATTTTTTTACGCTTTAAAGTTAAATGAAAAGAACATATCAACTTTTTTTCTTTCAAAAAAGGATCGCTTTGCTGAAGAAAAAAGGAAGAATCTTTGGAAAAGATATGCTTCTTTGGAATCTGAAGATGAATGGGATATATTTTTATTAGAAATGGAAAATCGTATACAAGAAAAAGGTTTAGCGATGATGCATTTCTCAGATGGAGTCTATAATATTTATGGGGTTGATTGGGATACAAAGGAATTGCTTGTTGTTGATCCACATGCCAAAGATTCAGGGGTTTTAAGCAGGTGGCCCTTGGGCTCAATTCCTAGAGACAGATCTATTTCTATTTTTTCTTACCCCTCTAAAGGTGATGAAGTTCTAAATGAGATTGATAGTTTTTTTAAAGAAAATGGTCACAAAGTTAATTTATCTCTTTTAAATGAGGATAAATGGAAAAAACTTTTTTATCAAGTTTCTGATATTCACACTCAACTATATAAAACCCCTTTGAGTTTGAATGCTCGAGATGACACGTATGTTAGTCTTGTTGATAAAGGATTTTATGATGAATTTCAAAAACATATTAATGCTAATATTGAAAGATATAATGGTTTTGTAAAAAATTTAAGTGAATTTGTAAAAGGTAATGTATCCAAAGAAACTTCAGAAAAAATATTAACGGATGATTTGAAATCACTTCCTGTTTTTGCTAACTATCTTTTGTATTTATTCCCTAAGAATTATTACAATATGATAGGGCATTATAGTTGGCATGTTGTTGGTAAGAATTTTAAAACATCTTTTTCAGGTGGTGAGGAAGATACTTTGTCAGAAGAGAGGGCTATGTCTATAGTGACTTCTTTAATAGATAAGTATTCGAATACTTATAATGGAAAAGAGTTGCAGTCTTTAAAGTCTCAGATTGAATTTTCTAAGATTATTAGAACGCCAGCTCAGTACCAAAATGGAAAGGTTTTACTAAATCTTTATTTTTGGAAAGAGCATATGAGTGAAAAGGAAAATCTTTTTCTGTTATCTGTTTTGATTCATGAATATATAAGGACAGTAAATGTTGATAAATTAGAGATGTGGACTTCTTCTACAGGCATAGAGAAAAGTTCTAGGCTTGTTGAAAATGAAAAGAAATTGATCTTAGAAGAGCTAAACTTTTTAAAAAATGTTTTAGGAGAAAAAAAGATAAAAGAGCTTTCGGAGCATATGAAGCAATTATATGATACAGAAATTTTAGCAGATACGCCAGAAGCTACTAATTGGGCAAATATTTTAGATGAATTTATCGAAGAGTATAAAGATGATGTAAGTGTTCAAAATATATCTTCATCTTTAGATAATATGATCACAGAGTATTTAAAAAAAGCAATGGCAGCATAATGAGAGTACTTAGACGGTTACTATCAATTTCTTTTGAAAAAAGGATGAGGTGCTTTTTTGAACATTAAAAAAATATTATTTTTTTATTTATATGTTTTTAAAGCAATAAAAAACTATTTGTTTTTGTTTAAAAAAAATAGATTTAATCTTTTAAATCTTAAAAATTATTTAAAATGATTCAAGTTTTTTTTGAATTGACATAAATCATTTAAAAATGATACACTAAACATTGTTTTATTTTAAAATCTTTTTATGAACATTTTTTTTGACATGGTGGAGGTTTTTAGATGTGTTAAAGTTATTGAAAATATTTTCTGCTACTTTTTTAAGTTTTATTTATCTTTTTACAAACATACATCTTTCTGAGGCTTTCTCTCCGGTCTACGGAGATAAACGTATCAAAAAATCTGTTAACTTAGCGATAAACTCTCCTTTAAGGGATAGGGTCTCTTCTTTAGGGAATATTGCGCCTCGATCAAGTGTTTCTAGAGAATATCTAGATTCAGGAGCACGTGAACAGATAAGTGAGAGTCAAAAAAATGAGGATAAACGTGTCAAAGGCTTTTTGAACCAAACTGCCACTGGTATGTTTGAAAAATATGCACAAAGTGATGCCGGAAGAGACCTTTTGCAGGACATTTATAATGATCTGACGGATAGATTTCGCCATCTTTGTGTAGAAGGCCAGATAGATAAGTCTTTTATTCTTGAAACAATGTGGCTCGCAGCTTCTACATGGCAGATAAATGCTCCTTTTTTCTGGGATATAGAATCTTTTACTAATTTTTTTAAATCTTTTACTCCTAAACAATTGTCTGACTATGTTTATCAACATTTTTTGCAAAAAGAGTCTCTTTCTCGTAAGGAAGATGAAGATTTTTCTCATAGAAGCCCTAAAAGTGAGTTTCTTAGTGATGTGGAAAAATATATACAGACTAATCAGCTATATCGTAGGTATGATGCGCCTTCTTCTGAAAAGTTATATGAACACGCTCTAAATGTTGCCAAGAGGTCTCTTGGAGACTATGAAGATAGCGAGAGTCTAATGTCTAATGTTGTTCGGCCTCTTGTAGATATAGAACTTGGCAGATTTATTGGTGAAAATGATGCTGAATTGCATCGAAACATGTTAAGCATGATTGAGATGCTTTCTTTGCTCAATAGAAAGGCGGTAACAGGAGATGAACTAGGTCGTCAGAATTTTGCTAAGCGTTTGTACAATGTTATGAGTGATCATCAAAGTAGATTGGATGAGAGAGATGCTAAGCGTGCGGCAGAAGATACTAACTACCAATTAAAAACTTTTGAAGAGCTTTATCTAGAAGCGTATCCAGAAAATAAAGATGATATTTCAAAATATCCATCTTTCGAAGGTTTGTTAAAAACAAACTTGGGACTCTTTAGGCTAACAAAAAAGTGGGTAAAAGTTAACGCCCTAATTGAACTCGGCCAATATCCCTTGTATAGAAGAACTAACAGTTCTCAACTTGTTAAAGTGATTGAGAATATATTTATATTTATTGGAATCATGTCTTTGATAGCTGGAGTTATTCTTATTAATATATCTTTAGCACATTCAATTATATTTATAGGTATTGGAGCTTCTTTTTTATTTCTTATAAATGGCTTTAAAAAAATCATTTTAACGATACTGTATCCTTCTCAATATAAAAGTGTGTGGATACGTTTTCTTCAGTTTGGTATTTTGGCAGCGGTTGTTACCTTATTTATTGTAGGAACAGTTTTTTTGCAACCTGTTTTTAGAACCATTTTTTCTCCAACAGGATTGTCTGATCTTATTGTTGCGACACCTTACTTGATTTGTATGTTTGTTTTTTGGATTGGTGCAACTATTTTTCGTTATAGATGTTCTGATGAGTATCAAAAAGGGAAGCGTGATTTCTTAGGTTTCATGAATAAACATCTCTTAGCAGACAACAAAGATTCGAATTCAGGTCGCTCACAAGAGGTCCGTGAGATGTTCATGAAAGATCTGGCTAGGTTTGGAAAAATGAATAAAGAAGTATATGTAGACTTGGAAGTTGCTCAAGCTAAGCAATCAGGAGAAAGAGCTCTGAGCTATAATGCAGAAACTTTGGTTAATCTTTACGATAAACTTAAACAAAGTTCACATGTTTCTTCCTTTTCTTTTTTTAAAACGAATCAAAAGAAAACGTTTTATAATCTTGATGCTATGATCGCTGAGCTCGTTAGGGAGCGAGAGTCTGTTTTACATAAAGAAGCGGGCAAATTAAGTCGCTTAGAGCTTTATAATATTTCGTCTAAAAGCATGGCCTGCAGAGAATTCGCGATGGTTCAAAAACGTAAAAAACTTTTAGATACGACTATTGTGGCAAACGAGATTCTGACGGGGATTGATACGGCTGCTGTTCCCCACTCTTTGAATAGAGGATTGGAAGAAGTTAATGAAGCGATTGCGAATGTTACAAAAACTTTGAAATCTATAGATGATACAGAGATTAAGTCATTTGTTAAAGAGGGGATAGCAGGTTTGACTGGAGCAAAACCTGCAAATTTAAAACCTTTTATCACTCAATTTAATCAAAAATGTGAGCAGAGTGCGCAAGATATTTCTCAAGATACACGCGAATTTTTGAGACTACAGTTTTCTACTATTAGAGAAACTCACGCTAGGAATCAATTTAACTTGCAAAATATTGACCGCCAAGAAGTGGACAATGTTAATACGGATAGAACGGTAGGTATTGTCCAAGATATCTGGGAATATGTGGAAGGTAGACCTGCCAGTTTTCCTCAGGAAGGTCCAGCAAATCTAGATGGCTTATTTCGTAATAGTGAATTTTTTAAAGGTGATGGTAGTGTTTTAAAAACTATGTCTGAATATCAAGGGAGCCTTTTGCATGGGGTTCATTCTCACGGTTACTTGGTAGATTTAAAACATCTATCAAATGTGAGTTGGTTCTATGAGAAGTTTTATAAGGATTTTGAAGTTAAGATTAGATCTATGGATGGTAAGTTTGACACCCAACTTCAGAAATGGTTATTTGGAGCCGATGAAAATTTTCAAGAATTATTGAATGAGAACGCAGAGCTTAAAGGTCTTTTTTTAAATGCTCTAAAACAACTGAAAGAAGAGGTTGATAGTCAGATCAACGAGAATCAAGTTGAAAATGAGCTTTTTCATTTAGGTTCTTTGGAGCGCATTTCTAAATGGTTAGAAGAATCTCAGAAAGATATCTCAACATTTCCAAGAAAAAGAGCTGACTGGATTGATCACTTTACTGAGAGGTGGTCACTTAGGGAAAGTGCTGGGGTAGGCGAGTTATCAGCCGAGATGATATCACAGAGAGCAAAACTTCAGAAAGGCCTTCGAGATATAAGAGCCTTTTTAGAGAGTGAGGCAGATTTTTTAAATCCTCTAAAGAGCGCTTTAGATGCTTATATCGATGAGTATGGTGAGTATGACTTTCAAAAAATTCTGGTAGAGATGGAAGCTAATTTTGTAAGAAGAGAGGGTTCTTATGAATCTTTCAGCTACGAGAAGATATCTGAAAGCATGAATCAGTTTTATTATTTCTTTTTGGACGAGCGAACATCTTTATATGATGTAAGGCTTAATCTTTTTAAAGAGTTTTATTTTTCTATGCCTATGGCTGAATCTCGTGAGATGTATGGATCTATGTTTAACGACTTATCTGTGATGCGGAGATCTATAGATTTAGCTAACATTGCTAATGCTTCGATTGATTCAGAACCTGTCGAGACAACAAATCTAAGAGGTTACCCAGCAAGGACTAACTGGGATCTTACGCATGAAGAGCTTTCAGATATATATTTAAAGGAAAATTTGGGAAAAACTTGGATGGACAAGGTTAAAGAAGAAACCTCGAGTGTTCGTGACTTTAGCCTTGAACACGGTTATCGTTATAAATTTCAGAAAAATATTGATGAGATGTTTGAACTTAATCAGGATGAAAGTGGAAATGTTATATCTGATCCTCGGTCATGGCGTGACATAGCATGGATTGTTGCAAAAGTTGTTTTAGCTGTTTCTTTTATGGGGCTAGCTGCGTACTTTTTTTCACTTTTTATAACAGGAGGTGGTTCATTTATATTTTTCTCGGTTAGTCAGATTTATACAGGGTTACAACCCTTTTTAGGTACAGCTGCTTTTATTGCTCCTTTTGTTGCTTTAGGAGGGATAATTGCCTTGACCGGAATTGCTATGGTTTTGCTAAGACAAAGAGTGAAAAATGATTTTCATCAAGATAGGTTAAAAAGAAACTCTAAGAGTGGTCAAAGATTTTTTGTGCCAGTGGCTTTTGCTCTAATTGGAGGTTTGATTGCTGCTGTTCCTTTTTTTATAGGACCCTTGATGACGGTGCTCATGCAGGCACCGATTGGCCCACTTGAGTCTTTTCTGATCATGACAATTGCTGGAGTTTTCGTTCTTGTTCTATACGAAATTTTTCAAAGATATAAATTTAAAAAACGTTCTTTTGCGTTAAAAGCTGTATTTTCTTTTATGATTATTGCTGTTATTACATCTTCTTTTTTCACGTTCTCACCCATTATGGCCTTAATATTTACAGCTCTAGTTTTTTTCATCAGATACAGTTGTGACTTGATTGCTAAGAAGAAATCTTACTTTTTAGGTGTTTTGATTCTTTTGGGCGCGGTGTGTTGTTTAGGAGGTATGGTTGTATCTCTTATGCCTGTTTTATTGGCTCAGACTGAGCTTGGATTGCTCCAAGGAGTTGCTTTGGTTCAAAAACTAGTAACATCTTTTGCTGGACTACCAACGATTGCGTGGCTTTATATTGGGCTTGTTGGAGCTGCGATTGTTTTGCCTATAATTTTTATTTTGCTTATGAAGTTTTTGCCTCATATAAGAAGATCCTCCCGAGAAGATATTTTATCAAAAGCTGAAATGATCAAGGATATGTTAGAAGCTCCTGATATTAATTATCAGTTTAGTCCTGATACATTAAGCCCCTTAGGGTTGCTCGAGGGTTCTTTCGCTAAGCAGATGTTTGATAGTGAGATTAGAAAGCTTAAGTTGATGCTTCGTAGATACCGTAAAGATTTAAAGACAGATAAAGATTTAATAAATGAATTTGAAACTTATTTTAGGGAGGTTTCTGGCGTAGAGGTTGATAAGAAGTTGATTCATATTTTGAAATTAGCTCTTTTGAGTAGAGATCGCCAGGGTTCAGAAATCCTTGCTAGAAACTTGGACATAGAAACCCGAGTTCCTGCTTCTGAACTTCATAACTTGATAGATCATCAAGGTAAAGCTGATTTTACTCGTAGGGTTGAAAAAACACCTAAAGTCAGTTTAAGTCTGTGGACCAAGTTTAAGCGCTATGTTGAAGAGAATGCACAAACGATTTATTTTGCGATCACCTTTGGGGCTGCATTTATCATGGCTATCTCTTTTGGAGCAATGATTTACTACGTTGCAGGGGCTGCAGGAATGGTGATGGCTCAAATTGTTTTGTCTGTCATTTTAGTTCCGTTACTTTTTGTCTTACTTATAAATAATACAAACTTATTAGCTAGCTATATTTTGGGTAGGATTTTAGATATTCGGATGATACCAAAAGTTGAGATGCCATTTGGTTTGCCGCAGCCAGGAGCACTGACTTATGCTATTTTTAATGTTTCTCAAGCGAATCAACGTAAATTTAAGGGCTATGATGCAGAAGCTGAGAAGAAACGAGGTGGCTTTTATGGTTATAACAGTATGGATGAGTGGTTTCAAATACAAGTCCAAACCTTACAAGATAATCCTGAAGCTGTGGTTATGATTCAAAGTAACAATCCTCGAGGTCAGGAGCATTACTTGGTATATGAGATGATGATGGCGATGCTTTTAGCTGAAAGATTTGGTTGGGATAGAGTGTCGTATGTTTATGTTGGTGGAACTTGGTTGAGAAAAGCTGGAAAGATTCAGGATATTATGAGGTTTTTTTCTGGTGAATATCTTGATGATGAGAGGCATTCACAGCAAATGGGTTTACATGGTGGGCGAAGAACTTTGTCGAAACGTTCAGCTTTTGATCCTGAGTATAGGGTTCAGATAACTCTTGGTGGAGAATTTGGTGATAGAAAAGATTTGGATTCTCTCGAAAGACAGAGGTTTGACTTTGTTAAGAAAATTCAAACTGAGTTTATAGCTGCTTATAAAGATTTTAAACAAACAAAAGATGAACGGATTTTAAGGGATTTAGCGCAAAAGTATATTAAGCCAAATATGGCAGATAAAGAAAGTCAAATGCATAGAAATAATGGTATTGGTATGCAGTTGATGTCAAAAAAAATGCGTGAAAGATTGACGAAAGAGAATGGTAGAACGGGTATTGGATCTATGTGTACAAATGACAACGATAATGCATGGGCTCCCGGTGAATATCGAAATGCTATGAGTGGTATGTTGTCTAGATATATGGCTCATGTTGGAAATATTCAGCCAAAGGCTGTTATTTCGAATATGGAAACTTCTTCATTTGCGACGAGTTTGGGGACAGCAGCTAAAGTTTTACAAGATATCAATTCTACGAGTGGAGCTGTTGGTAAAACATATCAAGATTTTGGTAAAGGGGTTAAGCGATTGACTAAATGGGTCTATGAGCTTGCTAATTCAAATGCTCTACTTCCTCATATTTTGAGTCATGATACGCAAGAAAAAGATGGGGCGCCTTATAGGCACTTGTTGCATGCAATGGGTTTTTCTATCGGGGACGAATCATCATATCTCTTAGAAGGGACGACTCCAAACTATTTAGCAGGTGCTGTGAGGACAGGGCGCTGGTTATTTGGTACGATGCAGGACATGAAAAACTTTTCTGAAAAACGTGGTCTTTTTCAAAAGTGGTTAGGGTTTTTGCCGATCAAAGGGTATTGGAATGAGCTTTTATTTTTTATATATCTTTTTATAGGATTTTTAACAGTTATAACAAACACTGTTCTTTTAGATTCAAGTGTTTTTTTTCCTTCCGTTATTTTGTTCTTTCTATTTGGACTTTCTATGGTGATGGTCATAGTCTTGCCAAAATTCAAAGACTTGAATCTTTTTCAAGTTGGATCGAAAGCTCAGTTTAACTTGGTTGGGCAAGAGCTTTTATTGTCAACAATGATTTATTTGAACAATCCTTTGACGATTTCGAAATACGATATGATGCAGGTTGACTCGATGGTTCAAGAAGAGGTTGCAGGTATCCCTAATTCACCAGGTTGGACCCCATCGGCGGTTACAGAAGAGATGTTAAAGTCGCCAACAAAAAAACAAACCTTATTGTTTTTATCTCCACAGGTGAAACTTGGAATCATTGCTTTAGCCATTTTACTTTTTACCTTGTTTTTGGTTCCTTCTTCTGGACTCGTTTGGTCCACGTTACTTATTTATTTGTTTTGGAGCTCGCCTTTATACTTATCTTTGATTGTCGGATGGTATTTTGTTTGGAAATCAGGTGAAGACAGAACATATTTTGTTGATACTTATAAAAAAGCTATAGATGGTTCAGTTGATCAAGGTGTAAACTTGAAAAATACTGCGTATGGAATAGTGGATGATGCTTTAGATGAAGCATGGAAAGGTTTTAAGTGGGACAAAATATATAGTGAAACGCCTTTTAATAGAGGATTATTTAATATATATAAAAATCGTATCGCAGCTGTTCGAAGCTTAATGGATACTTTTAAAATAGAGGATGAAGTTAAGAGAGGTCAAGAGCAAGAGAGGATTAGCAAGCTTATATATGCAGAGAATCATTCAAAAAAGAATAAAAAGACAGCTTCTTTTCTGATGTTTTTCGGAGTAGGGATATTGGTTGCGGCAACTTTTGCTTTTTTACAAGTTTTTCTTCTAGTTGGTGTTGCAGCAGTAGGGGACTTCTCTTTGTTCCTTTTGATCGCTTTGGCAAGTTTTGGTGTTATATGTATTATTATTGCTGGTATTTGGAAGAAATTTAACAAGAAGTCGGACAGGCTTTTATATTTTATGCGTGCTGGTAAAAATGTGAATGATTATATCTATAAAAGAAGATATTATGTGAAAGAAATATTGATGAATGTTGCTTTTCTTACAACCTTTTTGGTAGGTTTAGCTCTAGTCATTTTAGGGACGGTTTCTGCAACTTCTTCGATAGTTTTATTTTCTGGGTTTATGAACCCCTTTTGTATTGTTGCGGGTATTATTTTTTCTTTACTTTCTTTATTCTTTTTCTTTAGATTCTCAAAATATGACATGATGATGAAGATCTTTTCTAAAAGAGGCGAAAAGTTATTCACTAGAGTGAATGTATTGAAAATCGAAATCAAGAAAGATATCTGGAGCCGGATGAAAGCGCCTCACTATATTTTATTTCTTAATGCTTTACGTAGAAAATTTAAGAATCACTTTTCTCCACCAGTGAAGAATGAAGCTTCTGTGAGTAATGAAATAAACTCTTTAGAGAGAGGTGATGGTATCGAGTCTGCGAATCCAAACTTTGAGCATTTAGCTTCGGAGGTGTTGTTTGACTTGTTTTCTGACATAACGCTCACATTAGAAAAAGAAAAAGTTAAACAGTATGTTCTAGGGACACCTCTTGATAAAGGTTCTTTTGAGAATGATTGGAATACAAAACATGAGATTCTAGACTCTTTAAAGGCTTATGATACGGCTCTTAATTTTTATGATAAAGCGAACCGTAGTCATGCTGAAGAACGTTCTGGTATTTCTTTTCAGGAGGCTCAATATATCGAGAAGTTTTTTGAAAATTTGTTTTTTTATGTAGACCTTCGGGGGCAAGAAGACGCTTCTTTTGAAATTCATCCTCGTGTCAGATCTTTTTATCAAGAAATCGGAAGATTTATTGATAGAGAAAAGTATCTAGAGTTTAAGGGAGATTTCCTCTTGCAATTCAGGGAAAGTCAATCATCGATGGATGATATGGATAATAAGGAAGATTATGCTAATAGTATTTATACGTTTTTCTTGTTATTTATTAATAATACACAAAGTTTGAGATTTCTAAGCAAAGAGTCTCTGCCTTATAAAGCTTATTCGGAGGTTATGCAGGATCTATGGCTTGGAACAAATCAAGAGATCATGGAGATGAGAAAACCTCATCAATATAATGGCTCTTTTGGAGGAGCTTTAGAATCCATTTTTTATGATGAATTTCGTGACTCTGAATTTGTTTTAAAAACTAATATGTATGCAAATGAGCTTTATAAAAACCTGTCCTCTGCAGCTCTACCGTTTGATAGGAGTCTTTGGAGAGGTATTCTAACCTTTACGAAAGAAGAAACAGGTGAAGTCAAAATGACTTTTAACAAGAATTCTGGGTATGATATTAATCTTATAAGAGAGAAGTTGGTGAAGCTGTTTTTGCAGTCCTTAGATAAACTGGATGGCTCTCTTTTTGATCATTCGACCAACTTGCGTGAAAAAATAATGGAAATAGCTAGAAATGATATGGAGACTTTGTGGAATATCTTTGCCCTTTCTCCTATGGTTCAGGCCGCTATGACTGCGGCTTTCTTTCCACAGAACGCAAACACTTTGGAAAAAAGCATTGCTTTAACTGATCCTCAATGGATGCACTATGTTGAACTGCGGGAAAAATTTCCTTTAATCTTCTCTCTTTCTAGTTTTAAACCCTCTTTGAATAAAGAGATAGATGAGGATGTAGAAGAATATCTTGCTTCTATGCCGGTGTCTTTTTTGGAGCAAAGCCCTTCTCTTTTATCTTTTTATGATAAAGATGAGATGAGGAAATGCACTCAAGATGATTTTAAAAAAATGTTGGCGTTTGTTTGGAATACAGCACTTGATGCGAAATCCGTTGATATTTTTTATTCGTATGTTGCTGTTTTAAGAGGGGCACCTTGGTACGGAAAAGAAGACTATAAAGAGCTTTCTAATACTTTTGATCGAGCGGTTGAGGAACATTTAGCGAGTGGATCTAATGAGCAACTTTTTTATAGAAAACATATCATGGGTGCCAAGTTTTCTTCGGCCCATTCTAAGTTTTTTCCAACAACATGGAATGGAATCACGCTTTGGTTTGTTGTAAAAAAATTAGCTATTCTTGCTTTTGGAACGGCATTTTTTGTGGCTTTTGCCTTTTGTGCTGTTCAAGCTATGCAGCAGTTGTCTCTTCAGATTGGGATTATTGCTATTGGAGAAAGCTTAATGATACAAGGACCTGTTTTCCCTATATTTGCTACTGTTTCTGCGGTGACTTTGTTTTTGTTGCAAACAGTTCTAAGTTCTTTCTATGTTTATGAAGATGATGATAAAAGAAAATATCACCTCATGGGAAATAAAAACCGTAAACTGTCTCAATACTTTACGCATGCCTTTTCTTCTCTTACCTTGTTGATCGCTTTAGGGGCTTTATACTTTATCCCAGCCGTTTCTTTGGGAGCTTTTTTAGGAATAGCAGCTGGGGCGATGGTTTTTTATTTTATTATTTATCGTCTTTTTTCGAGGGGTTTTGACTATTTTTTCCAGCAGAGACTGTTGAAAAGACTTTCAAAAGCGATGGCGCTTTTGAAACAATCTCGTGCCGAAACAACTTTTTTGAAAAATTTTAAGGGTCAGAGGGATTTTCTTGAAAAATTCAATAGATTTGCTGAACCTATTGGCAGTGAAATTCCATTAAAGGGTCTATATGTTTCAGGGGAACTTATTAAAAACGCTTTTAACGAAAAAATAGTCTTGTTTCATCGCTTATCTTCTACGAATAACAGAGCCGATGGAGATGATAACGATTGGGCTTGGTTCCATAACACGCAGGATATGTTGAGAGATATTGATCAATTACCTTCATCCTATGATGATCTTTCCGATCTTGCTGTTAATTATATGCAAGGAAAGATCGGTCCTTTCACCTTTGTGCTATTGATTTCCCTTTTTTACCCTGGGATTAGAGGGAAATCACAAACAAGTATTGAAGATTTTAAGGGTTTATTTACTAATCCACCGACTAAGAGATTTGAATTTAAAGATTTTCCGATAGATTTAAGAATGCCAGAAGAACTTAAAAGAGTTAGTACTGATATTAGTATGTTTGAAAGATCTATTGGAGAGTCTGCTTAATCTCACTTTTTGCTTAGAAGTCTTGTTATGAAAAAAGAATGTGTTGATTTCTATTGTGAAAGAAGTATAATCAATGTTATCTTGAGATCTTTTTAAAAACATTAGAGACTTTTTATTCTGAGCAAACTTACTGATCTTATCGGTTTGCAAAAATTTTATATAGTTTGATTAAGATGTTTTTTTTCACGTGGAGTGTTTTATAAAGAGCCTTAAGAAACTATATGAGATCCTCTATAAGGATAGCATCATTATTTTAATAAAAAGGAAAGTTTGCCATGCGGCTTAATTGGTTGATGAGGATTTTATCCCGCATCAATACAGGTGGTCGAAGATATCGATCGGAAAGAGCTGAATTTATTAGTTCTAATGCTTTTTTTTATAAAGTTTTAGATAAAAATAAAAAAAAAGCGAACACGATGAAGGTTCATGATAAAAAACTTCTTGATGATTCGAAAGAGAATCATTGAGTTCTTTTTTTTACTTTCCTTTTGGGTTTTTATCCTTAATTATTAATAGATAAATTTTTTTAGGTCTGGGAGAAATAGTCCAAAGTGCTTTTTGAAAAAAATGGTTTTCATTTTTTGCCTGCTAAAGGTCTTGTGATCCGAGAAGTATTGAATGTTTTTCATTTTGTTTCTTCTCGGTTTTTTATTAGAGGATTTTTGGCCTTTTTTGTTTTTTTTCCTATGCTTATGTGTTTTTCTTTTGAGCTTGTGGCAAGTTCTAAGTCGGTTAAAGAGAAAGAGTATCCTTACTCCTTGCATCAGGTAGAAATATCACCTTTAACTTCAACGGAAGAAAAAAGACGTTTTTCTTTGAAAAATGTCATAAGGATTGATCGAAGAACAGGTCAGTCTGAGATTTTAGAGGTTTCGCGTGTTGGGCATAGGATTGTGTATCGTTGGGTTAGTATTGAGAAAGATAGGTCTCACCCCAAAAGAGTCCGTGCAGATCAGAAAGCGTGGGAACTTTGATAAAATGATTGAGGTTGTTATACTTTGTCAGATAAAGAAAACTTTTTATTCAACGGTGAGGATGTAATGATTTGGAGAATGGTGGTTTAGAATGATGGATGGATTTTCTGCAAAAGATCTTTTTTCAAATGCGATGGGTTTGACCTATGATGACTTTATTTTTTTACCAGGTTACATTGATTTTCCTTTTGATGAGGTTTCTACAAAAACCTATTTAACCAGCAATATTGAACTTAATATCCCTTTTGTGAGCTCTCCTATGGATACGGTTACAGGAAGGTCTTCTGCTATAGCGATGGCCTTGCTCGGAGGGATAGGTATTATGCACTACAATAATTCGATTGAAGAGCAAGTAGAAATGGTTCGTCAAGTTAAGCGTTATGAAAATGGTTTTATAACAGACCCTGTCGTTTTGAGTCCTAATCATGTTATAAGTGATGTTGACAAAATCAAAGCAAAAGAAGGCTTTTCGGGTATCCCCATCACTCAAGATGGAACCTTGGATACACCTTTGGTTGGTATTATTACAAATAGAGATATTGATTTGATTGAAGATAGATCTATCCCGTTGAAGAATATCATGAGTGTTGATATCATTTCTGCCAGAGAAGGAGTGAGTCTTGATGAAGCTAATGCTATTTTGAAAAAAAGTAAGCGTGGTAAATTGCCGATTGTCAATAGCGATAATCTTTTGGTTTCGCTCATTTCAAGACGTGATCTTATAAAAAACAAAAACTTTCCTTATGCGGCTAAAGGTAAAGACAAAAGACTTTTGGTTGGAGCTTCTATTTCAACTCAAGAAGAAGATAAACAGCGCCTGGATGCTTTAGTGAGAGAAGGTTTAAATGTTGTTGTGATTGACTCTTCTCAGGGAAACTCTTCTTTTCAAATAGACATGATACGTTATATCAAAAAGACGCATCCATCTCTCGATGTTATAGCTGGAAATATTGTTACAGAAGAGCAAGCTAAAAACTTGATAGAGGCAGGTGCTGATGGCTTGCGTATAGGTATGGGCCCTGGATCTATATGTACAACTCAAAATACAATGGCTTGTGGACGCGGACAGGGGACTGCTGTATATAAAGTTTCTAAGTATGCTGCAGAAAGAAATATCCCTACGATTGCCGATGGAGGTGTTTCTAGTATAGGCCATATGGTTAAAGCCCTTGGCTTGGGAGCATCTTCGGTTATGATGGGGTCAATGTTAGCGGGAACAGAAGAGTCTCCCGGGGAATATTTCTATAAAGATGGAGTTAAGCTCAAAGCTTATAGGGGTATGGCTTCGGCTGAGGCAATGAAAGATGGCGGAGATAAACGCTATTTAAACGAGACGGCTAAGATAAAGGTAACTCAGGGAGTTTCTGGGGCTGTTGCTGATCGTGGATCTTTGTACAAGTTGATTCCTTACTATGCTCAAGGCCTTAAACAGGCATTACAAGATATTGGTCTTAAAAATTTGAAAAGTCTACACCAGGCGCTTTATAATGAACATTTGCGTATGGAAAGAAGAACTCTTTCATCTCAAAAAGAAGGCCATGTTCATGATATTTATGATTATCAAAACCTTACAATATGATTTGGAGCTTTAATGAAATTTGATGCGATCATTATTTTAGATTTTGGTTCGCAGTATACTCAGCTCATTGCACGACGGATTCGTGAAATGAATGTTTATTGCGAGATTCACCCTTATAACCACCCTGTTGAAGAGATCAAAAAAATGTCTCCTAAAGGGATCATTTTTTCGGGCGGGCCATCGAGTGTTTATGATGACGATGCTCCGAAATTATCAAAAGATTTTTTGGAGTGGGGGTGCCCTATTTTGGGCATATGTTATGGGGCACATCTTTTGACAGAATTTTTAGGTGGGAAAGTTCAAAGGTCCCCCGAGAGAGAGTTTGGATATGCCAAAATGAGTGTTGTTGACGATCTGGGTCTTTTTGACAGCACAGATTCGGAGATGGATATTTGGATGAGTCATAGCGACAAAGTTACCGAATTGGGTGAAGGTTGCTTGACTACAGCTAAGACAGATCAATGTGCTGTTGCGGCTTTTTATCATCCATCAAAAAAATATTATGGCCTTCAATTCCATCCGGAGGTTCATCATACTCGTCAGGGTGAACTTGTTTTAAAAACATTTGTTGTTGATGTTTGTGGCTGCTCTCAAGACTGGACAATGGAGTGCTTTGTTGAATACGCAAAGAAAAAAATTCAGCAACAAGTTGGCAGTAAACATGTTATTTGTGGCTTAAGTGGAGGTGTTGATTCTTCGGTAACAGCTGTTTTGTTACATGAAGCTATTGGAGATCAATTGACTTGTATTTTTGTTGATAATGGTTTGCTTCGTCAAAATGAAGTTGAAAAAGTTCTTCAAATGTTCCGCGATAATTTTCGTATAAAAGTTATTTTAGCAGAGTCAAAAGATCTCTTTTTGGATAACCTTAAAAATGTTATAGATCCAGAGATGAAGCGTAAAGTTATAGGCGAACTTTTTGTGAAAGTTTTTGAAAAAGAAGCAAAAGCCATCCCTGATGCAACTTTTCTAGCACAAGGAACATTGTATCCTGATGTTATTGAAAGTGTTTCTGTTAAAGGTCCCTCTGATGTGATCAAAAGTCATCATAATGTTGGCGGATTGCCAGAGAAAATGAACTTTGAATTGGTTGAACCCTTGAGAGAGCTTTTTAAAGATGAGGTTCGCGATCTTGGTAAAGCGTTGGGCTTGTCTAAAGAGGTTCTTTGGCGACATCCTTTCCCTGGTCCTGGCTTAGCTATTCGTGTTATAGGAGAAGTTACCGAAGATCGACTGGCTATTCTCCGAATGGCCGACGAAATCATTTTAGAAGAGATCAAAAAGGCTGGTGTTTATGATGAAGTATGGCAAGCTTTTGGGGTTCTTCTTCCCGTGAAAACCGTAGGGGTTATGGGGGATAATCGCACGTATGAAAATGTTTTGGCTGTAAGGGTTGTTGAAAGCCAAGATGGAATGACAGCGAGTTGGGTTGATCTTGATGGTGAGATTTTGAGACAAATTTCTAGCCGTGTGATCAATGAAGTTGTCGGTATTAATCGTGTTGTTTATGATATCAGTTCAAAACCACCCTCAACCATTGAGTGGGAATAAAAGTGAAGCCGCGGTACAATTTATAATATGAGAATATTACGAAGTTTCTGATAGGCTTTTGAGGAATAAGTTTTACGATATTTTGTTCTTTTTAGATAAAGGCCTATCTCTTGTAGGTATTTTTTTTAAAATAGCAAAAGTCTTCAAGATCGTTTCAGAAAATTTTGTGATTTAGAGTTATAATGACCTCGAAATATCTTCTTCTTATAATTTTAAAAATAATTTGAACTTACTTAAAGAGTTTATTATTCTTAATGATTACTAGTGATTTTTTTAAGAATCTTATAGGATCATGTAAAATAAGGTTTTTCCAAAATATCGCATAAGCTTTTTTCGAAATGACAAAATTTTTAAAAAAAACTACAAGAAAACTTATGAGGTATTTTGCAAAGGTCTCAAGGTGTTTTGTAGTACGCTTGAGAAATAATAAGATAATGAAGGTTTTTTAATGAGGGTTTGCGGGTTTTGAATAATGTTTTCTTTGGTAGTGCTTTTACTGTTAAAAAAATAAACTTGATAAGCTCTTATTTTAAAGAGAGAATTTTTTGATGGGAAATCTTTTCACACATTTAAGGGTTCATTCGGATCACACTCTACTATTTAGTTGTTGTCGGATTTCAAAAATATTGGATTTAGCAGCTTCCCAAGGCATGACTTCGCTCGCTTTGACAGACTCAGGGAATATGTTTGGAGCGGTTGATTTTTTTCAGAAAGCTCGGGATAAAAATATTAAACCCATATTGGGGCTAGAGCCCTGTCTTCTATCTTCTTCAAGATTTGAAAAAAAAACAAGAAAGCAAGGTGTTCAGCATTTTAATATAGCTCTTTTAGCAGAAACAGAAAAGGGTTATCGTAACCTTATAAAACTTGCAACTTTAGGTTATGTCGAAGGCTTTTATTATCGACCTCGCATCGATTGGGAATTATTAGAAAAATACTCAGAAGGTTTGATTTGTCTGAGTGGTTTTTTTAAAGGTCCTTTGGGTTATCATATTTTTAATCAACAAGAAGAGAAAGTTGATGAGCAATTAAAGAAGTTTTTGGATATTTTTGGCTCCAAAAATTTTTATTTAGAGCTACAGAGGCATGATCTCCCAGAGAGGGAAATTATCATAGAGAATTATAAAAAAATCTCACAGAAACATGATATCCCTTTAGTAGCGACAAATGATGTTTTTTATCTTCATAAGGAAGATTATTTGGCTCATGAAATTTTGATGTGTATATCCACAGGGAAACTCCTTAGTGATGAGAATCGGATGAAGTTCCCTTCTAGAGAGTTTTACTTTAAGTCTTCAGAAGAGATGGTGGAGCTTTTTAAAGATTGTCCAGAAGCTATTGAAAATACAGCGATCATTGCGGATCGTTGCAATGTTGAACTAGACTTTAAGGCACGACATTTGCCCAAATTTGAAAATCCTGAAAATGTTTCGAGTAAGATTTACTTAAGAGATCTATGTTTAAAGGCTTTGCCTAAGAAGTACCCTAATCCAGATAAAAAAATCATGGATCGGCTTGATTTTGAACTCAAATCTATTAATGATATGGGGTTTCCGGATTACTTTTTAATTGTTAGTGATTTTATTCGCTATGCTAAAGGAGAGAATATTCCTGTTGGTCCAGGGAGAGGCTCTGTAGCAGGAAGTATTGTTGCTTATTTGATGGATATAACAAATCTTGACCCTTTGAAATATGAACTTCTTTTTGAAAGATTTCTGAATCCTGCAAGGATTTCGATGCCGGATATAGATATCGACTTTTGTAAAAATAAACGGGGTCAGGTTATCGAGTATGTCACAGAGAAATATGGAAGAGAATGTGTTGCTCAAATCATAACTTTTGGGACGATGGCTGCAAAAATGGTTTTACGTGATGTTGGTAGAGTTATTGATATCCCATTACCAGAAGTTGATAAATTAGCTAAACTTGTACCTACAGATCCGAAAATAAAACTTCAGAGGGCTTTAGATGAGGTCCCAGAGCTTAAAAAAGCCTATACTTCTAATGAAAACTATAAACAACTTTTCGATATGTCTTTAAAGTTGGAAGGACTGGTTAGGCAACCTGGGATTCATGCGGCAGGGATTCTTATTTGTGAATCTCCTTTAATAAATATGACACCTCTTTACAAAACCGCAGAAGAAGTAACATCTCAATATGAAGCTAAGTTTTTGGAAGATCTTGGGCTTCTCAAAATGGACTTTTTAGGATTAAAAACGCTTTCTATCATCGCCGATACCTGTGAAAGTATTAAGCAAGAAGAAAATATAGATTTAGATATAGACACAATCCCTATGGATGATAAGCCAACGTATGATCTTTTAAGTTCAGGAGAGACGATTGGTGTTTTTCAATTAGAAAGTGAAGGGATGCGTCATCTTTCGAAAAATATGGTTGTCGATACTTTTGAAGTTCTTGTGGCCTTGCTTGCTCTTTATCGTCCAGGTCCTTTGGACTGGGCCCCTGACTTTATTGAAAGAAAGCATGGGCGTCAAAAAATAAAATATTTACATCCCTTAATGAAACCTATATTAGAGAAAACATATGGTATTATGTTGTACCAAGAGCAAGTTATGCGTTCAGTTAGTGACTTAGCTGGATTTAGTTTGGCTGAGGCGGATTTACTGCGTCGTGCTATGGGTAAAAAGAAAGAAGATGTTATGGCAGCACAAAGAGAGAAATTTGTGCAAGGTTGTGAAAGTCGTAATCAAATTCCTGCTAAGCTTGCGCACAAGATTTTTGATACTATTTACAAGTTTGCTGGCTATGGTTTTAACAAGTCGCATAGTGTTGCTTATGCTCTTATTTCTTATCAAACAGCTTATTTGAAAGCCCATTATCCTGTTCATTATATGTCGGCATTATTGACAAACTCTATGGATAATACGGACAAAGTTGCTTTGTTTATCGAAGAGTGTAAAAAGATGAAAATAGCGATTTTGCCTCCGGATGTCAATGAAAGTAAATCTTCTTTCACGGTTGGTTCTTCGGGAATAAGGTTTGGTTTAAGTGCTGTTAAAAATATTGGAGAAGGTCCTATCTCAGAAATCATAGAGGCTCGTCAAAAAGGAGGTTCTTTTTGCTCTTTGTTTGATTTTTGTGATCGATTGAACTTGAAAGTTTTAAATAAAAGAGTTTTTGAAAGCTTGATTAAGGTCGGAGCGATGGATGCTTTTGGTTTAGCAAGAGCACAGATGTTTGAATCTTTGGAAAGTGTGATTAGTAAGTGTCAAAAAGAGAAAGAGGATAAGGAAAGAGGGCAAACGTTACTTTTTGATGAAGTGGAAGAAAAAGAAGGCTTTATCGTAGAAAAAGAGGAATGGCCCATAGAGTCTATTTTGACCTTTGAAAAAGAGTTAGTTGGGTTTTATTTAACAGGAAATCCTTTGGATAGATACAGTGACCTTTTAAAGCTTTATATTTCAGATACGAGTTTGACAATGAAGCAGCATAAGGATAGGTTTTTGAAAATGCTGAAAGAAGGCTCAACTATGAAAGACGTTTCTATTCGTTTGGGAGGGATGGTTGTTGATCTTAGAAAATTTATAACAAAAAAAAATGAAACGATGGCTTATCTTAAAATAGAAGATCGTGATGGGCAAGTTGATGTTGTTATTTTTCCTAAAACATATCAGCTTTATCAAAACAATTTAAATGTTGATGATCTTGTTTTTTTACAAGGTAAAGTGAGTTTGAATTCTCGGACGGAAGAACTTCAGGTTGTCGCAGAAAAAATTTTGGACTTGAAAGCGCTTCCGGGAATTTATGGTGATAGTTTGTGTGTGAAAATAAAAACAGATCTGGCGAATGATAAGGTTGTGCAAGATTTAAAAAACGTGATCAAAAAAAATCCAGGAACATGTTCTTTACGGTTTCACTTTGAAACATCTTCTAAGGAAACACTGTCTGTATTGACAGGAGATAAATATTGGGTTGATCCTACTTCTGAGTTGCGACGTAACTTGGAAAGTATTGTTGGTAAAGATACTGTTTTTATGGAGGAAAATATGATATGAGTTTTGGGGTCCGTTACGGAGCATCTTGTAGCCTTTTTTTAAGATCATTATTGTTTTTTTTCATTATTTTTTTGTTTTTACTGACAGGGCAAAAAAGCTCTCTTTTTGCTTCTTCCTTTAAAACATTAGCTATACAGTGTCATGTTAAACAAGTCTCATACTGTAGGTTGCAAGACTTTGCCAAGACTTTTGATTTTGAACAAAAATGGGATAAAAGAAGAACGGTTTTAACCTTTTCTTCTAAAGGTTTAGAATTGAGATTTTTACCTTATAACTCATGGTTTTGGGCGAATGATAAAATTTTTCGATTGAAAGGTTTTATTCATTATTATGAAGGCTATTTGGTTGCACCTATTTATCTTAAAAACATCATTGAAGAACTTATTAGAAAAAATCAAAGTGATAAGAAAACAAGTTTTACTCCTCAAAAACTTTCTCGGTCTAATATAACAAGTTTTCGTAAGAAAAAAGAATCACATGGTATTCACACTGTTATGATAGATCCTGGTCATGGTGGTAAGGATAAGGGAGCTGTAGGTGCTAGAGGTTTGCAAGAAAAAAATTTGGTTTTGGATGTCGCGAAGGTTTTAAAGAATATTTTAGAACAAGAAGGCATGAAGGTCCTTTTAACAAGAGATACAGATGAGTATATTTCTCTTCGAAAAAGGTCAGAATTGACGAATCGGTCTTCTGCGGATCTATTTATCAGCTTACATGCAAATTCTTCGAAAAACAAAAGAGCGAGAGGTTTAGAGGTTTTTTACCTTTCCGATAAAATGGATGACTATGCACGTGCTTTGATGGCAAAAGAGCAGCACAATATTTTCCAAAAAGATAGCAGAAAAGATGCGGGATATATTGTGCCTTCTGATACAGAGGTAGCCTTAAGTGAAATTTTATTAGATGTTTATCGGTCTGAAAGTTTTAATCTTAGTGAGTTTGTTTTGGACAGCATGGTCAAAGATTTAGGGCTAAAAAAAAGAGGGGTTAAAGGGGCGAGGTTTTATGTTATAAAGAATTCACTGCTTCCTGCGATTCTCATAGAAATAGGTTTTATTTCAAATCCTTTAGAAGTTAAATTTTTACGTGAAAATATTTACAAAGTTGCCTCCTCAATTGCTACAGGTGTATTAAAATATAAGAATGTTTATGACAATTTGTCGGGAGATCTATAGAAGTGAGAAATTCACATCTTTTTTCTGAGGAGTTGTTGCTTAAAAAAAGACCTAAAATTGGTGTTTTTGATTCAGGGATGGGTGGCTTTAGTGTTTTAAAATCATTGATCAAAAAGTCGCCGTATTGTGATTTTGTTTATATTGGAGATACAGCTAATTTTCCTTATGGCATGAAATCTAAGGAACAGATTATCTCATGTACACACAATGCTGTTAACTTTTTATTGAAAAAAGATGTTGAGTCTGTGATCATTGGCTGTCATACAGCATCGATTTTTACGATGAATCAGATGGAAAAGTCTTTTTCTATACCGCTTTTTTTTATGGTTCCAGCGGCTTGTTTGGAAGCTTTACGGGTTTCAAAAAAACGTGTGATAGCAGTGATAGGGACAAAGGCTACAGTTCAAAGTGATGAGTATTCGAGATATTTAAAGTCTTATGATCGAAATATTCATGTGAAGTCAAGAGATTGTCCTTTGCTTATTGAGTTCGCTGAAAGAGGATCGATTGATATCCCTTTGGTTAGGAAAGTTGTGAAAAACTATTTGGAAGACTTTGTAACTTCTGAAGTGGATACGTTGATTTTGGGATGTACTCATTTTTCTATTTTTAGAGATCTGATCCGGCAAGAAGTGGGAGAACATGTTAATTTAGTTGATCCTGTTTATTCTGTGTCGGATGAGATTGTTAATAAATATGGTATCCAAAGTCTAGATGATCGTTTTTCTTTGGATGTTTATGTGACAAATGGTGATTTAGAATATTATTTAGATAGAGTGTATAAGCTATTTGTTGGTATGGAAGTGGATTTGAAAATCAAAAAAATAATATTGGATGAAAAAAATGTTTATCAATATACTTAAACAAAGTTTTAGTTCGGCTCATAAAATAGATGGCCATAAAGGTAAGTGTGCTTTTTTACATGGACATAATTGGACAGTAGAGATTGCTGTTGCGTCTTATAAGCTTGATCACTTAGGAATGGGAATGGACTTTGCGGATATCAAGCGTCTTGTAAAACCAGTGATAGATGAGTTAGATCATTGTTATTTAAATGACTTACCGTACTTTCAACATTTTTTGCCTACGGCAGAAAATGTGGCTAAGTATATTTATGAGTCGTTAGTGTCTATTTTTTCAAATGAAGATGTTGATATTCAAGAAGTTATTGTTTGGGAAACAGACGGTTGTGGAGTTAAATATAGGGATACTAAGGAATAAAAAAAATGAGAATAGATGGACGTGATCATGATGAGATGAGACCTGTTAAAATAACCAAAAATTATTTGAAAAGTCCTGAAGGGTCAGTTTTGATTGAGGTTGGTGACACACGTGTTATTTGTACAGCACATGTTGAGGAAAAAGTTCCGATGTTTTTAAAAGATACAGCTCAAGGTTGGTTAACTGCCGAATATAGTATGTTACCTGGAGCTGGGAACACACGTATAAATAGAGAGGTTAGTAGAGGGAAAGTTTCGGGAAGAACTGCTGAAATTCAAAGATTTATTGGCCGTTCGTTACGAAGTGTTGTCGATAGGAGTTGTTTCCCTAGAATGACAATAACCGTCGATTGTGATGTTATTCAAGCTGATGGGGGAACAAGGACAGCTTCTTTGACAGGAGCTTATGTGGCTGTCGAGATGGCTTTGCAAAAAATGCTTCGTGAGAAAAAAATCAAAAGAAACCCATGTACAGAAATGATAGCTGCTGTTAGCGTAGGTATTTTAAAAGGTTCAGCTTTGCTTGATCTCTGTTATAAAGAAGATTTTAATATTGATGTAGATATGAATGTTGTTATGACAGCTTCAGGTTCTTTTGTTGAAATACAAGGAACAGCAGAAGGGAACTCTTATACTAAAGAGGAGTTGGATAAAATGCTTGAATTATCCAGAAAAGGTATCATGGAGCTGATTGCTATTCAAGAGGAGTGCTTGAGGTGAGTAGTCGATATGAAAAAATAGTTTTAGCCACAACCAATGAGGGTAAACGTAGAGAGTTACTTAAATTATGGCAACATCCTTTATTAGAAGTTTTGACTTTGCAAGACTTTCCTAATGTTCATGATGTTGTTGAGGATGGGGAAACCTTTGAAACAAATGCCATTAAAAAAGCTCGAGAGGTTTCTTTATATACAGGTCTTTTGGCTTTGGCCGATGACTCTGGTTTGAAAGTGGATGCCTTGAATGGTGAGCCTGGTGTTTATTCAGCTCGTTACTCTGGAGACCATGCGACGTCTCAGTCAAATATTGATAAGCTTTTGCATGAGCTAAAAGGCTTAAAAGAGGAAGAGCGTAAAGCTCGATTTGTTTGTTGTATGGTTTTGATGTATAAAGAAGATATATTAGGTGTAGTTAGAGGCTCTTGTGAAGGCTATATTATTGATAAGCCTAGAGGTAGCTTTGGATTTGGCTATGATTCTGTTTTCTTTTTTCCGGCAATGAAAAAGACTTTTGCAGAGATGACTGAGCAAGAAAAAAATGAAGTTAGTCATAGGGCTCAGGCTTTAAAAAAAATAGACAAGATAATTAGAGACTTGACATAATTGTATTTTTTTAAATCATCTATATCTATCAAATAGAGATTATTCTAAAATATTTTGAAATAATTAATTTAATATATTTTAGAATGTTTTATTTCTTTAATGAAATATCATATTTTTTGTAGAGATTATCTTCTTTGTAATAATTTTATTATGATAAAATCAATTGATGATAAAATCGATTGATGAAATTTTAATTTGAAATTAAAAAGAATATTTCTATCGATTTTTATTAAAATAAAATGATTTATTTTGACTTTTTTTAAAGTGAATTATTTAGACGGAAAAAATAAATATTGATAATTCAATATATTTTTACTAAAATTATAATAGGTTTTCATTTCGATTATAAGCTTTGAGTTTTTGGAATCTTTTGTATCATCCGCTAAGATCGTTGAAAAGCGTAAGTGAATTTTTTAGTTTTTATTTTAAAGAATCAAATAAATTATGAAGGGGCGGAAAAATATGACGATATCAGCAAGTGCTAGGGAAAAACTTCAAGTATATGTAGAAGACTTGAATCGTAATGAAATAAGTAGTATGTTGGAGATCTACATATCTGAAAAGACTTTGGGAAAAATTTTAGATGTTTCTCCTGTTTTTATTTCTAGAAACTGGCAAAAATGGGCACGTGAGTATAGTATTGAGCCTATCAACCTAAGTGGAACGAAGGCTTGCCGTAGATATTTAAGATGGAAAATGTCTGATGTTGAGAAGCTTTTTGAGTATTTGAAGGCAGACGGTGCGTGATTTTTTATTAATAGAGTAAGAAAAAGGAAAGAAAAATGTCTGAGGCGATAGATCTTTTAACCATCACTTATCAAGAAGATGATTTGGAGTTAGTTAAAGAAATTGATAAAAAGATTCTTTCTAAGGGTGCTTGGGTTACTATCCTATATAGTTATAAAGAGTGGGATAAGAAAAAAGAATCTTACGGAGATAAAAAATTCTCTATCAGGCGTTATCAAAAAAGTGGAGATAACTATATGCCACGCTCTAAATTTAATATTTCTAGTGTGAAACAGGCAAAAAAACTTATAGATTTTTTGCAAGAGTTGTTGGAAGAAGATTTGGATCAGTAACGAGGAGAGTATTAGGGTTATGGATTATGAACTGAAAAAATTTTCCGGAAATCGGGTTGATAACATTGACTTTTTAAACTTAGACTTTGGAAGAACTTTTTCAGATCATATGATTCAGATACATTACAAAGGAGGCAAGTGGAGCGATGCTCAAATAAAGCCTTTTGAAAACCTTTCTTTCTCTCCTTCTATGTTATCTTTGCATTATGGACAAACTGTTTTTGAAGGGGTAAAGGCTTTTTTTACAGAGTCTTCAGGGATCAATGTTTTTAGGATCAAAGACCATTTGAATAGACTTAATAGATCTGCTGCTAGGATGTGTATCCCTGAAATTTCTCCCCAAGGCCTTTTAGCGATGATTTCTGATTGTCTTTCCTTAGATAAATCTTGGGTTCCGAAAGAAAGGGGCTCTTCTCTGTATATAAGACCCTTTATTTTCGCAACAGATGCAGGTATAGGACTTAGACCTTCTTCGGAATATATGTTTATTATGTTTACCTGTCCTGTTGATAGTTACTATAAAAAAAGCCGCCCTTTAAGACTTCTGTGTTTTGGAGATGAGTATATACGTTGTGCTAAAGGTGGGACTGGTGAAGCTAAAACAGCGGGAAATTATGCTGCAAGCCTTCTTCCTACTAAAATAGCTGAGGAAAAAGGATTCGATCAAGTTTTATGGCTTGATGGTAAAAGTAGTCGATACATAGATGAAATAGGTACAATGAATATCTTTTTTGTTAGAGGTGACACCTTGATTACCCCTGTGCTTTCTGGATCTGTCTTGGATGGTATAACTCGCAGATCTGTGATAACTTTAGCAAAAGACTTGGGCTGGAAAGTTGAAGAAAAGCCCTTGGCTATAGAAGAGATACAGAAAGATATTCGTTCTGGTGAGATTCATGAGTGCTTTGGGTCAGGAACCGCTGTTGGTATATCTTCGGTGGGCTCAATCCAATATGGAGAGCATGAGTTAAAAATCGAAAATCATAATCAAGAAAGTTTAGCTCAGAAAGTTAGAGAATCTCTTCTGGATATTCAACATGGGGCTGTTGAAGATCTCTATGGATGGAATTTTCTAATTCCTTAGAGTGAGTTATATTTAGTATAGAGGTTTTTCGTGATAACAGCGTTAGATTTATTTAATCGTTTAAAGAATGTAAGAATTGGCGTTTCTTCTTGCCTATATACCATGGACAAGTGCAAAGAATTAGTCCCTTTGATCAATGAGATCAATCTTTTGAAAAAAGAGACAAATGCGACGCTTTTAGTTCATTCATATGTTTCCCCTGAAGTTGTGTATGGTGTTGCTGATTTTGTTGGAGATTCTTATAAATTAAGTAAGGATGCGATAGATTCTGGTGCAGATACTATAGTTTTTGTTGCTGTGCGCTTTATGGCTGAGACAGCTAAGATTTTGAATCCTGCTAAGCAGGTTTTGATACCTAGTCAAGATAGTGGATGCACTCTTGCTGATGCTATTACTGCTGAAAAAGTTCGTGAATTGCGTGAACAGTATCCCGACTTTGTTTTTGTTTGCTATATCAATACTACAGCTGAAGTTAAAGCTGAATGTGATGTTTGTGTTACCTCTTCGAATGTTTACCATATTGTTGAAACCATAGATTCGGATAAAATTTATTTTCTTCCAGATAAACTGATGGGTGAAAACTTGCGTGATGATATGAAGAGAAGAGGTGTTGATAAAACAATTGAAATTTATAATGGGACATGTTATGTTCATGAGGAATATGACCCAGAGATGCTTGACTATATACGTATGGAATATCCAGGAGTGCAAGTTGTCAGTCACCCTGAATGTTCGCCGAGTATTGTTAAAAAGTCAGACTTTGTTGGGAGTACTTCGCAGATTGTTGATCATGTTAAAAATGATGACAATGATAAGTATCTTATGCTCACAGAGTGTGGCTTGAGTGCTAGGTTGCAAGTTGAAATGCCTCAGAAACAACTTGTTGGATCTTGCACCATGTGTCGTTATATGAAATCAAACTCTCTGGAGGATATTTTAAGGGTCCTTCGTAATCCAGAAGAGAAAGATATGATTACTTTGGATGAAAACATTAGATTGCGTGCAAAAAAATGCATAGATAAAATGTTTGCTTATGTTGGATGAGTAAAGATAAAAATTTTTATTTTAAGTTTCTATATAACTGTTATAAGGAGAAGAAAATATGCCGGTAGCTGATTATCAAACCTATTGTAAGATGCTAGATAATGCCCAAAAAAATGATTTTGCTTATCCAGCCATAAACGTGACCTCTCTTGCTACCGCGAATGCGTGTTTGCAAGCTTTCGCTGAAAAAAAATCGGATGGGATTATTCAAGTTTCCACAGGTGGGGGACAATTTGCATCAGGTTTAGGTCAAAAAGACAGTGTTCTTGGTGCCATTGTTTTAGCTGAAGCTGTTCATCGTTTGGCTGAAAAATATAATGTTTATGTGGCCTTACATACAGATCACTGTCATCCTGAAAAAGTTGAAGGGTTTTTACTCCCTTTGATTGCCGAAACAGAGAAGAGAAGAGCTGAAGGTAAGTCTAATCTTTTTCAAAGCCATATGTTTGATGGAAGTGTTTTGCCTTTAAACGACAATATGGATAAATCTGTTGAGCTTTTGAAACGTTGTGCTAAAAATGACATCATTTTAGAAGTTGAAGCAGGAGTTGTTGGTGGAGAAGAAGATGGTGTTGATAACGAAGGTCTTGATAAGTCAAAACTTTATACAACTCCAGAAGATATGGTTGAAGTTTATAGAAGATTAAGCTCAGTTGATGGTGCTAGATTCATGTTTGCAGCAACTTTTGGGAATGTTCACGGGGTTTATAAGCCTGGTAATGTTAAATTAGACCCTTCTATTTTGAAAAATGGTCAAAAGTCTGTAGTTGCTGAATTTGGTGAATCTGCCTATTTTGATCTTGTTTTTCATGGAGGATCAGGTTCTTCTAAAGAAGAGATTGAAGAAACTCTTTCCTATGGTGTCATTAAGATGAATGTTGACACAGATACGCAGTTCTCTTTCACACGTCCGATTGTCGATCATATGTTCAAAAATTATGATCAAGTTTTAAAAACAGATGGTGAAGTTGGGAATAAAAAGTTTTATGATCCACGTACCTATATTAAATCAGCTGAGAAAGGTATGACAGATCGAGTTAAAGAAGCAATTGATGATCTTCATGCTGCAGGTAAAACTCTTAGTTCTTGATGACTTTTTTAAGTTAAGGAACTTTTTGTTAATAAAAGTTCCTTAACTTTTTTATTTTTAAAATTAGAAATTTTTTCTAATAAAGCACTTCTAGTATTTTTCATGAGCCTTATTCTTTAATCTTAGCTGAGTATATGTGAGTTTTTGCAAGAGTCTAAACATATATGATATATTGAGATTATGGCGAGTTTTTTCTTATTTTTATTTAAGGAACATCAAGGATTTTACAAAGGGTTGATCGAGGTGCGAAATCTTTTGAGGGATAGGCATGCGTTGTTATAAATGTTTCATTTTACTTTTTTCTTTACTTTTTCTGATATCTTGTCAATGTTCGGACTCATCCGACAAATGTTCCGCCACATCCGACAAATGTTCCGCCACATCCGACAAATGTTCCGCCACATCCGACAAATGTTCCGCCACATCCGATAAAGGTTTAACCTCATCCGACAAATGTTCCACAGCTAAAGACTGTTCAAAAAAAGAAAATGTATCGACGTCTTCTTCAAATATTTTAAATAAAAATGAGGGTCTTAACTCTGACTTCGTTCTTGTTTCTATCGATGATTATGATCTGATGATGTCTGATTACCGCAAAGAATTTGAGAAATTGAGTTTGGCTGAAAAAACGGTTGCACAAACCTTTGTTGGGAAAAAAATTTTTTTAGAGAAGCTCATTGATAAGCAGGTTTTATTTAGAGAGGCACAGTCTCTTCATCTAGAAAATACAGAAGACTTTCATTTTCGGCTCGAGTCTTTTTGGAAAAAGGCGATGATAGATAGCTTAATTGCTCATAAAAAAGAAGAGTTTATACGAAAAAGAGATGTTGATGAAAAAAAAGTTGAGTTTTACTACAACAGATTGCAAAAACAAATCTTTGCAAGAATAAGAGTTGTAGAGGAGGAGCCTGTTGTTAAAAAAATTTTAAAAGAAGAACTTTTGACATACGAAGAGGAAGGTCAGGTTCATAATGATTCGGGATGGTGTTGGTTTAACTATGAAGAAATAAAGCCTGTTTACCGGATGGCTTTGTTTCAAATGGAAGAAAATGAAGTGAGAACGGTATATAATGATGGTTTAGGTTGGATTATCTTGGAAATACAAAAATTTAGAAGCAGAGAGTTTGAATCCAAAGAAGCTTTTAGAAAGCTTTTAATGGATGTTTTGATGGAAGAAGAAGATGAAAAATCTTTGAAAGACTGGATCCGTCAATTGAGATCGAAGTATCAAGTGAAAGTTAAAGGTGATTTTGCGAAAGAGGTAGAGGTGTTATAGTGGGAAAAAATATGCGTAAGAAATATATAATTAGAAAATTTCAATTAAGGATTTTTGCGCGAGCTCTTTTTCTTGTTTTAATTGCTTTGTTTTTTGCAGGACTTGCTATTTATTTGTTAATGGAAGGTTCTGTTTCTACAACTTTGCAAAATTCTAGGTTAGTTATAAAGTCAACACAAAAATTTATCTTGCCCATATTTGCTTTTGCTTCTTTTATAACCGTATTTTTTGTGAGTGGTATTGGCTGGATTCTTATTTATGTATTTTCTCATAAAGTTGTGGGTCCTATTCATAGAGTAAAAAAACATCTTGAAAAGGTTGCGGGTGGTGATTTGTCTACAAAACTTTTTTTTAGATCTTCTGATGATCTTCATGATGTTTCTGAAAATATTAATGACATGACTAAGTCTTTAGCTTTTAAAGTTGATGAAGTTAAGCAAGATATGAGGAGACTTCATCAAGTCGATCAACGCTTTGTCGAGCTTTGGCGTCCAAAATCACAGATAGACTATAAAGATCTGGAAGACGTTATAAAAGAGCTCAAAGAGGTTGAAAAGAGTATAGATGAAAAGTTAAATCAGTTTAAAAGCTAGTTTGTCGCTTAAGATCTATTCTTCAATTTTATTTGTTTGTAAAGTCTGCCAATCTTTTCCTGAAGGCTTTTGGAATGCTTCTAGCTCAAAATAACTCATGACAGCAAGAACATATTCAAATATATTTGACTGGACTTCTTCATGCGTTGTCCAACGCGTATCTTTGGTGAATAAATATATTTCTAAAGGGAGCCCCTCTGAAGTTGGCTTTAGTTGTCTTATCATGAAAGTTAAATTCGTATTTATTTCTGACTTTTGATAAAAGTGACTTTTGAGATACTCTCTAAAAAGTCGGATATTTGTTAGTGGGGTATCCCCGAGGGTTAGCAAATGAGATGTATTCAAATTTTGAAGATCTTGAGCGATTTCTTTTTCTATTGTTGAGATAAAAGGTTCTAAAAAAGGTGTTGCCTTGTAATTTTCTAACATTTCTGGAGTTACAAGAGCTATGGAAGAAATATCTATAGAAACAGCTCTTTTTATACGACGACCATTTGAGAGAAACATCCCTTTCCAGTTTGTGAAAGGGTGTTCCAGTAACTTATGCGTAGGTATATTAACGATGGATTTATTCCAGTTTTGTACTTGAATCGTATGTAGATTTATATCGATAACATCTCCGTCTGCTGAGTATTCTTTCATTTCTATCCAGTCTCCAATGCTTAATGTTTGATAGATATTTATTTGTATGCTTGCCACAAAGGCTAAGATCGTGTCCCTAAAGATGAGCAAAAGAATCGCGGTCATTGCCCCGATACCACTTAATAGAGCCATTGGAGATTGCTCTAGGGCGATTGAAAAAATCACAAGCATGCCTAAGAGAAAAAAAACTATTTTGATCAGTTGTATGAATCCTTTGTAATTCATTTTAGGCTTTTCGGAGGGTAGTTTTTCATAAACAGTGTAAAAAATATCTACCACTTTTTGGAGTAAGAACACAGATCTAATGGTTACCCAAGTGGCAAGAGCTTTACGGATAAAGAGGTTTCCAAAAATCAAATACTCAGAAAGTTCATAGATCACAAAAATGGGAGCGATATAGGCGAGTTGGTCAAAAATTTTATGTTCTACTAAGATGTCATCCCACTTTGTTTGGCTTCGCAGAATTAGGGAGGAAATACCTGGTATGAAAAACTTTTTAAAAACCCAAATAGTGACAAAACTACCGATAATCATCAGTGCGATAAGTAGGGTTTGTTGAAGCAAAATATTGGCCATTATAAATTCGAATATTTCTTTTATACTATTTATTTTCATGATGAAAAATTTCCTCATAAGTTTACTGAAGAGTTGATTTATAGATAATTTTACGAAATACCCTATAGGCTTTACTTGAACTATTCTAAAAAAGTTTACAGGATATTTTGAACGATTCCTTTAAGAGTAAAAAATCCTTTTGTAAGAGTTTCATTCTAACAGTTTTTAAAAAAGATCTGTACAATTTTAAGAGTCATAGTGTTGAATCTAAAATACTTCCGGAGCATGTTCAAAATAAACTTTAATTATGTTGAGGTGCTAATTTTCTGAGTGAAGCACTTTTTTTGATCTTTTTTTAAATACGAATACGTATTTAGTAGTTCTGGTTCCATTGGTTTCATTGGTTCCATTGAAAGATGTTTAGGGTATTTAAGACAGAGATGCTCTATAGTGTAAATCGTGAAGTTAGAGCTTCTTTTGAGAATTCTTTCTAGAGAATTTATATTTGTGATATGTTCTTCTAGCAATTTGATTGCCCTATTTGTTTTTTTTATGAGAGTCTTTTTATATTTCTTAAAAGCTTTTCTTTTTTCTTTAGAAAGCCCAGGGGGTCGATGTTTTTTAGTTTTAAGAAAGGATTTGAAATCTGTGAGTTTTTCCCAAAGCTGTTTAAATGTTAAAGAGTTTAGATCTTCGGTTTTTAAAGTCCTTAAGGCGTTGATTTTTTCTAATGTTTCAAGCGAATAAAAACTAATATTATAATTTGCGATGCTTTTTAATTTCTTATATATAGAAGCTTCTGATTTTCGATATTTTTCTACACATATAGATAGTGAGTCTGATAAATATTTATTTTTTCTAATTAAAGTTTTATTTAATATAGAGGTGTATCTCTCTTTTTCTAGGAATGAGAAGCCTTGAGTTTGTTTCTCTACATGTATATTTATTAAATTCGTGATCTCTCTCCAATTTTTTAGGGTATATAAAGTGGAAACTTTTGAAGAGCTTTTATGGTGAAAATGGTATAACCATATGAGTGGAACTGTGAAAATGATTGCTATAAATAGAGAGGATGATATCAAAACTATGATAAGTATATTTTTAAAAGAGTAAAAAACGAAAAGAATGAGCAATGCAGTAGTACTTAGAAAAGTGATCATTTGAAAAAATACTGATAAAGGAAATTTATAATATTTTTGTTTAATAAAGTCGCCTTCTTCTATTAGTGAGCCATAGTGTTTTTTATTTATAGAAATTTTTTCGAAACGGTCTTTACAGATGAAATTATTTTTTAAAATAAAAAAAAGTAGAAGACTGACTAAGGAGATAAAAAGAGCTGCCCCAAGACCTGTAAAAAAAAGATAGTAAGATAAGGGAGTAAAAAGGAAATAATGTTCGATTATAAATGATGCGGCAAAAAAGGGAATGGTAAAAAAAACTAGGGCAGATAATGTTTTGGGGTTTGAAAAAAAGACGGTTAGTTTGTTTGTTGTAGTTAAATAGGGTAAAGAATGCTTAGAGATAGTGGGTTGCGAGATACTTTTTGACTTTTTAATTTGAACTTTTTGATTAGAGAAAGAGGATGGAGATAGACCCCAAGAAAGGGTAGTACAAAAAAATATTATTAAAAATTCTTTTAATACTTTTATATGCATTAACATTATATCTTATGCTTTCTTTTTGTTTTTAAGTAATTTAAATTTTGTATTAAATTTTTTAAAAAAAATCAATATAAATGTTTATATTTTTTATTTGTTTTAATTTTTTAAAATTATTTTTAAAATCCATATTTAGAGAGTATTTAGACATCCGATATAAGCTTTGTTATAAAAACTTTTTTCAATGAAAGTATAGGGACTGTTTCTCAAAAACCTTACAGACTAATAAAAATACTTAATAATATATGAGAGTTATTTTATAAGACGATTCATGCTATGAAATAGATTAACAAAGGATCTCATTAGTATAATTTTATATGCTATAATAGGAGAATCCTTTATACAATCTCAAATGTCTTTTTATAAGGGAAGGGCTTTCGAGATGACAAAAACAACAAGAGAGGTTATATGAGATTGTTTAGAGGGTTTTAAACATGAGAATTTTTCATTTTGATAAATTGTTGCAAAATCTTGTATATTCATGATAGATAAGGATATGTGAAATTTTATAGCGATTTTTTTGAAATAAATTTTTTTGAATCAGTAAGCATTGTAAGGAGTGTGAAAATAATGAAAGTACCTAAGGATGTACTCAAATATATAAAAGACGAGAATGTTGAATTTGTTGATTTTCGTTTTATGGATTTTCTTGGAACTTGGCAACACTTTTCTGTTCCGGCAGGCGCAGTTGAAGAAGATACTTTTGAAGAAGGTTTAGGTTTTGATGGATCTTCTATTAGGGGTTGGAAGGCTATCAACGAAAGTGACATGATTGTTGTTCCAGATCCTGAAACAGCTCTTTTAGATCCTTTCACAGAACATAAAACATTATTTATCACTTGTAATATAAAGGATCCTATAACTAAAGAAAATTACACACGTGATCCTCGTTATATTGCTTTAAAAGCTGAAGAATATTTAAAATCTACCCAAATCGCTGATACAGCTTTTTTTGGACCAGAGGCTGAGTTTTTTATTTTTGACTCTATCCGTTATGCGAATGAACCTTCTTCTTCTTTTTTTGAGATTGACTCTGTTGAAGCTGCTTGGAACACAGGCGCAGAAGGAGTAGATGAGCTTGGTAACCTTGGTCATAAAATCCGTCATAAAGAAGGATATTTTCCTTGTCCTCCTACCGATAAATTCCAAGATTTAAGATCAGAAATGGTTCTTGAAATGATAAAGTTGGGTATAGATGTTGAGTGTCAACATCATGAAGTCGCAACAGCAGGACAAGCTGAGATTGATATCAAGTATGGAACTTTGGTAGCGACAGCAGATCGTTTGTTACAGTATAAGTATATTGTTAAAAATGTTGCTGATCGCAATGGATACTCTGCGACATTTATGCCTAAGCCTATTTACGGTGATAATGGTTCCGGTATGCATACGCATGTTTCTTTGTGGAAAGGTGGCAAACCTTTGTTTGGTGGAGATGGTTATGCAGGTCTTTCTGAAATGGCTCTTCATTTTATTGGAGGTATTTTGAAGCACGCGAAGAGTTTAGTGGCTTTCACGAATCCAACTATCAGTTCTTATAAAAGGTTGGTACCTGGTTATGAAGCTCCTGTTAATTTGGCATACTCTAGCCGTAACCGTTCTGCAGCTATCCGTATCCCAATGTACTCAGATAATCCTAAGGCTAAGCGTGTAGAATTTCGTTGCCCTGATCCTAGCTGTAACCCTTACTTAGCTTTCTCTGCTAT
The DNA here is from genome assembly GCA_001730085.1 of PVC group bacterium (ex Bugula neritina AB1). Lineage (GTDB taxonomy): Bacteria. The sequence goes on from MDLB01000103.1 coordinate 37,104, forward strand.
CCTTATGGCGGGTCTAGATGGTGTGCAAAATAAAATTGATCCAGGAGCTCCTTTGGATAAAAATATTTATGATCTTCCATCTGAAGAGTTGGATAAAATTAATAGTACTCCTGAATCTTTGAGGGCTGCGCTTCAGGCTCTTAAGAATGATCATGAGTATCTTTTGAAAGGAGATGTTTTTACATCAGATGTTATTGAGTCATGGATTGATTATAAACTTAATAATGAGGTTAAGGCGTGTGAGCTTCGTCCTCATCCATACGAGTTTGAACTCTACTATGATGTTTAATCTTTGCTATTTGTTTCAACTCTTCCTTCTTTTTTCTTAAAAGAGGGGAAGTTGGTGTTTCAATATTTTTTATTGGAACAGATTTCTAGATAGCTTGTTTTTAAAAAAAGCCCATGCCCTTTGTGGATATGGGCTTTTTTTGATTTTGAAATTTTACAAAAATCCACAAAGGATTTTTCACTATGGACTCTTTTCAAAGATATCTGGAGCCTTTTTTTCAATTTTTGAAAGTTGAAAAGGGCCTTTCTCTTCTTACTATCAATGCTTATATGTCCGACCTGAATATTTATACAACATTTTTAAAAATGAAGAATGTAACTGATATGAGTACTGTGACATGTGAAGATGTTAGAGTTGCTCTTCAGAAAAGATCGAAAGCTGGTTCCAAAGAAACGACGCTTTCTAGGTACGTTGTCTCTATACGTTCTTGGCATTCTTTTCTATATAACGAAGGTCTTATTGATAAAGATGTGACAGCTCTGATGTCTAGTGGAAAAAAGATTAGTCATTTGCCTCTTGTTATGAGTTTGCAGGATATTGAAACTTTGTTAGATGCACCTGATAGGACAATTAAGGGTTTGAGAGATAAAGCTATGCTAGAAACCTTATATGCGACAGGTTTGAGGGTTACTGAACTTGTTGATCTAAATTTAGATCAGATATATTTGAAAGAAAAATATATCCGTTGTTTAGGAAAAGGGATGAAAGAAAGAGTTGTTCCTTTAGGAGAAAAAGCTTTAAAAAGTTTAGAAATCTATTTGGAAGAGTCACGCCCCTTTTTAAAAAAAACGGATGAGAATAAGGTTCTTTTTTTGAATAGGCAGGGTAAAAAAATGTCTAGAGTGGGGTTTTGGAAAAACTTGAAAGGTTATTTAAAAGTTTCTGGTTTAGATACTAGGGTTAGCCCTCATACAATTAGACACTCTTTTGCGACACACCTTTTAGGTTTTGGTGCAGACTTACGTGCGATTCAAGAAATGCTAGGTCACTCAGATATTTCTACGACTCAAATTTACACACATGTTGACTCTAAACAAATAAAAAAAACACATGAAAAATATCACCCAAGAGGTTGATTATGAAAAATAGGAGCCTATTATATATTAGGCTAAGGTTTGAATAATTTTTTTCAAGAAAACTAAGTCTTAATAAGCCTGCACAAAACAAAGAGTGGAAAGAGTTAAAATAAATTGAAAGATTTTAAATAAAAAAAACTTAAGATAAAAACAGAAAGTATATTTTTTTATAATTATTTCTATTTTATTGATTTTTAAAATAACTTTTTTAAACTTAGATCAAAGAAAAATCTGCAAAAGCTTTCTGACTTTTAGATACGGTTCGACTTTTTAAAGATTTTAATTTTTATTGAAAGAGAAAAAAAAATCAAAAAAGTATATAATGAGAGTGTGATGTGATTTACTAAATTTAATCGCTTGAGGCTTGGGATAAATATTTACACTTTTATTTGATTCTGAGGTGTTCTTTATCTTAAAAGATTTTTATTGAAATATGAATAATAAAAAGAATCTTAGCGATTTTTAGAAGGTCTGATCCTAATAATGGGTATGCATAAACTTTCTTGATACGATGAGGTTTTTGTGAAATATCTCAAAAAATCCTTCCAAAAAATGGTGAGGTATTCTGCAAAGATTTGATTATATCTTTAGTTAAAAAATAGTAGACTTAGGAGAAAACAATACTTATGAAAAAAATTGGAGTTTTAACCGGAGGTGGAGACTGTCCAGGTCTTAATCCTGTTATAAGAGGGGTTGTTCGGAAAGCTTTGAAACATGATATTGACGTTTTGGGTTTTCGTAGTGGATGGAGAGGTCTTCTGAAAAATGAACACAAGCTGTTGGACCTTCAAGCTATTTCTGGTATTTTGCACAGAGGTGGAACGATTTTGGGAACTTCTCGAACAAATCCATATCATGGTGAACAAGAGGATGTTCAAAGTAATTTAAATGCAATAAAGCAAACATTTGAATCTAATAACTTAGACGCTTTGGTCGCTATAGGGGGAGAAGATACTCTTGGTGTAGCCAATAAACTCTGTCAAGATGGTTTCAATGTTGTGGGTGTTCCAAAAACGATTGATAATGACTTGTCTGCAACGGACTTTACCTTTGGATTTGATACATCCGTGAATATTGCGATGGAAGCGATTGATAGGTTGCACTCAACGGCGGAATCGCATAGCCGTGTTATTGTTGTTGAAATAATGGGAAGACATGCTGGATGGATAACCTTACATGCAGGTTTAGCTGGAGGAGCTGATGTTATTTTAATCCCAGAACAACCCTATGACTTGAATGAAGTTGTTGGAGCTATTAAAAGGCGTTACAACCGTAAGAATTTTAGCATCGTGGCTGTTTCCGAGGGAGCTATTGAGAAAAGTGCTGATATGGTCACCCAAGATACTGAAATAGATGCTTTTGGGCATGTCAAACTTGGTGGTGTAGGAGAGATTCTTGCCAAAAAAATTGAAAAGCAAACAGGCTTTGAAACACGACATGTTGTTTTAGGTCACATCCAAAGAGGTGGTTCTCCAACGGCTTTCGATAGAGTTTTAGGTTTAAGGTTTGGAGTTAAAGCTGTTGAACTTATTTTGAACTCAGACTTTGGTAAAATGACGAGTTTATCTGGAAATGCTATTGTCGCAGTTCCTTTGGCCGATGGAGTTGGAACGTTAAAGACGGTTGATCATGACTTGTATGACTTGGCTAAAAACTTTTTTGATTAGAGTTTACTTATGAAAGACTTGGTTATTTCTTATTTAGAAAAAAGTGCTGCTTTAAAAAAAGATGTTGCTGAAAACCAAGCAGAAGTTGTCTCTTCTATGATCGACGTGATTACATCTTGTTATAGAAAAAAAGGTAAGGTTTTGGTGATGGGCAATGGAGGTAGCGCTTCAGATGCCCAACACTTTGCTGCGGAGCTTGTGGGGCGTTTTTGTTTGGAGAGAGAGGCTTTGCCTGCAATAGCTTTAACCGCGAACACGTCCACAATGACAGCTATTGCTAATGATTATGGGTATGAAGATGTTTTTGTTCGGCAAGTGCAAGCCTATCTTGAAGATAAAGATGTTGTTTTAGGTATTTCTACCAGTGGTAGTTCGAAAAATGTCATAAAAGCATTAACATTTGCTAAGGATAGGGGGGTTCCTGTTTTAGGTTTAACAGGCTTACCCGGAGATCCTTTATGTTCTTTATCTGATCATGCATTGCGTGTCCCATCTGTTCACACATCTCTTGTTCAGGAAGTGCATATTGCTGTTTTACATATTATTTGTAAGGTTGTTGAAGAAAATCTCTTTCGATGATTACCAGTGATATTTTAAAGCTTAGTAAAAAATTAAAGTTAGATAGTAAAAAACTTGTTTTTACCAATGGATGTTTTGATATTCTTCACGTTGGTCATGTACGTTATTTAGAAGAAGCTAGAACATATGGTGATTTTCTTTTGATAGGTCTTAACTCGGACCTTTCTGTTAAGCGATTAAAGGGAGATGAGAGACCTTTTATTTCTCAGGACGATCGAGCGGAATTATTAATGGCTTTAAAGTGTGTTGATAAGGTTGTTATTTTTGATGAAGAAACCCCTTTGAATCTCATAAGAATGTTAAAGCCAGATGTTTTGGTGAAAGGAGCCGATTATAAAATGGATGAGATCGTTGGTGCTAAAGATATGATAAGTTGGGGAGGAGAAGTTAAAAACTTGTCTTTCGTTGATGGCTATTCCACAACTTCTTTGGTGGATAAAATTCAAAATCTTAGAAATAATAAAAAATCGTGAATAAGTCTCAAGAAGTTTATCGGGTCATAGATGCGAACTTGAACCGTCTCAATGAGGGACTTAGGGTTGTTGAAGAATATTTTCGTTTTGTGACAGAAGAAGTTGACGTTGTAGATGAATGTAAATCATTTAGACATCGTGTTGGAGAATGGCTGAAGACAAGGTCGTCTATGACAAAGTTGTCCTTTTTAAGTTCTAGAGACACAAGTCGGGATTGTTTAAGTGAAAAACTTTCGCTTTCTGAGAAAAAGCGTTTAGATCTTGAAGATGTTTTAGATGCTAGCTTTCAAAGAGTTAAAGAGTCGTTGAGGGTTCTTGAAGAGTACATCAAGATTTTAGATGTAGCGGATGAATCACAAGCTGGTTTTTTTCAGAAAATCCGTTTTGATTGGTATGCTTTTGAAAAAAAGGTGAAAATCAAATTCTTTTCATTCAAGATGTTTCAAAGAGAGGAAACCTCAAAAGTTGAAATGTTGGCTGTAGGGTCGGTAGCCTTGGATGATATTCTTTCTGTAGCTGGTTCTGTTGAGCGTGTTATGGGTGGGTCTTGTGTCCACTTTTCTTTAGCTGCAAATCTTTTTTTTCCCGTACATCTTGTAGGTGTAGTGGGAGATGACTATCCTCAAGAGCACCTTGATTTTTTGACTGATAAAGGGATAGGTATCGGAGCTCTTGAAAAAAAAGAAGGCAAAAGCTTTTATTGGAGAGGGCGATATGTCGAAGATTTTTCATCTGTTGAGACCTTAGCGTTAGACTTAGGAGTTTTCGAAACATTTGATCCAAGTCTTTCTGGCAAATATCTCTCGCCTAAATATCTTTTTTTGGCCAATATTGATCCGGTATTGCAAATGAAAATTTTAAATCAAGTTGAGAGACCTCACTTAGTTGTAATGGATACAATGAATCATTGGATCGAAGATTCTTTAAGGGAGCTTTGGGAAGTTATAAAGAAAGTCGATGTTTTGATACTTAATGATGGTGAAGCACGCTTACTTTCTGGGCAAAATGACTTGCTAAAAGCAGCTGAAGAGTTGATCACAAAGGGTCCTAAATATTTGATCATTAAGAGAGGTGAGAATGGATCCATATTTTTGGATAATGAGGGTAACTTTTTTTCTATACCTGCATATCCAGTAAAAAATGTTATTGATACAACGGGAGCGGGAGATAGTTTTGCTGGTGCTTTTATGGGATATGTGGCTTTTTGTGACCAAATTTCTTTAGAAGTTTTTAAAAAAGCGATGGCTTATGCGTCATGTGTTGCTTCTTTTACCGTTCAGGGTTTTGGGGTCCAAGGCCTAGCGAACATTGAAGAAAAAGATATTTTGGAAAGATTTTTAGAATTTAAAAGAATGTCAACTTTTTAATATCTTCTAAATACACCGGTGATATGTTTTTAAAAAAATTAGAAATTTTAGGGTTTAAATCGTTCCCAGAAAAAACAGTTTTTATTTTTAATCAATCGGGAATAACAGCTATTGTTGGACCCAATGGCTGTGGAAAAAGCAATGTTTCTGATGCGATAAAGTGGGTTGTAGGAGAGCAAAATGTTAAAGCCTTACGTGGTGCTCAAATGCTCGATGTTATCTTTAAGGGCTCAGAAGCTGCACCTCCTTTAGGGATGGCGAAAGTTTCTTTGACTTTGGACAATACCGAGAGAAACTTTGCTCTTAATGTTGATGAAATCGTTATCACAAGGAAGCTTTATCGCTCTGGCGAAAGCTCTTATCAAATCAATGATAAAAATTGTCGATTAAAGGATATTTCTGAGTTTTTTATGGGCACAGGTTTGGGCGTTCGTTCTTATTCGATTATTGAACAGGGACAAATAGATCGGATGTTGATCTCTAGGCCAGAAGAGAGAAGGCTTTTTTTTGAAGAAGCCTCTGGGATAACCAAATATAAGATAAAAAGAAAAGAAGCCTTGGATAAGGTGAATAAAACTTCGGAGCACTTAACGAGGTTGAATGATATCTTGACAGAAGTTACAGATCAAAAAGTCAAGATGGATCGCCAGGTCCAACAAGCTAAAGAATACCAAAAGAAATTTTTAGAATTAAAGTGTTTAGACATAAAAGTTCAGCGTGACAATATTAAAGAAATAGATAAGAAGTTGAAAGAGAGTGAAAGCTTTATAGAAGAAAAAATTCAAGTTGAAGAAGAAATTAAAAAATCTCTTATTCAAGTAGAAAACAAAGTCCAACAGTTTCATGAGGCGATAGATTTGTCTGATATTAACATGAATAACCAGCGTAAGAAGTGGCAAGTGGCTCTGTCGGATTCTAAAAATACAGAGAATCAAGTGAATCTTTTTGAAAAAGATCTGAATAATTTAGTGTTAGATAAAAAAAAGTGTTTGGAGCAGATCAAAAATTCTGAGTGTCATTTACAAAATTTTTCGGAACAAAGAGACGCAGAGAAAAGCTCTTTGTTAAGTTGTAGTCAAAAAATACAAGATATAGAAACAGAGATAGAAAAATCAAAAAGTGAAGTAGATCAGAAACGGGTTATTTTTGAAGCTGCTAAAGAAGATCTAGATAAAAATTATCAATCGATTTTGAAAGCTAAAATGGAACTTTCTTACAATAAAGATAAATTCCAAAGTGTCCAAAAGAGGTGGAGGGAAGATTCTTTAAAAAAAGACTTTTTGTTAAAGAAAAAAAATGACCAAATCAAAAATAGTAAAGATCTAATGCATAAAATGGAAGACTTAGAAAAACATATGAAGCGAGAATTATTGCAAGTAGATCAGATGGAAGTGTTGAATGAAAAGCTTCAAGAAGAAGAGTTACAACTTTCTGAGAGTCTTACTCAACAGATGGAAAATCTCTCCCAATATCAGTCAAAATTATCGGTTTGTAAATCGCAATTAGATATGCTCGAGAGTATGCAACGGAACTATGAGGGGTACTCTGAAAAAACAAAGAAAGTTTTAAAAAGAAAAGATTTAGGAAAAAAAGGTTATAATAAAATCGAAGGAGATTTATCATCTTTTCTAAAAATAAAAGAACCAACATACAAAATCGCTATTGATTCAGTGCTAGGTTCATATCAGGAATCGCTAATTCTTCCATCTTTTAAAGATATGCTTTTTATATTGGATGAAATGAAAGACAATGAAACAGGAAGACTTTCTTTTTTATCGCTTGATTTTTTTAAAAGATATAAAGTTTCTAAAGAACAAGATGAGATGTATTCTCTTATTAAACCATCCGCGGGTTTTTTGACAAGGGCGATAGAGGTGGTTTCTTTTGATCAAAGATATCAAGGCATTATGCAGAGTTTTTTGGAAAAAATTTTTATTTTTACAAAGAAAGAAGAGGCGGTTCAAGCTTTTGATATGTTAGTGAAAAACATTTCGAGTTTTATAAGCTTTGTTTCATTGGACGGAACAATCATAGATCATAGAGGTTCAGTTATTGCCGCTTCGAATATTCCAGCATCAGCTTCTTTGATTGGACGGAATCAAGAGATCAAGCACTTGAAAGAAAAAGTGGATCACTTAACGAAATGTTTTAAAGATTCAGAGAAGAGCCATTATCAAGTTAAAAATAACTGGAAGAAGGTTAAAGAAGAATCTCGATTGAAAAGAAAAGATTTGTTATCAATGAATAATCGTGTGAATTCACTTAGACAAGATATGAGCAATTATCAATCGAAACATGAACAATGTTTAATGTATCAGAAAGAGAGTGAGCAATCGCTCAATAATATCCGTGAAAGAAAAAAAAGCCAGATCAAACTATTCAGAGAGTCAAGAATCTCTTCAAGAGAAATGAAGGAAAAGCTTCTTTTTCTTGAAGAGAAGTGGCAGGAATCTAAAGATAATATAAATAATATGAAATCTATACAAAAAACATTAGAAGAAAAGCACACGTCTCTTAAGGTTAATTTAGCTTCTTTTAAACAAAAAGAAAAAGACTCTATCCGTCATATCCATTCACTTGAGAAAAGGTGTCAAGAAGAAACTTCTTCTAAAGAGCGTAAAAAAGACTATCTAAAAGGTTTTGATACGAAACACGAGTTTCTTTTAAAACAGATAAACGTCACCAAAGAGAACTCTCTTTCTTTGCTAAAGAACTGTGATTCTTTAGAAGGTTCGATGGATACTTTAAAAAAAGAGCGTGATGAACTTCGTGAGGCTTTGACGAAAGAAGAACAAAAACTTAGAGATGCTTCTGAAAAATCGATAAAATGTGAATCTCTTTTGAAAGATAAAGAAATGATGAGAGTTGCTTTGGAGAGAAAGTCTAATGATATCAAAGAAAGGATACTTGATACCTATGATATGACTTGGGAAGAGGCTTTGTCTTTTGATATAGGTGAAGATAAATCTATGGCTTTGGAAAGTAAGAGATTGCCTTTTTTAAAAAAGGCAATCAAAAAAATCAGTCCGGTCAGTCCAGATATCATTTCTGAATTTGAAAAAATAGAAGAAAGAGAAAAATTTTTGATTTCGCAAGTGGAGGATCTTGTTTCTTCTAAAGATTCTTTACTCAAAATTATCATGGAGGCTAATAAAGAATCACGTAAAAAACTTAAAGTTTTTTTTATTGAAATCAATAAACATTTTCAATCGCTTTTTCAAGAGCTTTTTGGAGGTGGTTCATCACAAATAAAATTTGTGGATGAAGAAAATATTTTAGAGTCTCAAATAGAGATTCTTGCATCACTTCCTGGGAAAAAAATGCAGTCGATAAGCCTTATGTCAGGAGGAGAAAAAACCCTTACAGCGATGGCTCTTCTTTTAGCGATATTTAAGATGAACCCAAGTCCCTTTTGTGTCTTGGATGAGGTTGATGCGCCATTAGACGAAAGCAATTTGGATCGCTTGATCAAAGTGATGGATTCTTTTAAAAGAAAAACACAATTTATTATTATAACGCATAATAAAAAGACAATGGCAAAAACAGATTTTATTTATGGAGTTACTATGCAAAAACGTGGGATATCTCAATCAGTGAGCATAAAGATGATTGATTCTACCAATAACCTTTTAACGAAAGTGATGGATTCATGAAGAGGATACATGCTTTTTGGTTGCCCGAGGATGACTCTTTGGGAGAACTTCATTTTTGGGCAGAAGATATGGACCTTTGGAATCAATTGGAGGAAGCCGGAAGCTCTTCTATGCATCCTTATTGTGTCCCACAGTTAGAACTGTTGAGTTTCTTGCAAAAAATGATTTCTAATAAGGAAAACTGGGGCTTAAAAAGTGTTTCCTTGGAGTTGCCTTCTAATAACTTTGGACCGGTTCCTTCGGTGCCTGAGTGCAGAAAGGTTGTCCCCGAAGGTGAAAGTCTTTTTTTTAAAACATGGACGATCCGCACGGTTTCGATGTCTTCGGAAAGCGTATGGAAATATTTAAACAAGTTGGATAAGCTTACTTGCGAAAAAATTGAATTATCCGACTCTGTAAAATACTGGATGCTTCTTTTGAACTTTACTTTGGAACTTTTAGTTAGAGGTCGATTTTCGCCCAAAGCCGGTAAGCTTTCTGATAAAAGAAATATGATATGTGCAGAATGGATTCCTTATTTGAATCATGAGGACCATGCGAGGTTTTTATTGCTGATAGATGCGGCTCCTGCTTCGGCTTGGTTAATCATTAAGCATCTTAAAAGGAAATACACATCAAAATATATCTGTTGGCACTTTGTAAAAGATATGTTAGATACGTTTATTCGGATCTATTGCAATAAAGAGACACCTTATATTTATCGTTCAAATTCATCTAAGAAAAATACGACAATTCATGAGAAGTGGTTCAAAAGCTTATTTCTTCAAAATAAAAACTGTAGGGAAGATTCAAAAAAAATCGCCAAATTTGTTGATAATATGGAGAATTGGGCTCATGTTATTGATTTTGACTATGATTTTCCATTTAGGATTTGTTTTTATCTTAATGAGCCAGAGGAAAAGCATGATGAACTTCTTGATACGGAATGGGTTTTAACATATTGTCTTCAGGCTGTTTCTGGTGATCAGAAGATGATCTTTAGTAAAGACTGGTTGAAAAAGGACTTCTTTGATACTCTCGAAATTAATATCACCAAAGAAGAGGTTGATAAGTTCATTCGGAAACACCTTCAAAGGGCTTCTCGTCATTTTGAAAGACTTATTGATCTTTTGAATATCCCAGAGGATCCTGCTATTGTTTTAACAAACTTGGAAGCTTCTGATTTTTTAAGGAAAGCTTCCCATTTGCTTGAAAATAGTGGGTTTAGATTGATTTTACCTTCTTTTTGGAAAAAAGCTTTGAAAGAGATAGGCTTGAGTCTAGATGTAAAATCAAAGTCGCAAGGCAATGATATGCCAAAATCTATGGGCTTGGATATTCTTGTGAACTATAACTGGAACATTATTATTGGAGGTAAAAATTTTTCTAGAGAAGAGATACCCGATCTCTTAAATAGAGAAGAGCCGTTAGTGAAAGTGGGGAAAGAATGGGTCTTTGTTGATCCCGATGAGATCCAAAAAGCTATTGATTTTTTTGAAAAAAAAGCGAAAGAGCCCGAAAACGTAACGCTTGGAGAAATAGCTTTTTCAGACACGGAGGATTTGTTTGCTGATACAGGCTTGGATATTGTTTCTATTAATTATGATAAAAATTTACAAACTATATTAGCTTCTTTTAATGAGCCGGAAACTTTGAAAATGCTTGAAGCGCCAGATCTCTTCAAGGGAGATCTTAGACCATATCAGACGGTTGGTTTGTCTTGGTTGATGTTTTTGCAAAAGGTCGGTCTTGGAGGATGCTTGGCAGATGATATGGGGCTTGGAAAAACGATTCAATTGATAGCGTTTTTCTTAAAGGATAAAGAGCTGGCAGGTTCTGAAGAAGTAGATCCAACATTGGTTTTGTGTCCAATGTCTATCATGAGTAACTGGAAAAATGAGATCAAAAAATTTGCACCACATTTACGTGTGATGATACATCATGGTACGCAGCGTTTGAATCATGAAGATTTTGTTGAAAAAGTTAAAGACTGTGATGTTGTAATAACAACATATGCATTGGTTGATCCTGAATTAGATAAACTACATGCGGTAAATTGGCGAAGGATAGTTTTGGATGAAGCTCAAAATATTAAAAATAATCATACTAAACAAACCCAAGCTATAAAAAAATTAAGATCGTTGAATAAAGTTGCCGTAACAGGAACACCTTTAGAAAATCGTCTTTTAGAAATTTGGTCTATCATAGACTTTTTAAACCCAGGATACCTTGGCTCTGAAAAATATTTTAAGCAAAAATATTCGACACCTATTGAGCGTTTGAATGATCAGAAAGCTTCCACAAAGCTTAAACAGATCATTCGCCCTATGGTACTTCGTCGTTTAAAAACAGATGCTAGGATCATAAAAGACTTGCCAGATAAAATTGAATCCAAAGAGTTGTGTTATCTTACAGCCGAGCAAGTTTCTCTTTACGAATCTGTTTTTAATAATATGCTTAATGTTATTGATAATTATGATGGTATTCAAAGAAGAGGGGTTATTTTGTCTGTTTTGGTGAAGCTTAAACAGATTTGTAATCATCCGGCACAGTATTTAAAAGAAGACTCTTTTTTGCATGCACGTTCAGGTAAAGTGAATCGTCTTTATGAGATTTTAAAAGAAATCATAGCAGAAGGGGATAAGACTCTCATTTTTACACAGTTTAGTAATATGGGACATCTTTTGCAGAAGGACTGTGAAAGGGTTTTGAATAGAAAGGTTTTATTTCTACATGGGGTCACAACATACTCTCAACGTAACGAGATGGTAGAAAGTTTTCAAAAGAAAGATTCTGATTGTCCTATTTTTATTTTATCTTTGAAAGCCGGAGGTTTGGGATTAAATTTAACCTCAGCCAATCATGTTTTTCACTTTGACCGTTGGTGGAATCCGGCTATTGAAAACCAAGCCACAGATAGAGCGTTTAGGATTGGTCAAAAAAAGACTGTTCATGTTTATAAGTTGTTATGTCAGGGAACAGTTGAAGAGCGCATTGATGATATGATCGATCGAAAAAAAGAAATAGCGGAAATGGTTCTTGAAAATGAAGCGAGTAAAGACTGGATAACAACATTGTCGACAGAAGATCTCAAAAAATTATTTCAACTTAAAGCAGAGGTGGTTGATACAGATGAAAAATGAAAAAGATTTTGATAAATTTTGGACTATAGGCGAATCTGTAGATGCAGTGAAGATAAAATTACGCAGGCCGCGAAACGTTGATTTTTTGCTCAAAATTCTTAAGGAAACCCCTTACAATATAGGCAAAAGAAACATGATCCAATACCTTGAAGAGGCTTATTTTAATATAAGCGATGTGGCTTTTAAGTACATTGACGAAAGAAAGAAGAAAAAGTGAGCAGTTGTTAAGAAATATTAGTTTTGAAACAATATTTTTTAAGCTGAAGATGAATCTTCTTACATCCTCAAAAAATGGATCATTTGTAATGTCTTTCGTTATATTTTTACAAAACTTCAACGGTAAATCAGAGTTCTCTACACTGTGAAAAGAATTTAGGAAAAGCTCTGAGGTAGGCTTTCCCTTGATCATCAAATATTTCATATGCTTTTATGATACGTTCAATCATTTTGTATCTATGTAAAATAAATCAATAGTTAAAAAAGTATATAAACATCCTTTTTTGTTTCTAAATATGATTTCTTTTGTATGCTTTGAGCAAAAGAAAGAGGGTAATATTTTATACAGAAAGTCTTCGTCTGTCTCTTGATGTATAGCAACAACTTGAACGAAATGTGGATAGTTTAGACCTACAAGTTGATAAAAAAGACCCTTATCGTAAATCGAGTTAGGGATTTTTATTTTAAAAACCGTTTTTTTTGAAATGGAGATTGATATATTGTGCCATTGCCACCGTTAGCTAGATAAGTGAGACTTTTTAGAGAAGAGTGAGGAGCTAACCCTTGGATAAAATTTGGTATTAAGAAAGAAAAAGTAAAAAAAATGATGTTTTTATAGAATTAAGTTTTTTTATATTAAATTTTAATAAAATAATAAAAGAGATAGATTTAGGTTTTGAGACTCTTTTAGACCTCAAAACTTTGTCTGTTCTAATCCCTTCAATTAAATGATAAGATTTAGGCATTTTTCACAGGCGTCGATTTGGGATGATTTGCCAGAAAGTTATATCTTTTTATGAGGAGATAGGGTTCAGGTTTTTTAGACATAAAAATCTTGTCTGTTCTAACAGCTTCCATTAAATCATAGGATTTAATCATTCTATCTCAAGCATCGATTGGGGATAGTTTGCCTGAAAGGTCTATCTTTTTATGAAGAGAGAGCCGTGAGGTTCTGAGTCTTCCTAGACATTAAAACCTTTCCCGTTCTAACAACTTCGATCAAATCATAAGGTTGTAGCATTTTTTCACACGCGTCGATTTTAGATGATTTGCCAGAAACCTGTATCACGATCGAATCATCTGTTAGGTCAAGCAGTTTGCCTTTAAAGTGTTGAATGATTTGTAATAAAGAAGGATGTTTTTCAGGGTTGTATTTCAATTTAAACAAAGCTAGTTCAACCTCGATAGAGTCGCTTTTTTTAGGCTGATGAGTATCTATAATGTCCACGAGTTTGTTTAAATGCTTGATGACTTGGTCAAGGTTTTCAGGGTGACCTTCGGCGACAATCGTCATTCTTGAAAAGCGTCCATCTAGGACAGGAGAAACAACTAAAGAGTGAATATTGTAAGTTCTAGATGCAAAGATCAAAGAAATACGAACAAGTACTCCCGGCTTATTGGTGGTCAATACGCTTATAGTATAAATTTCTTTGTTTGGTTTTGTTTGATTCATAAAAAAATACCTTTTTTATTTTTGCTTTTAGAAATCTCACTCAGATTATGTTGATCCTGTAGGCTTTTCCATTTTTGTTAGAGGTTTTTTAAGGATCATTTTGTCCGCATATTGTCCTGCTGGTATCATGGGGAATACATTGGCCTCTTTCATAACTTCTGCATGGATCAAACAAGGGCCTTCATTATAATTCATCGCTTCAGTAAGAACCTTTTTGACACTAGCGTTGTTGCGGACACGGAAACCCTTTATCCCATAAGCTTTAGCTAGTTGAATAAAGTCTGGGTTACCTTCTAAGTCAACACCCATGAGCCTATCGTCAAAGAAAAGCTCTTGCCACTGTCTAACCATACCTAAGTATTTGTTATCAATAATGAGGATTTTGACAGGCAGTTTGTGTATAGCTACTGTTGCTAGCTCCGCCAAGGTCATTTGGAATCCACCATCACCAACAATCGCGATAACGCGTTCATGAGGGTTTCCGAATTGAGCCCCAATTGCCGCCGGAAAGCCGTAGCCCATTGTTCCGGAACCTCCAGAGCTTAGCCAAGTGTGAGGTTTATCTGTTAAAAAATATTGAGCAGCCCACATTTGATGTTGTCCAACATCTGTCGTTACGATGGCTTGACCCTTAACTATTTCGTAGCACTGATGAATAACGTTACGGGCTTTGAGACCTCCTTTTTTCTTGGAATCTAAGGGGTATTTTTTCTTATAGCCTTGAACTTCTTTGACCCAAGCTTTTGTATCCGAAGATTTTATAAGGGGTAGAAGTTCTTTTAAAACGGTTCTAGCATCGCCGATGACATAGGCATCAGGCTTAACGATCTTATTGATTTCAGAAGGATCGATATCTATGTGTAACTTTTTAGCATTTATACAAAAGCGACTATTATCACCGTTGATCCGATCATCCCATCGTGAACCTATTGAAAAAATCAAATCACATCGAACAAGAGCTTTATTGGCATAAGCGGTCCCATGCATACCCAACATCCCTAAAGAGAGGGGGTGTGTTTCGGGGAAAGAACCTTTCCCTAAAAGGGTATTGGTGACAGGTGCTTGAAGTTTTTCCGCTAATGAAATGATTTCTTCGCCGGCTCTAGATATGAGAATCCCGTGACCAGCTAAAATGAGAGGTCTTTCGGCATGAGCGAGAAGTTCCGCCATTTTTGCGATACCAGCTTTATCAGGCCGTAAGGGCTCAGCGTTATATCCAGGTAAATCTACTTCTGCATCGAGAGATGCCTCACAAGGAGCAGAAGTTACATCTTTAGGTAGATCTATAAGGATAGGACCCGGTCTTTTTGTGTTAGCCAAAAGGAATGATTCTTTGATAACGCGAGGAATGTCGTTAGGATCTTTTACCAAGTAATTATGCTTAACGGTTGACATGGTTATCCCTGTGATATCTGCCTCTTGGAAGGCATTTTTTCCTAACATGGGTGAAATAACTTGACCCGATAAAACAATGATAGGAACAGAGTCCATATGTGATGTTAATAAACCTGTGACTGTATTTGTTGCACCTGGACCACTTGTGACTAAGGCGACACCAACTTTTCCTGTTGATCGAGCATAGCCGTCGGCCATATGTGTTGCGCCTTGTTCATGACGCGTGAGAATAAATTTTATAGGTGAGTCGACCAAAGCATCAAAAATAGGTAAAGCAGCTCCGCCTGGGTGTCCAAAAATATACTCAACACCGTGACTTTCTAAACATTTGACAAGAGCTTCGGCTCCATTAAGCATTTCTTTTTTCATTTTTTGTTCCAATCAATTATTATTGGTGAAAAATATACTAAGAGTTTATCATTTTTTATAAAAAAAATCAATAATAGCTACTATCTTTTTTTTTATCTATAAAAATATAGAAATTTATTATTTACTTTAACAATTTTTTTTAAAAAATGTTGATTTTTTTATAATATTTTGATATTTTTTGATTTTTTTTTTATTATTATTAGATTTTTTAAGAAATAATAAGATTTTTAATTAAATTTTAGAATTTTTTTTGTTTAAAAAATATATTTTTTATGAAAGTAATCGATTCTTTTAAAAAGCCTAGCGAAAAAGCTTGTGGCGTATTGAAGATGGCACTTAAAGTTATCCGAGGAAAGGATTCGAGGCTCTTTGTGATCGTATTGTTATAAATATCAAAGACTTTTTTCAACTTTTTCAAGAAAGACGAGAGTTTCAAAATGCTTCGTTCGAGGAAACATATCAAGTAAGATAACATTCGTGATATCAAAGTCTTTGTTCATAGTTAGCTTTTTTAAATCTCTAGCCAAAGTGCTGGGTTCGCAAGAACAGTAGACGATTTGTTTGATATTTTTTTCTTGAAGGATATCGTTTATAACATCTGGGCTAACACCTGAACGAGGAGGGTTAAGTAAAATGGTACTCATAGATTTTCTGTGTTTTTTATAAACACGAGAAAAGCGGTTTTCAACCTTACCTTTAAAAACTTCGATATGTTTAATGTCTTGGGTATTGAATTGAGCAAAGCTAACAGAGCTACGTGCATGTTCTAAAGCGATTACTTTTGAATATAGATCAGAAAGAGCTATAGCGAAAACGCCAACCCCAGAATACAAATCAAATAATACATCTGTGCGCTTTATATGCTTACGGATTTGGTCGATAAGTTGGGTCAAGACATCATGGTTAGCTTGAAAAAAGCAGTTCACATCGTAAAAAATACTATGATTCGCGTATTGATACGTTAATCTAAGAGGTCTACGGGGTGTTGAAAGATTTTCACCGTCGGTTTTTAAAGCAATATTTCTACTATTGAACCGCATGACTTCTTCATTTTTATCTTGAAAAAGTTTGTTAAGAGATGGATCTAGAATCGGACAATCTTTTATATCCACAAGATCTTGTTTATCTCGAGAAAAAAAACCAAGTTTTTTTTGATCATCTTTGTGAAAGGTTGAAGAACGCCGATACTCTTTATTCTTTTTAGATGGAACTAACTGGATAGTAGGTTGGAGGTTAGCCATTCTTTCGAGAAGATCTTTGAGTTGTTTTGTCTTTAATTGGAGTTCATAATCATAAGATGTGTGCCAATATTGACAACCTCCACAGGTGTTACTATGCAGACATTCAGAATCTTTCCTGAAACTAGAGGGAGTATGAACTTCTATAAGCTTCGCGTAAGCAAAGTTTTTACGGTCATCGGTTATTTTGACTTCGACTTCTTCATCGGGCAAAACATCGGGGATAAAACAAACTTTACCATCAGGGAGATGGGCAACGCCATCTCCACCAAAAGCAATATCTTTGATTATTAATCGGTATGTTTCATTTCTCTTAGAAGCATTATCATGTGGAATATATTTTTTGTAAGCCAAGTTGTTGATATCCTAATTAAAAAACTTTAAAAGCAAGGTTTCTTTATGGGGATGATCGTAATGGCAAACAAAACGGTCATCCAAAGAGTTTAGCTGTATAGGTGTGCCATTTAAAGAGACGTTGGCGAATTCACGAACTTGTGAACCTTCGAAAACAATTTCGCCTTGCAAGTCGCGTTCCCCTTTTAGGCGTATAACGATATCATCTGAAGATGATTCGATTTTTAAAATATCGGATGTGGTATGTAAAATGAAAAAATCTTTTTGAACCTCTTTGTAAATAGGGGTTAGAAAAGCATATGTTTGAGGAATAGTAATGCTTTCTAATGCGAGAGGTAACTGTAACTCTTCATTGGTTTTCGGGTGGGTATATGTGATGGAGGAGACGAGCTCTTCATTGTAGTAGTTACCCACGAAAAGTAGAGAACTATCTTTTGAAAACCTTTGTTGAAGCAAAACACGGTCATCCGAAGCATAAGCATGGCGTAACTTTGCCGAAGACAAGCGTGCCAATTTTTCATAGACAGCTTTATGTTCTTCTGTTTCAAAACTCAAGGAAAATCCTAAAACGACAAAACTTCCTTTTCCTGATGCTGCTTTAAAGCCTAGAGAGGTATTGTTCATATTTGCGATACTATCTACAGGTTCCGAAAATACACGTAAAGGATTTAAGCATTTGATATCTGGATGATCCAAAAGATCCACCAAAGGTGAAGTTTCATAAATGACTTCGTTGGAGCTTATTTTTAAAGTATCTTGTATAAGAGTACAAGGCTTCATAGATAAATCTAAAGAAGGTATGGTTGGGTATAAAACGACTTGACCTCCTTGAGTTGTATAATCAACTATTTTTTGCTGACTTTCGGCATCAAGGATCTCTGTAGAAAAAAGCCAAGCTTGTTTATACTTGTTGAGCTCCTCAGGAGAACATTTTTGTAGATCAACGATCGTATATTCTATATTTAGAAGATGAAAAGCTTTCAAAAGACCATCAAAGTAGGATTTACGACGATGCTTGGAAGCTTGAAAGTGGATCGAGCATGTTGAAGGATCCATGTTTTTTTCCAACTCTGTTGAGTAGTAAGGGTTGTAGAAAAAGATTGCGATCTCGCTTTTTCTTTCCGAACTAAGGATCGTTTCTTCTAAAGAGTCGATCAATGCATTTGTTTCTTGAACCACAGGGTAAAGAGAATTTTCTTCTGCCTCTGAGTTTAATGGGGTGAACCAATAAAAAGAGCTACCAGAAAAACCTTTTTGAGGCTGATTTTTGCCTTGAGAAAACATATAGTAGTTCCAACCTTTTAGGCCGTGAGCTAAACTTGCTTTATAAAATAGAGATAGCTCCCTAGGAGTTGTTACAACATGATATTCTCGCGAACCAGCTTGAAATTCGGCAGCGAATAACGGAGAAGAAAAATTTTGTACAGCTAAAGTTATGTCGTTGATAATCCTATCATCATGAGCATTTCTATAAGACAGGTACTCTGGGATATGGTCTACCCCAAAAATGATTTTTTTATCTGGATCAACCGATTTATAAAGGTCTTCGTACATGGTTATATTAACAGGGAACTCCCAGCCACTCCCATAAATCCAACCCGGTAAGTTGTGATAGAGTGGAACTGTTAAGCCATGGTCTCTTAAAGTTTTTACCAGTAAACGAAGGTAGTCTCCGTAGTAGTGTCTCCAAAAGTCATGCCAGTCGATATCCTTCGCCCAATCTTGCAAATTCCCATAAGATGACTCTTTGTCAGAGGGAGGCAGAACGTCTTCAAAAGACTGATAGTTGCTTCCGTAAACATCATTTAAAGCGTTGATAGATTTATACTTATCTTCTAAAAATGGGTAGTAGTGTTTAAGAGCGTGGGGGCTATAGTCCGACTGATGGGCAAGCCAAGAAAAAACACCGATCTCGTTACAAACTTGAGCGATAGATATAGGGCCGCCGAACTCAGATTGATTATTAACCAATATAGGTATAATAGCGTTATACCACTTGAAAACATATTCTAAATAGGTTGGGTGTAGAAAAGTCATGCATTCATCGTAGGCGATTTCCCCGGAACTATTTTTGACACCACACTCTTGACCATATTCTTTGGTGAACCAAGAAGGCAAACCTGCGCCTCGATATTCTGCCAAAATGAATGGACCGGGTTTTACGATAAGCATCAAACCATATTCTTGACAAAGGTTTATCCATTCGATCAAGTTTTTTTGAGGATGTGTTTCTCCCGAAAAGTCGAACTCACCTTTTTTTTCTTCATGCCAATCCCAAGGGATGTATGTGGAGACCGTATTGAGTCCGGCTTCTTTCGCTTTTTCCAAGTGAAGGCGCCAGTCTTTATAATTAATACGGAAGTAATGGATTTCCCCAGACTTTAAAAAATAAGGTTCGTTGTCTTTTAAAAAACTTTTATTATTGAATGATATTTTCACTTTTTCTTTCCTAATGCAGATACAGTTTTAAAAAATGAGATTGTTAGAATCTATATAAGTAACTCTAAAAATATAGAGATATTTTGTAAGTGTTATCTCAAATTAAATTTTTTTCAAAATAGACTTCTTCTTTTTGTTTTTCTTTGTTATTTCAATGGGTTTTTTGAAAAAGCTTTCATTACAAAGATCAACCATTTTTTCAAATTTACCATGGGAGCCAAACCAAGGGTCGCTCTCAAATATCTTACGGATTTTACCTTGGGTTAAAACGTCAACAAGTGCAAGAAATGTCATCGCTTGATCAAGAGCTAAATAGACAGGAGCAACTTGGTCTGTTTTCACATTAACAGCATCGTATAAACCGCAAGGTCCATAAACTTTTTCAGGGTATAGATAAAGGTAGTTTCTTATGTTTTTGACAGCTTTTTCAGGGTAGACGAGCATCGATAAAAAAGTCACATGAGGTGTAACGACACCATCTTCATTGTAAGGTCTTTCCGCAGATCTCGCTGTAGGGACACCATACTCGGTATACCTGTAAGAGTTTTGTGATTCGGGGATAGAGCAAGGAGACATTCCCCATAAAGGATATTTTTTATCAGCTAAGGAATAGTCGATATGAATATTAACCATTCTTTGATGATTAATACGCCAACTTTTTGAAAAGTGTTTTGACTCATTCACAAATAGAAGGGGCATTAAAGCTTCGAATAAACTTCCTCCCCAAGAGGGAACAAATTTGATAGGTGAAACTTTTTGATCCGGAGAAATTGTTTTAACTTCATTAACAATGCTTTGTTTTTTTGTTAATAGAGTAGGTGAAGTCTTTTCTAAGTCTTTGACTTTAGCAATGTCTTTTTTTAGCGAACGGATCATGGAAAACTTATTGAATTTTTTATAACCTCTATACTCCTTAGAGGTTTGCTCGGCTAAAGGTTGATATAAATAATGTCCTTGAAAATATGTTTTTTGTGTTGCGTGATTTGAAGCTAGAAAACCTTTTGGTCTTTGGGCTGGCCAACTCCATTCCTTAGGGAGTGTTCTATTTAAAGAAAACATATGCTTAAGAGGAACATCTCCTTTGGCACAAGCGATATAAGAAATCATGCGGGCTTCACTATTGAGAAGACCGTAATGATTATTTTGGGCATGATCTTTTCGTGTATCGATACCTGGGTGAAAAAGATTCATTGATTTATCGTAAAGTGAGGAGAAATCCATTTTTTCTAAATAAGTTGTGCATATTTTCTCTAAAGAAGGGTAGGTATTTCTAACAAGAATAAGACCGGCTGCGAGCCAAGAGTTATCAACAGAAGAAACATAGGTGCTTGTTTGAGTTTTGTCATGCTCGTCTTTTGTAACTTTATAGTAGTTAAACCATAAACCATTCCATCTTTTTAACCGTCCGAGTGCTTCTAAAGTTTTATTCAAAAGGCGAAGCGCTTTCTTATGAGAGACGAGATGTATTTTTTCAGCACCAATGATGCATGCCATATGTAAGCCAATATTTGTTATGGAGGTATAGTCAGCTAAAAGCGTTTTTTGAGATGAGATCAAAATGTTGTCAAAAACAAAGTTTGTGTCGGGGTCAACCATCTTATCAAAATAAACCCAAGTGTCTTCCGCTAACATCCGCAAAAGATGCAAGGGCTTTTTTGTTTGCAATAGTTTTTGGACACGAGCGGGATTGTGCCTAGGCCATTTTGATGCTATTTCTTGTGAAGTCATCGGGGCACTTTTCCCATAGGAAGTACCTGATAATGAAAAGAGGAAGGTCGATAAAAAAAACAAATGACAGAAAGTTGGAAGGTTTCTCATTCTTTTAACAATCATTTTTGTACATTTAACTCCTTAATCTAATATAAAAAAACAATAATAAAGTGTCGTAGAGATTTTATTATGATCTCTCGATGTGCGATGTATAAAATTTACAAGAGATAGTTTTAAAATATCTTACACAGTTTAAAGAAGATAGGATACTTTGCAAAAATTTCTCTATAACAAAAAAATCTGAAGACATTGTATCATGGAGAAGATTGTTAAGATAGAAAAACTATCCATATTTTTTAAAGTAAGAACATCTTTGATCAAATTTACTTTTATCAAAAAAATGTTTCATCAAAAATAGACTTTAGGTTTTCAAAATAACCTTTTTCGCCCAAGCAAGTCGCTTTTTGGAATAATTGTCGTCTTTTTTCCGTGAGTCATAATATTAACAATACAAATAAATATACTGGCCGGGGTAGTTGTTGAGTAAGCAGTCATAACGGTGTCTTTTTCCATATTAACTGTGTCATAAAATCCGCGTGGGCCATAGACTTTATTCCCATATAAGTAGAGCATGTTTTTGATGTTTGTGAAAGCCTTTTTGGGATACACCATTTTTCCATAAGAGATATAAGCCATAAGGCGATGAGATGTATTATATAATTCGTAATCTAGTGTGCCTATCGGAGAAAAATCGTCCTTGGTAGTTTTTTTTCTTACAAAGCCTAGTTCAAATAAGTCTTTAGATTCATTATATAAACTAAAAAAATCCATGAGATTTAGATATTCCGTACAGGCTGATTCGTAATCGGAAAAAGTATATTGCTATACGTTAAGAAAGTAAAAAACTTTTTGAATATTTTTCCTTAGAAATAGATAATAATAATAGGGAGAAATAAAAATGAATAAGAAAAAATATAAATCAAAAGAACGGTTAATAATTGTACTTGAGGGAATAAAGGGGAAGGTAAGTTTGGGGGAATTATGTAA
>MDLB01000104.1 GCA_001730085.1 PVC group bacterium (ex Bugula neritina AB1)
CTCAATCTCCGTCTGAATAGAAACGAACCAATCACCTGCATAATAAGTCACAGTGGCATTTTTGGGAGTACCTATTACTTCTTGGCTCTTGAAAAAATGCACCCAGCCTATTTTAGGAAGAAATACTTGTTTGTTTTTTATTTTGACACCTACAGGGTATCTAAATCCTGAGTCTGATTTTTTATGTTTGAATCTAGGGAATCCCCGTCCTTTGACTTTTTTCGTCAAACAATCCCAAATAGCTCTATCTAACATTTGCAACGTTTGATTAAGTGGTTGCGACGAAACCTCTTTTAAGAAATCATATTCTTCGCTTTTCTTCCAAAAATTATTTTTCCACCAGTCAAGTTCGTACCAGCTCAAAAGCTTTTGCTTGTTCTCCAGTCTTTCCTTTTGAATAGCAAGAGCTTTGTTCCAAACAAAACGATTACAACCAAGATTTTTCTTCAAAGTAATTTCTTGTTCTTTACTTTTTAATTTTAATTTAAATTTAAAACTCTTAACTTTTTTCATTCACACACTTTAACATAGGCTCTATGGAAAATTAAAAAATATATTAAAAACCAAAGCTCTCCACATTTTTAATATCTGTGAAAAAGCCTCTCATCCTCCACCTAAAGGAAGAGGTCTTCTCGGCTTGAAATGATAAAAAAAATTAAAATTTAATAAATAATTTTAATTTTAAAAAAAACTTATAAATATTTATTATTTCGAAAAATTTTATATTCTGAATAAAGGTGTTTTTTCGAAATCACAAACCTATTTTAACAATGATCTAAATAATACCCAAAGAAAAATATGAGATCCTTGTAAAATATCACTTATGCATTATTGAAAGAAACTTTACAATAGTTACTTATTTTGAAAAAAGTTAAGCCCTTCAATGGATATGAGATCTTTTAGCAATGAAAAATTTTTTAAAAGCACCTCCAGAAAGTTTGTTCTTTATTTCACGACGAACTCAATATCTATTAAAACCTCTGCACACGCTAATCTATCGGTTTTACAAAGTTTTTTTGACGAAGTAAGTTTCAGAAGGTTATAATTAAAAAATACACATAATGAGACCGACTTTTAAAAAGATATTTTTTAAAGTTGAGCATATTTTCCTTATGGCAAAAGGCTTTAATAATCAGGGACTTGTTGACTGATGAGAAAAACGGTAGCTATAGTTTTGGGTGGAGGACAAGGGTCTCGCTTGTTTCCACTAACTTTACATCGCACGAAACCTTCTATATCCATAGGCGGAAAATACCGACTCATAGATATCCCTGTCAGCAATTGCATAAATTCGGATATAACAAAGATCTATATCCTCACACAGTTCAATTCTCATTCTTTACACTCTCATATTCACTCGACTTATAAGTTTGATCTTTTTTCCGACAAGTTTGTTAAGCTCCTTGCGGCTGAACAATCTTTTCTTAATAAAGATTGGTATCAAGGAACAGCTGATGCTGTAAGAAAAAATATTATCCATTTAGAAGTTTCAACAAAGCCTAAAGACCTCATCCTGATACTTTCTGGAGATCAACTTTACAAAATGAATTTTCAAAAAATGATCAAACATCACATTGAAAGTTCCTCAAAATTAACTTTAGCAGCAACTCAAGTCACACAAGAAAAGGCCTCTGAGTATGGTCTTCTCCAAACAAACTCTAAAAATGAAATCACTCATTTCATAGAAAAACCTCAAACACCTGAGTTGCAAAAACCATTTTTAAGAGAAAACAATACCTTCCTTGCATCTATGGGTATATATATTTTTGAGAGAGACACTTTGTTTGAACTGCTTCAAACATCAAAAGGTGATGATTTTGGAACAGGAATCATCACCTTGGCCATACAAACAAAAAAAACATCTGCATATACATTTGATGGGTATTGGGAAGACTTAGGAACAATAAAGTCTTTTTATGATGCTAACCTTAAAATCGCATCAAACAAAATATCTTTTGACTTAGATGGAATCTACACTCGGCCTCGATTCTTACCCCCAACCTTCATAGAAAACACTCTCATCACTCGCTCTATGATTTCAGACGGCTGTTCTATTTTATCTGGAAAAATAGAAGATAGCGTCATAGGATTACGTTGCCAAATTGACTCCAATAGCAGTATCAAAAAAAGTGTCATCATCGGTGCAGATTTTTATGATAAAAAATCAACCAGCTCATTTGGTATTGGGAAAAATGTTTCCATCGAAAGAGCCATTATTGATAAGAATACAACCATTGGTGACAATGTCAAAATATGCGGAGATGAGAATCTCAAAAACACTTCTCAAAAGCTTTACTCTATCCGAGATGGTATCATTGTTATTCCTAAAGGCACTTCTATACCTGAAAATACCCAAATACCTTAGCCGTTCATTATATCCCATTGAAGAAAAACTTTGAGCTGTGAACTACGTACAGGATGACGCAACTTACGTAAAGCTTTTGCTTCGATTTGACGGACACGCTCACGTGTAACATCAAATTCTTTTCCAACTTCTTCTAATGTGCGTGGATATCCATCATAAATACCGAATCTCAGTTCTAAAACTTTTCGCTCTCTATCCGTCAAAGAATCTAAAACCGTAGCTATTTGTTCTTTTAACATCTTATAGGCTGTAGCATTAGAAGGAGATAAAGAGTTTTTATCTTCTATAAATTCACCAAAAAGACTATCCCCTTCTTCACCAATGGGTGTTTGTAGAGAAATAGGTTCTTGAGCAATCTTCATTATGCCTAGGACTTTTTGAACAGGTAAATCCATCTCCACCGCAATCTCTGCTGAAGTGGGTTCACGACCAAGTTCTTGTAAAAGTTGTCGTGACGCTCTCATTAATTTATTTATTGTTTCTATCATGTGAACAGGGATACGTATTGTTCGTGCCTGATCAGCAATAGATCGAGTTATAGCTTGACGAATCCACCAAGTTGCATATGTACTAAATTTATAACCTCGCCTATACTCAAACTTATCAACGGCTTTCATAAGACCAATATTACCCTCTTGAATAAGGTCCAAGAACGATAGTCCTCTGTTTGTATATTTTTTAGCGATTGACACAACCAACCTTAAATTAGCATTCGTAAGTTCTTTTTTAAAAGCTGCCAACTCCCTAGAAGCCTTGCCGATAAGTCTCATAGCTTCTTGAAAACCTTGCCAACTCACTCTGCTCTCTTTTTCAATGTGTTTGAATTTTTTTAAAGCACGAGCATATTCACGTGTACTTGTATCCGTAGCATTTTCAATAATCTTATGCATGTCACAAGCTATTTCAAAATTCTTTTCGATTTTTTGTAGCAAAGTATCCAAGAAGAATGCGCTCAAATGAAACTCTTTGATTTTTTCTAAAAATTCTGCACCTATCCGTTGAACCAAAACTTCAAAATGCTCTTTATCTTTTAAAGTCGTCGCTTTTTTTAACTTTGTACGATAAAGAGATATCCGTCTATATAAAGAATTAGCTTCTTTCAATTTTTTTTTAAAATAATCAGGAAATTTGTTCAAATCTTTAGGAGAGACTCTTTTAAAGTAATCCTCAATTTCAATCTCTTTTTTTTCGATAGGTTCTTCAAGAGCATTAAGATCTTTCAAAGAATAGCCTAAAACAAAAACACTACTTTTTAAGGCAATTTCAGCATTTTCAATATTTGTTGAAAGAGCAATCTCTTCTTCGTGAGTCAAAAGATCAATTTCTCCCATTTCACGCAAATACATTTTCACAGAGTCCATAGATACAGGAGGTAAAATATCTTCCTTCTTTTTAGCCGATGACTTTGTCTTATTGGAATTTATTAATGTATCTGCTTCTTCAACTGAATCAACATAACGAACACCCTTCTCGCTAAGTTTTGTAAAAATTTGATCAAACTCTTCAACATCTACCTTAAAGTTTTCAAGAAAGTCATTCACTTCTCCATAGGTGATAACTCCTCTTTCTTTACCCATTTTTATAATAGCTTCAATAATCGCCTTGCCTTCCTGAGAGTCAAGAGATCTTAAGTGTGACTGATCTTGAGAAGAAGGCTCTTCATGTAAACTCTCTTCCTCATAGGTTTCTTCCAATGATTTTTCTATATCTTCCTGTGAGGGCATTTTATTGAATTCTTTTGAATCATCCATGTCATTAAAGTCATCTGAAGATGCTACCTTCGCAACTTTTTTAGGGAAAAAAGGTTCTCCCATCGCCTCTTTGTTTCCATATTTTTTTCGATGCCACATTTTATTCGTGCTCGTTTCTTTTTTTGGAATCAACGTCATAAAAAATACCTTCCTGATTCATTTTTATTCTCATCTTAATTAAATTCTGTAGCTTATCTTTTTGATCTAATTGATCGCTTGGTGAAGCATATTTCATAGATTGACTAAGCTTCAAAATGTCTTGATCCAATTTTTTTAAAATAAGAGATCTCAAAGAATCCAAAAAAACCTTATCTTGAACATCAATAGGAACACTGTCATCGACCAAAAGCTCCATCAATAATTTTTTAAGGTTTTCATCATCTTCAGCATACTCTAAAACATCTTTACCAAGTATATAACCATTATCCTTAAATAAATTTATCAAAAAATAAATCTCTTTGTGTTGCCAAGATATTACATATGTATCTATGCATTGACACAATTGATCAAAATATTTTTTTCCTCTTAAAAGCATCCTTATGATATGTTTTTCAGCTAAATCATATTCATTTTTCTCAAGCAAAGGTTTATCCCCAAAAGAGGAAAGAAAGTCCGGTCTCGGCTGCCCCTTCTGTTTTTTAGAGAACTCTATTTCTAAAGTCGAAAGATCTGAACCCATCAAATCTACCATTTTTTTCAAATATTCCTTACGAACAATATGGTTATCAATTTTTAGCAAACTATCAAATAGTTTATCAGCAACAGTCGCTTTTTTAAGCTCTGGTGTAAATTCATCATATTTCTGCATAAAAAAATCATATTGAAAATCAAAAAAGTCGCGTTTTGAATTTTCCATCATATCATGTAATGCTTTAACCCCAAAACGATTCAAAAAATCATCTGGATCTTTGGCACCCTTCAAAACAACAACCTCAACACGAAAGTCTTGCTCCAGAAAAATATCTATAGCCCTCAATGTCGCTGTTTGCCCAGAAACATCCGAGTCGTACATAATAATAATATGGTCCACCAACCTTTTAAGAACACTCGCATGGTCCTCTGTTAAAGCCGTTCCAAGTGTTGCCACAACATTTCTCAGACCTTCTTGAAACATTTTTATACAATCTAAATATCCTTCAACCACGATCACTTTCTTCGCTTGAACAATATTTTTTTTTGCCTTATCTAGTCCAAATAATATTTTACGTTTATTAAAAATACACGTCTGAGGAGAATTCAAATACTTTGGAGTTTCACTCCCTATAGCACGTGCACCAAAAGCAACAACCCTTCCTTGAATATCTCCTATAGGAATCATCAGTCGAGAACGAAAGCGGTCACAAAAACTCTCGTCACTTTTACGTAAAATCAACCCTCCTAAAAGCAAGTCTTCATCTTTTACTGATTTTTTTTTTGCAGCCAACAAAAGTCCTTGTCCACCTGCCGGAGCAAAACCTATTTGAAAATAGTTAACCGTTTCCTCAGTTAAGTTCCTACTGTCCAAGTAATCCCTAGCTTTTAGACCCAAAGAGTCATGACAAAGCATTTTATGAAAATACAACATAGCAGAGTTTAGAACATCCAAAGCTCGCTCCTGCTCATTTTTACGACGCTGACTTTTTTCGGAATCAAAAGAAATGGTCAGACCTACTTTTTTGGCCAAGTATTCCAAAACTTCCAAAAAAGAAAGATGGTTGTATTCCATAAGGAATTTAACCACATCACCCCCTGCAGAACATCCAAAACAGTAGTAAAGTTGTTTAGATGAGTTTACACTAAATGAAGGGGTCTTTTCTGGATGAAACGGACACAAACCTTTAAAGTTTTGCCCCACTCTCTTTAACTGAACATATTCTCCAATAATATCTACAATATCAACTTTTTTTAAAATATCTTGGATACATTCCCTCGAAACACGATTCATAGAAATAAATGATTTTCCTCTATGAGGTTAGAAATGCCTCATAGGAGGATTTTGAACACGGTTAGCCATATCATTGAAGTACTTTCTAAGGATCAAAACTCTACGACCCCTCCAAGAACCTGCCATATAATCAAAGAACCTTGGCATCTGAAGAACCATCCAAGAAGCCAAAAATGTACGATACTTAATATGAGCAGATAATTTCGGAGATTCAAGAGTCCCCAATAAAGCTAAAAACATAAAAACCACAATCATACCTTTTAAAAAACCAACACAAAGACCTCCATAACGCTCTAAGCGATCATAAAAGTTTGTTGACTCACCATACTTTTGTGTTGCAAGTTTAACCCCTTGAACAAGCACATACGTGAAAATAAGAATCACAAAAAAGGAAAAAAGCTTCAGAAAAAAATAAGGTAACCTAACAAAAGTCGCGATTTCTGAAGATAACACGTGTGTGAACTTAAAGGCAAAAAAAAGTGCTGCCACCACACTTAAAAAACGAAAAACTTCTCCAGTTAAACCTTCTTTCCATCCCCAATAAATCGTACAGAAAAGGATAAAAAGTATAAAACCATCAAGCCAATGTATCGCCACTGATTTTTTCCTCTTAAGATTCTTTCTTTACCTTTATAGATTCTCAAATAAACACCAAAAGAAAAACTATCTAATTAAGCAGCTCTTGAATAGATATCTTTATATTCTCCCATACGATCATGCTTAATCCTCACTATTCTTTCCGTGAATATTAAGATCTGACTCACAGAAGGAGTCGTCTCGGTCACATCTATAGAGGTGTCTCTCTTTAAAGGATATTCCTGCTTATAATTTTGATGTAACTGAACAAGATGTTTATAGTAGAGAACTAGAGAAGCATCTTTAAAGCTCTCCCAATCTGTCATGTTTTCAAAGAAATCCTCCGTCGAAAACAAAGAGAAATAACCTAAGTAAGCCAAATCAATCTTATTCATGTAAAATTGGTCAAATAAACTTGTATTTGCATTATAAATAGTAGTAACTTTTTCAAGTAGTTTTTGAAAAAAAGATTCAGATTTAATATCTACACCTTCGCTTATTGCCTTTTGCGCAAATTTTAAAAATTGGGTTGCAAAAACGTATCCGGCTTGTGTTTCATTTTCTATACTCAATTGAGTATATTTGAAATATTCGTCAATATTTTCAGTTTTTTCTAGTTCAGTATAAGGTGATTGCAAAACATAGTCTTTATGTTTACCTTTAAAACGATTAAAAAGAGTAGCAGACTCTACTTGTCCAGGAGCAGAAGTCCCACCTGACGATTCTTCCACAAAGTCTTTATCAAAACAGTGTGTAAAGATATCTAATTCTAAAACATTCAAAAGCTCCTTTAGGTGATAGCCTTCAAATCTCACTTCATCTCCCTTTAAACAATTATCTAGCTCTAAGATTTTTTCCTCTTTCTCGTCTAAAAGTTTTTCAAAATCCTCTATTTTCTTTTCTATAACATTTTTCAAGCGTAACTGATTAGCATTTCTGAGCTCTGAACCTTCTCCTTCAACATACTCCATTTCTTCAAAAATCTTAGTCATATTAAGATCTGACGCAAATAAAGACGTAAAAAGTGTTTTCATAGAGGCATAGTTTTTCTTTATATCCTCAATCAAACTATCTTTCTCACCAGCAGGAATATCAGGTGTCTCAACTTTCCCAATCAGTTGACGATACTCATCTAAGGACTGGACCAAAGTCTGTGCCTGATCTCTATAAAGCAAAGCACTCTGTCTTCTTTTTAGAACTTCGGGACGTTCCTTTGCATATATTTCTGATAACAACTTAAATAGAGTAATGGAAAAAGCATCTTCGCCTTCACTCGTAGATTTTTTTATTTTGTCTCCAAGAGCTAATAAAATCGTCCTCCAATCCTTATAGGTGCGGATTTCTATGTACCTCTGATCCCACTTTTCGTGTTGCTCTAAAGACTTACCTTCTTCTCTGGAGTCACTTAAAGCCTTTCTTAACTCTGTTGACAAATCTGTTTTCAAAGGGATGAATGGATTATCAACTCCAAATGGCCTATTAGCTATAACTGTGCTTAGTTCTTTAGTGTCTAACAAGATCCTCACACTATTATCATCTTCTTTTCCTGCACCTTGATATTGCTCAAAAAGTTTTTGAAGTTCTGCCATTCCGCCCATCTTCCCCATGTCAGGTAATCCAGATTTTCCCTCGGAAAAACGTTCTCTAACTTTTAGCCAAGATTGCCCAACAAAGAAAGACATTGGATTAATACGAAAATCAGGATTGTCCTCGAATTTTGGATTGATTTGGGGATCTTTCCCAAGAGATTTAAAAGATGTTAAACCTGAAGAACGATAAAATTCAGAAAAAAGAGTTTTTGACCAT
This sequence comes from PVC group bacterium (ex Bugula neritina AB1), assembly GCA_001730085.1. GTDB lineage: Bacteria. Next base: position 8,423 of record MDLB01000104.1, read on the forward strand.
TCATATTTTTTTTCAGATGCTCTTTTTTCTCCAAGCTTTTCGATAAAATGTTTATTTAAAAAAGACTTTAACTTATAAAGACGACGCCCTGTCACAAAGTTAAAAACCCGACGAAAAAACTTCGGCTTTTTCAAAGTATCTTCAAAAAGGGAATGACCTTTTTGAACCATTTCAGGATGTTCCAATAAGGTCTCCTGTAAAATTTTATCAAAAAGTTGATTAAATTCATTTTCTTTATCAGTTAAGTCAGCAGGATCTTTATAAGATTTATTTTCAATAAGTTTTTTCAATAAATCTTTTAAACTTTTGTCATCCAAAGATCCATTTGTTTTTTGGAGCTTTTGAAAAAAGTACTTTTTAAGTAAAGGCTCATTTTTCAAAAAGTCTATCCCTTTTAAGGTTTTAGAGGCTGCTTCAAGAATCAAGAAATCATTAAAAGAATTGATCCCATGTTCATCGCAAACGCGGGAAGCGTCTTGAAAACCTGATCTTATCGTAAGAAAGAACTCTTCGTCATATTTCTTTAAAAATGTATTCAAATCTTCATCTTTCAATCCAGCCTCTTTAGCTAAGGTAAGTGCCTTTTTATAAGATGAAAAACACTGTTCACGAAATAAGGTCATCAATTTCAATTGTCTACGCTGTTTGTAGTCTCTTCGGATAGAGCTTTCTTTTTTGAATAACTTCAAAAATCTAGACTCACGTGGACTAAAGTCTTCTAAAGTTTGCCCAACTTCTTGAGCATTTAAAGAAGCGATCTGTTTCACTCTGTCTTCGGATAGATTATATAATTTGCCTTGAAAGTCTGCATTTTCATTAAGCGAATGATTATATCCTCCTACTCTTAAAAAATCGTCTTTGCCAGAAAAGTATTCAGAAAGAGTTAAGTAGGCCAAAGCATTATTATTAAAAAGTGGAGAGTTTTTAACAAGAACAATCTCAGTCGTCTTAGGAGTACCCTTAGAGGCAAGATAATCAACTTTTAAAGTCAGCTGTGTCACTTCTTTACCTTCGTAGGAAGCAACTTCAACTTTATTTATCTCAACACCATAAATAAAATAAACCTGGTCCACACCATCGGCATTTATTTCGCGCAATGCTCTATTAAAAGGCATATCAACTTGTACCGTAGACTCTCTAACATATTTGTTAAAATTTTCCAAGTCGTCGTTAAATTGATAAGTCGCAACATCATTGCCTTTAACAACTTTATCTTCTGAGTATTCCAAAGATTCCAAAGAAAGAAACAGAAGTGACCTTAACCAGTCATACTGATCAACAGTCATCCAAGAATCTTTCTTTTCATACCAGTGAGAACCCGTTGACTGATACCACTTGAACAAATTCGCACCATTCAAGGTTTTAGGGCCCCTAGCACCAGGCCTTTTCGAAATACCAAATTCTTTGATAACTCTTTTTAAAGCTTCCTTCTTTTTGTCCTCTAAAGAAAGTTTCTCTCCCAAGAAATCAGCAGTATACATCAAATACCAAGCACAAGTTTTTTTATTCGCTTTCAAAACTCGTTCAAACTCTTGTTCACTCGTAAGAGAAGACCATTCATCAAAAACCGGTTCTTTAAGTCTACGATTAGCCCAATAATAATAAGCTTTCTTAAAAAAACCTTTTTTTAGACCCTCTACACGCTTAGCTTGTGCATTTTTAGCTTTATCTAGAGCCTTCTTATAATAAGATGATTTCATGATCACATCCCGCGCACTATCCTTAGCCTCCTTAACTAGAGTAGCATCTAAAGATTTGTCTACTGTTCCCAAGTTTTCTTGAAGAGTTTTGCTCATAGCCTTCTCAGTAAGAATAGATCTAGTGATTTCTCCTGAATAGGTTTTCTGATTTGTTTTGATCAACAAGTCATTAACTCCTAAACCTTCAATAACTTTAACAACATCTTTAATGGTAAAAGCTTCTAGCAAACTACCGGCCGAAGAAGCCTTTGCTTCTGAAACAGATCTAGAAAGTTTCAAGTCTCCATCAAGACCTTCTCGGTGTAGCCTAAAAATCTCCGCCATCTCCGCTTTTAGTCTATTGTAATTAGTATTAGAAGGCAATGCATTAACTGCACCCCAAGGATGCTGATTCTCTGTAGACAAAGTACTTGCTAACTTAGATTTTACAGTCTCACCTTGCAAAGCATCCAAAAGTTTAATAAAACTCTTTTTGGCGTCTGCAAACATCTCTTCTAAAACTTTTTGAGTACTCTTCGTATTAAGGGTAACATTTTGTACCGCTTTAGCTTTTTCATTTTGAACATTGATCAAATTTTGCTTACAATTTTTAAAAGCACTTGCCAACTCTTCTGTAAGATTTCTATAGGGTTTCAACAATTTTATCAATGACTGTATAAGTTGCCTATGAGGGGCATAAAAAGCTTCAGTAGCAACATGAAAGTTTTGAGCTCTTTCGGCAGTAATATCATTTTGATTTATCATATGAAAAAACTTCGAAATATTTATTCTTAAGGCGTTTTGATCACCTTCAAATAATTCAGAACTTTTAACTTTTCCATCTTTTTCATAATAAAACTTTCCATCCCACGCATCTTTCTTAAAAAACCAAAGCTCTCTGTCTGAATGAAATTTTACAGTTATTCTCTGACCCTGTTCTTCCAACGTAACTCTTAATCCCCGATCTCTACCAAGACCTTGTTGAACCTCAGACTTTCTCGCTTTATTATCACATAAAAATAAAACTTTTTGTCGAAACTTACCTAGTCCAGACATCTCCAAGTTTGTCCCTGTAGCACCTGCCGGAAATAAATACACCGCACCTATATTCAAACCACGTGCATTCTCAGTGAAACCGGTGGTATCTCTCATGTTAAAAATACATCCATCTTTATCTTTTAGCAGATTCCCCTTATTAAGCAATAAACCGTCTGGAACTTTTGATTTTCCACTATCTAACAAGCTCTTCGCCATATCTTGATCAATCAAGCGCGAAACAGAAAAATTAACTTGCTTTGTCGCATTATCTACCCAAGAGTGATAATCTTCCTTTAAAAACAAACGCCAGTCACCCACAAGATCTTTAACAATAACATCTTGTCCTTTTTCCCCCATCACATTTAATAAAGTTATAAGATTAGACATATCTGTGGAAATCGTATAATCAACAACCAAAAGATGACCGTTAGGTCCATTTTTATCAATAGTCATCTTTTCCACAACAGCTTTAATTTTCGTGTTAAGAGCCGCCTCTAATGCTTGGTCAATCTGAATATAATTTTCTTTTCCGCGTTCGCCTACAAGAGAATAGTCTTTACCTAAAACATCCAAAAGGACTTTAGCAGCAATTTCTCCACCCTCTAACCTTAATTGAACAACACGTGAAGCTAAATCTAGTTTTTCAGCAGAAGATAAACTTTTACTCTTTATATAAGAAGCCTCTCTCTTGATAACTGTTAAAAGATTTTCTAGTTTTTCAATTTCAGGATAAATATAACTCTTAACAAGTTCAATATTCTCCAACCCACGAGTATCACGATGACTCAAAGCTTTTTCTATAAAAAGTTTAGTAAAGGCTTTTAATTCTGAATTTTGCGCGCAATTGGTATCTAGAAATTTCTGAATATTTTTACCGCCTGACAAGAAAAATTGAACAATATTTTCTTTCATACTGATGATATATTCAACTTTTTTAGCTGTCATCTGTATACTTTTATCCATTTTTAACATTTCTCTCAAGGCATTTTCTATCGTTTCTTTATAAGCATGAGAAACCTTATTCTTATTCTCTACACCTTGAATAAAAGCTTCTTTCACACTTGTTTTTTCATTAAATACCTTCATTTCACTAGAATGTAATCTTGTCAAAGGAGCTTCTGTATATTTAGCAAAAACATTACCATCTATTAAAATATCAGGTTGAGAAGTTTCCCACGTGGAAACACCAAACTGACGTAATAAAGCAACGGAAACTTGTGTAAGAGATCCTGAAAACCCCATAAAGCTCCCACCAGCTTCTTTAATCGCTAAGAGTTGTTGAGGAATAGAAGTCGAATAGGACTCGGGTTGCAACTTGATTTGACTAGCATCATTTATAATTATTTTTGCATACTCTTTAGGATCTCTATAACCTCCTTTAGGGATTGTTGATGACAAAGTCACAAGGGCTAAACTCAAGACATGCTCAGACTCGGTGAACCTCTGATCAGGCTGTTTTTCACCACCTGTCATAGGAACAATTTTCATAACTCCACTGGTATCACGAGTGATAAAACCTTTTGAATCAACTTCAAGAAAATAGGCTTGGTTCTGACCAAATCTATTTTGTAACTCTTTATTAGATGTCAATCCTCCCAAAGCTTGAGCAAACCTATCTAAAAAACGAAAAACAAACTGAGGTGGAGAATAAGGATCCTTCTTACCTTCATCATAAATACTTTTCATACGATTAAATAACTCTGCCTCTGAATATTTCACCTGACCATCATTACTTTTCTCACCATAGGTTTTCAAAACTTCTGATGCTTTCTTACTAAGAGCATAATCTTTTAAGCCTAATGAAACACCCCAATACTTATCATTCGTTAATCTTTTTAAAAGTTTACATTTCAACTCAGCTGAAAAAGTTACGTCTCCACCTTGACCAATATCTGATCTTTTAAAACGCAAAGCTCCTGTGCCTAACTCCTCACCTTCTTTCAAAAGGAATTTTTCCACCTTTTGAGTTAGTTTCTTGCCGTCAAATATTTTTGCGTCCGCCATCCCTTGCACCTTCATCTCGCTTTCGATAAGTTTATAAAGCTCTTGGGTTACATAATACGCAAGAGCAGCATTAGTTTTCCCAATAGAAACCTCCTGTCCGTCAGTCCCTGTCACAAAGCTTTTAGGATTAAGATATTTATGAACTTCATCAACAACCCTAGTCCCTGAAAGTAGCTCATTTAAAACTTTAATAGAATCACGACTTTCGGGCTTATGAGGGTTATCCGCATTCAATTTAAGAAAGTTCATTGCATCCGTCGCCGTAAAAACAACTCTCGCTTTCATCAATTTTTCAACTTCGGCGGGACCTCCCAAATTAGCATTTCTCAATTGAGCTGTCCAGTCTTTACTCGTGTTTGATCCAAACTCTGAGTTCAAAATATATCTAAATTGAACATTATCCATTTCAGATATTTTTCCTTCTTCGGGAACCTCTATAACAACCTTATGAGAGTTTCTCCAATAGCCATTTGAACCTAATAGAAACATCACTACCGCAGGATTCACAGCTGTCGTTTTACCACCACCAGTTGGAATTTGTGCCGCTAAAAAGTCTTTCATCAACAAAGCAATTATACCTTCCAACTGAATAGGTAAGAAGTTGAATTCCCTATTATTGAAGAGTTTCATATGTTTCGCAAAAGTCTCCAATTGACGTGTAAACATAAGAAAAATAGCTGTAGAATGTGCTATCTTAGCAAGAGACTCTTTATTAAAAGAAGCAGACTTGAATGAAGGACTCTGAGTGTAACTTTTAAGAAGAACGTCTATAAGTTTGGGCATATCAATCATCCCTTTTTCACCTTGAATTAAAAAGGTCTCATTAAACTTCTGCCACTTAGAATCATAGTCATATGTTTTATCAAAGCAAGTCTTTTGTCTAGAATAACCGACCTTCTCAGTCATAATATTCTCCATTTGTCTAACGATATCAGACTGTTGCTGTAGAGATAGATTAGAAAGACCTTGCTCCTTTGCGATTTTACTAATCAGTTCTCCATAATTCAAAAACATAGCAGAATGGCCTGAAGCCGTTTTAGCAAGAATTTGAAATAATGGATCTCCAGCTTGGCCAAGTTGAAAAGAATCAAATCTAAACGCATTATAAACTTCACTAACTCTTAAAATATTTATTTTTAGCTCTGAAAAAACCTCTTTTAGTTTAGTTTCAAACAAGCTTAAACCTTCAATATTTATCCTTAAGTGCGTTATTCCTTGATTCGAAGATTTTGAGAATCCAAAATTATGGTGGACCAATCTATCTATAATCAACTCTGCTAAGCCTTTCAAGTTATCTTTAGATAAAGTTGCAAGAAATCCTCCCCTAAGCGATTCTTTTTCCAAGATACTTGTAATATTTTTTTTCAAAAGATCATAAGTAAAAGTTCCAGAAGTTATATCAAAACTATCGGGAAGTTGTGCCAAATGATGTGCTTGTTGACCTGCAAAAATATCCATGGCAGCATCTCTAGCTTTGTTGAACTCAGCATTTTTTTGAAATTCTGACCATTTTTCATGATGTAAAAATTTTTCGTTCAACAACAATTTAGACATTTGAGAAGATTTGGAAGAACCATCACCTCTAGAAGTATCTGTTAAGTTTAAATTGCTATGAAGAGAGAGGATCTCTGGCGGTAAAGATTCCTGACCCTCCTTTTGTTTGCCTTTATAACTGTCTATAGCTTTACCCAATGAATCTTTAAAGCTTTCTGTTCCAGTCACATGTTTCAAAAGAACAACTTCTAGTTCACCTTCTCCAAAAAAAGTACTCAAATCTTTCAAAACTTTTACATTTCTAAAAATAGCCATAAAAACAGCAACTTGTTGCTCTATTTTTAAGCTTTGAAAGTCAGAATATCCCAATTTTTTAGCCATAGAGTTCAAAGCACTTTCATCAAGAGCAACTTTTCTAGCAAAGAAAGATCTTTTCGGTATCGGCCGAAAGGAAGCCTTCACTCTTTCTAAAAAGTCAGCCCGAGCAGTTTGATCTCCACTCAAAACCTCCGATATCCTCTTCAAGTTAGCTAATGTATCTCCATTTAATTGATCTAAGGTCTCTGATAGTTCACCATCCGAACTGTAACCACCATAGAGAGTTTTATATACTCTTAACTTAGGAATAAATGATTCTGCGAAAAGAAAATAGCCTTTACCTACAAAACTTTCTGCAACAAAGGATGGATCTGAAACGTTTTGAGCCTTTGCTATGTCATAATAACGTAACATAACCGCAAGACCAACCGTATTTTGAACCAAATTTTCAAGAATTAACTTAGCTTGTCCATGCTCCCAGTCTTCAGTTTGCTTTGCTTGATGAAGTTTTTGCAAACGATTATAGACTCTCTTTATCTCTACGTCTAAAGTAGAAGCTTTCGTACTTGAATCCTTAGCTCCAGGTTTAGAATCAAAATCCTTTATAGATGTTTTAAAAGCATCGAAACCTTGTTCTCTTAATAAGACAATATCTTTAAAAACCTTGATTAACATTTCCTGTTGATTAACCGCTTTACCCTCAAAAACCTTATCTTTAAACATGAATTCAGCCAAAGTGGTGAGATATTGAGAAGGCTTTTCTTCTAAACGAGAGCGAAAAGACTCTGCAACTTTTGTTCCTAGTTGCGATTTCAAAAAGGACTCATAATGCCATCTCTTTAACATCATAGATAAAGAGAAAGACTCATCTTTTCCTTTGCCAAAAAGTTTTTTCAAAGGTTGAGTCATCTTCTCCATTAAGCTACCAAGCAAATGCTGCATACGCCCCTTCTTCTTCCCCTGAAATTGATTACTATCGCTTTCTTCCCAAATCCAGCTTCTATATTTATTCTTCCAATAGCGCAAAGTTATGATCCTTCTTCTAAAAGGCATCGCATTCAAGTTAAGTTGGATCTGCTCTTTGCTAGGGCGCAAGTTATTCCAGAAAAAATCGGTAACTTTATTTGTGTTTCCAGGCTCCAGAAGATACATCTTAGAATTGTCAAAGTTACTGCTCCTACTTTGTGCTTTAATAAAGATTTGTTGAACATCATCAATCCTACTTATCAGTTTATGGTCTGCCGCATTCTCTCTCAAAAACTTAATCAGTTCACTAGGTGTCCTAACCTTTAATTTCCCATTCTCATCCATTTTAACACCCGAAAATTGACCTTTAGCTAACTTTTGTCCAAAAGAGCCCTTGTAAACTTTTTGATAAGTCGCAATACCTTTGCCCGAAGAAAACCTAACTATACCAGAGTTAATATCTAAGCCATTGTGCTTGCGCTCATAAGATGACCTATATAGGAGATCTCCAAAAACATCCATCAATCTATCCCATTGATTAAACATAGTTATCAGGAACTGAACAAAACTCAATCTAGGCCTTTGCGGAGAAGAAGAGGACTTAGCATCCGATTTTAAAGTTTGTTTCGAGCCTGAATCAAACTTTTTTTCGAAAGAATTAGATCTATCAACCATTTTACCTCTTAAATATCCTGTGAGTCTCATCCTTAACCCACCAATACCCTGAAGAATCGTTCTATTAACAAAACCATAAATCTTCATAGGCATCGAAGCCAATGAATACACCGTACCCAAGAAAATCTTAGATATAAAAAATAATGCCTTATAAAGATGTAAAGTGACCGTCGTAAAGCCTAACTCCGCAAGTTCCTTATGCATATGCTTTTCTAAAGCTTTTGCCAACATATTCACCTGACGGACTTGGGCTCTATCAAGCACTTTAACTTTCTTGATCTCTTTTAAGGTTTTTTTCTGTCTTTGCAATGACTTAAGATGCTTATCAGCATATTCAAACTTCTTTTTTAGACCCTGTTTCGCTTGCCTAAAAGTCCTCATAAAAAGCAAGCCAAAAATTCCTCCAACTACACGAGCGACTTGATGGTACTTCTCTGTAAAAAGATTGCTTTTATTAAGTTCTCTCTTAACTCTTACATTTTGCTTTTGATCATCTGTATAAATGAACGAAGCATCTACGGAAGCAAAAACTAAAGGTAAAGCAAACATTGTCCCAACAACGCCTCCAATCAAAAGCATAAGAAATGAAATAACCAACATCCCTAAAAAAACAGCAATAGCTCCGCCTTTTGCACCTTCGGTCCAATCTGATATCGTATCAACAAAAGTGTCGTATATCCAACCTTCAGGCAAACCTAAAAGACCTTCCATAAAACCAACATATATTAAGGAAAAACCTTTAAGAGATTCCCACATATCGTACATGCTTCTCAAAGCTGTTGCAGCTAATCCCAATAAGCCGAAAAAGAAACTTGGAAACTCCACAAAAATAACCGTAATAAAAAATGCTGAATACTTAGAAGCAAGAGATCTCTGTCTATCTTTCTCTTCCTGTGTATCTGCAAGAAAATTTGCTGATATACTATGAATAATAATCCTAGTCGCAGAATAAAGCATCCCAACTGCCAAAACCGAAAGAAGCAAGGGGAGAACAGCCCCTCCAAGGGTTAAAGCCATCACAGCAAAAAATATACCTCCTAAAAGGTGTAAAAAGGACATCGCCAACTGAAGTCCTACTGTTTTAAACTTATCCTGCCAACCGATGGAGATTGATTGTATATCCTCATCTAAAGCATTACGTAAAAGTTCAGCACGATCAGAGTTATCTTCTATCTGATCTGATGCACTATTACTCGTCATTTCTTTTTTGCCTGTAAAAAGATTAGAAAGAGCTCCAATAGCTGTACCAACAACATTTGTACCAGTTTCTTCGATTAAAATATAAAAACTGATAGCAAAAGCCTCCACCCCTTTGGAAAAGTCAACATCATTTCGACCTAAGGAATCATAAGCCTGGAGATAGACTTGTTCATTTTGTTGATCGATATTAGCTATAAAGCGTTTTTCTCCGTGATTCAAACTCACGATATCAGTCACATTTTCTCCCATTTCGTAAAAGAGCGTGACTTTGGCAAAATCAAAACTGTAATAAGTATAAGTAGCAAGCATATAGCCATAAGCATTATATGTGTTAAAGTTTTGCTCAAAATCATAAACAAGTGTAGTCTTTTGTCCGTTTTCATCTTTCTTACCTTTTTGCTCTCGGCCCCTTTTCTTTAGCACAGCTCTCTCTGAATAAATAGCTTGACCTTGTGAATCATATAGGTGATTTCCAGAAGAAAACTCTGAACCTGGATCTTCCGGACCACTTGTTTCTTCTCGAAAACTTTTCACTTGACCCTTTTTTCGTTGCAATCGTACGGAGATATCCTTTTCCTCCAACTGATAGCGAAAGGACCCTCCGTCAAAGTTGATTATGAAATCTTTAATAAAAACAACCTCTTCACCATCTTCTGACCAATACTGTATGCGACCTTCTTTACTATCTCCATCATCAATCCAATGCTTTCTAGATCTTTCAGATTGAGCGTAAGAATGAATTTTTCCTAAAATTCCTCTTGAACGTAAGTTCTCTGCTTCAAAATTATCACTACGATTATAAGTTTTCTCGTCATAAGCTTTTTCCAAACCTATCTGATGAGTTACAGATTCGACATATTCCTTATACATATCTTCATATAGTTCAGCAACGTCGGTCTCTGGATCAAACTTTTTAGGGACATAGTAAGAAATATTATCTCGTACTGTTTTTGTCTCTGCTCCAGAAGCAGAAATAGCATACTCCGTATAACCTTTAGCTTGACCGTAAGTTGCATCTTCAGAAGTTTCCGTATAAAAATCGCTATCAACACGACGGACTAAAGAAAAGTCAAATTTATCTTGCATATCCCCGGTAAAAGACCAATGGTTCAAACGAACCTCTCTCTCTTCGCCTTCAAGAGAACGTAAGCCCGTTTCAATCCCATCATCAATCTCAGGATCTCTAAAGAAATGTAAAGAAAAACCTTTCACATATGAAGGCAAACCTTCATCAAGTGAAGGAGAAAAAGGTTCCACATCAAAGTTATCTATCCCAGCAGAAAGATCTCCAAAAAGATTAGATGTTTGTATTCCCTCCCAAGAGTCTACTTGACTCAAGGAAATACGGGTAAACTGTAGATCTTCATTTTTAACTTTGTCCCGACCATTGTAAAGAACATATATATTATCATTGTGAGATTGTGTATTTTTTAAGTGAGGGTTATCCAAATGCCTTTCAACTTCACCAATATTCAAAATTCTCTTAGCTTTATTATCACTAAGATTAAAATGATCCTCTAAACCTGATGAAATTTGTCCAGCAAACGAAAGATCATAGCTATATTTGTTCACAGCTTTATTAAAAACATAATCATAGATACCATCTTCCGCTTTGTCCAAATAAAATGAACCAGATTTTTTCCAAGTATTATTTATGTATCCATAATTTTCACCCCGATCACTAAAAATAACCCTCGAATCTATATATGTGCTTCCTAACAAATCTTCCTCTTTAGTCAACCCAAAAAGATTCTGCAAGTAATCTTCATCAAAAAAGTACAACTCAGCTTGTTCAACTTCTGATCGAGATTTATTAACTTCTTTTCCGAAAGAGGTAAAGTCAAAAGGGTCTTCTTCTTTAGTCATTTTTTCTTCTAAGTTTTTCCAGTTTTCGTCAAGAATATCCACGGTAAGATCATATGTTCGAGAAGAAGCCTCTTGCCCCAAACGGTATGTTCTGTCTTTCTTTATAACATGTCTTTCGGTATCATTTAAATGATCAAGAATAACTTCGTAACTATTGATCAGTTTATCCGTATAAAATTCAGAAGCTACTCTCTTCGTCAATGTATCTTCCAAAATAATCGCGGGCTCAACAGTCGATGTAACTTTTTTAGACTGAGAAAAAGTCAGAACATTATCTAAACCATCAAATAAAACATCTTTCATGATTTCAAGAGTATTTCTTTGTCTCAAGTCATCTTTTTTTGCTGTTTTATTAAAAACGATCCGACCTTTTTCATCATAAGATCTGTCGTTTGTAATACTCTCCTGAATTACCAAGTACTCATCTTCTTTGGTATTTCCTATTCCATATTTAGCTCTATCCATTTTTTCTTTAGTAACAAGGTCTCTGTCATACGCAAGTACTTCTCTCTTAACTTCTTCACGAGACAAAAGACTTTTATTCCCTAAAGATTCAAAAGATCCAACATCATAATTTTTAATAGATACCTCTTCATTTTTCAAAAGACCCTTATTGTTTCCTGTCTTAAAGTGATCTCTACGAACTTCTCTTGATAAGTAGTTTCTTAAAACCCAAAAAGAGGAATCTTCTAAACCTTCTATCCCATTTCTAATATTCACATATTCACGTTCTTCTTCCTCAAAGGTCACTTCATTATCATAAACATCAAAAGAAGCATTCAATCTATTGACCATACGTTTAAGATAGTCTTCACCTTTGCTATCTTTTAAAGTCTCAGTAAGAATATACCCCTTGGATCTACCACGAAAATCTGTGGAATAAACATGTTTTTCTGTCTCTCTAACAGAAACAGTTTGACCATTTATCGTTTCATAAAGAACCTCTGAATAAAACTCCTCAAATCCCTTATTTTCAGAAAAAGAAGTCGCCAAACGCTTTGTTTCCAAAACTCTTTGAGGTTTTGATTCATCATGTTGAAAAGATGTATAAGAGATCCCACGTCCTTGATGATCCCAAGAGTGGATTTGTTTTTTGACATTCATAACGGACTTCTGTTTTGAAAGATTTTTATCCATCAAATCCGAAATATCTTTAGCGACAACCATGTTCAAAAGGTTATCTCTATCAAGAAGGTTTAAAACATCAACTTTTGTACTTCTAATATCAACATTAGAAATATAACCACCCTTAAAGTCATTGTCTTTCAAAATCAAAGAAACACGATCTGTTGAAGAATTCCAGTTTGTTTCTATTTCTTGAGTTGGATTTTCACGATACCCCTCATATGTCAAAAAACGCTTCTGAATTCTATAGGGATCAGGGGTTTCAGGAGTGAAAGAAACTTTCTCAAAACGTTCAAGTCTTTTACGCGAATCATAAAAATATTTTTCAACTTCTGTGTCCAATAGTTTTCCGTATTCACTCATATTTTCAGAGTTGATCGTTTCTAGATTTTCTAAGAATGATGATACTTGAGATATATCATAGTTTTTACGAACTTTTTTTATCAATTTAGATGCTGAATTATACAGCATAGAAAAATCACTACAGTTAGTTTCTACAGAAGCCAAACCCTTTTCAACGTCAAGATCCGCAATATAGTTTTCTGTAACAACCTTGTACGATATAAGATCACCGTTTAAGTTATAAACATGTCCAACCTCACGTTCAATTGAACGAGGAATATCACTAACGTCAGCCAAAACATTGGCAGATCGATAAGTCAAAGACTCTTTGCCATTCAAACGCCCTTTTTCATTATAAGAAAAAGACGACTGAATAACCTGTCTTAAAAAATTATCTTGTGTATTTTTTTCAGAAGAAGCTCTTGTCGAAATGAGCTCATTCTTGCTCAAAACTCGGTCAAAAGCACGATCATAAACAATATCTGAAGTTTCCCGATGAAGTTGAACTTGATATGGAGAAAACTTGTTATAGAAAATATCCTGTTGACGATAAGATATAAGCTTAGGGTCTAAAAAATATTGATCTTTTTTGCTTAAACGATTCAAAGCATCATACTCATTATGAACAATCTCATTCCTAAAAAGATTTTGATCCGAATCATACGACTTACGATTTTCTACAACAGCTAAAGTATCTCCAACAGTGTTGCCGCTATAGCTCCGACCTATCATCAAACCTCTAACCTGCTTATTATTCGCATATGACAAAGATTCTTCAAGAGTTTTTCGATCTAAATTATCATACTCAAAATACTTATTATCGGTAACAACAAAGTCAGATTTTGCTATATCTTTTAAAACCTCAGCAGAAGGTAAAGAAATAAAACCTTCCTTGTCTGTTTTTATACCTTCAAAAAGATACTTAAAAGATTTAACTTGATACCTTTCTTCTAAAAGACGCCTTTGAAGATCTCCTAAACCTTCAACGGTGCCATTTTCCATTAATCTTATATTTCCACCACCTTTTCTATCATAACGAAAATCTTTAACATACTCATATCCGTTTTTAAAAGTTGTGGAGAGAACCTCTCCAGATGGTGAGGACGATAAAGCAAGCTCATATTCAAGACGATAGTCATTAGCATCATCTTTTTTATAAACAGAAAGAGTTTTGCTTTCCTCAGACAAAGCTCCCCCTTGAAAAATTTTCCTTAAAGTTTTAATGGGACGACTATATTTATCATATTGATAATATTCTTCAGAAACTCGACCTTTATCATTGTCTTCAAAAGTCAATTTAGATCCTCTAGCGTACTCCGTAGAAACTTTTTTAGATACTTGTTTATCCAAGTTATACTCATAATTAACTTTTACAGTAAGACCAGGAACTTCTTCAAAGTTTTCCTGATCATAACCATAAGTGGTGATCGTTTCCTCTTCAAGCAAACCACTCTGTGTAAAAGTTCTAAAAACTCTCTCACCACGCATTTGAGAAAAGTTACCGCCTGTCACATCAAAAAGGGTTTTCTTTGAATATGTCACACGTCCCTCTTCATCAAAACGATAATTATGCGTTTTCTCTATTTGAGCAGATGTTCGACGTCCTGTCACATCATAATAGGCTACCTTCTTTTCACTCAAGACAACATTTCCCTGAATATCACTTGTAAAAAGATGGGTGATAACTTTATAAAGGTCACCTTTTTCATTGAAAAATTCTTCACGACTACCTTCTCTTTTATCTTCGGAAAGAAATTTAGAAAGAACCGTCTTCGATTGATCATTGACGGACAAGTCCCCTACATTTTCTTCAGGTACTTTGGAAGTCTTCCGAAAATCTACAGATAACTGTTTCCCTCTAGCATCATAGGTAAACTTTCTCGTTTCTCTATTTTGAAAGTTCAAATTTTCCAAGAAAGAACCTTCTTGAAGAAGTGAACTGAACTCTCCAGAAATGATTTTATCTTCAATAGTCTTATAATAGTCAGGGTCTAAAAATGATCTTTTTTCCATAACAACCCTATCCATTCTATCGTATAGAAAATCGTAACGTGTTGTACGAGAATATTCTCCCCCTTTATTAATATTAGTCACAAAGCGACTTGCAACACGTCCTATAGCATCATATTTCATTTGAACATTAGAGCCTACTTCAAAGTCCCAACGTAAAAATTCTTCATTCCATACATAGTCTTTTCTCTCTTGAGCAATAACTCGATTAGTGTCAAAAGACTTGTTCATATTATCCTCATAGTAATAAACCAAGTCTGTTTTTCTTCTAACATCAGAGTTTTCATCGTAAAAAAAGTCTCTCGAACGAACAACTTTTCCAGTGACATCATAAGAAGAGATGCGGTAACCTGTTTCCTTCTTTTCTAAATAGCTCGAATATTTAAAGTTCACATCATAACTACGTGACTTTAAAAGTTCTTTTGTTAACCTAAAAGCTTCTCCAAGGATATGTATCGCAAAAGCAAGCAAGTCGCGAACCGTTTGAAAAACATCCGATGGATTCAAAAAAAGATTGATAAAGATATTCCTAATACTTTCAATAAGAGTAGGATTAGAGTCATTCAAAGCATAACGTTCTTGCCACCAAGAAACATACGTATCAATGATCGATGTCTTAACATTTTCAAGATCATCAGATTTAGATTCAAAGTCAGCATCGTTTAACTTATTAGCAATCTCTATTTGACCAGTATCTGCAACGTTATATTCGTATTTCTCTATTTTTTGAGAAAGAATTTGACCTCTATGTCCATATTGATAGTCATCATACCTCTCCTCGCTTTTCAGAAAAAGTCTTGTCTCACCTTCTTTCAACAAATCAAGACTACCTATGCCTGCTTTAGATTTACCCTCAACATAAGCATAGTGCTTTTTTGAAGAAGAGCGAACATTGTCAAAAAGATTATAGGCAATATCCTCTTCATCACGAGAAATCAAAAGCGATGAACGAGCATCTTCAGAAAAAGCTTTTTTTATAGAAACCTTTTTAGAAATAAGACCCTTGTCAAAATCATAAAAGTCTTCAAGCACTTCCTCTTTCAAAAGCCCTTGTAGCTTCTGTACACTAAATCTTTCATATTTCTCATACATACGTATACGTGTTTGAGCAATTTTTCCATTAGAGTGATACGTATAACTAATAGAGTTGTAGAGAGATTGATTCATATCGGAACCATCTTTTTTTAATGGCGTTTTGAAAAAAATACGATTTTTTACTAAACCATCTTTTCTATACGTGATATCAAGTGTCTGTTCTCGCAAATTATTCAATCTATTTAAAGAGTCAACTGTCCTCCGAACACCATTTTGATCATACCCATATATCTTAACCTCATCTCTAGTCACGTTGAAGAAATTATTCTTAGCAATATCTTTAGATATATCTAGATTTTTTGAACGTACTTCATTCAAGTCCCATAAAGGATTTTTGCCATCAAATAAATCGCCTTGACCATTCAAAGAGTATCCTTTAAAGGTTTCTTTTTTAGGCCTATTAGAAGAGTGATCATACCCTTCAATCTCAACAGTACTAATAGTGGAAATATTAAAAATATCTATCGTTAAAAAAGATTTCAATATTTTTTCAATACTAAAAAGATTTCCAGTTTTTCCTAAAAGCTGATCAACAACATTTTGAGCAGTTTGCTCAAGAGCACCCGCTTGAACCACAAGAGAAACAAATTTTGAGCGAAAAGCATTCGATTTATTTTTAAATTCTTCAGAAAAAAATGAACTCAACTCATCTGTCTCTGTTTTCAAATCTAGCAAGTACTCTTTAAAGTTAGAAATCTCTAGCCCAATTTCTTGCCAAGCATCATTTATCAATCCTATCTGCTGTCTTAAGGAGTCAAGACCATATACAGCTTTTTCATTCCTAAAAATGACTTCTTTTTGCTTATCTCCATCTTCTGTATAAAATGTCTGTGAATATTGACTATCTTTATAAACAAAGTCAGAAGGATCATTCTTCGAAACATTTTCAGATGAACTATATTTAAATAGGTCTTTTTGAACGAAAACTCTCTGAAAGTTTTTATTATAAGAAAAACTTTGTGTGGACAATTCTATATCATAATACTGATTGCCACTTGAGTCAGGATCTGTACCTTCATGAGAAACTTTTCTTAATGTCCAAAGTCCATCTTTTGCTCTAATGTAGCGATATTTAATTTCCGTTGATCCCAAGATATAGTTTGTTTCAACTTTTCTATTTTCTACAATATTTCCTAAATGGTCCAAAATATCAATATTTGTTTCAAGATATCCTTCGGATGCATTCCATTGGATCTTTTTCAATTCCGAAACAGTTTCTCCGTCAGAATCATAAACAAAAACATCTGTTTCAACCGACTCACGATTATTTTTATCATTATATGTATACCTAGAAAGAGTTAATTGAAGACGGCCTTGACTATCATAAGAAAATTCAGTAGAAACCAGCAAGTTACCTCTTTCATCAAAAATAGGAGAAGAAAGATCCTCTTCTGTATAAAAACCATACGATAGGATTTTTTCTATCATATCTGAAGAAAGTCCAGCTTCCCATTTAGAGTCTAAAGAATAGACACCATTATCGATACGATCCTCATTCTTAGAAATCATTCGACCTGCAATATCATATTTCATATCCCATGTATAACTTATATTTACATTAGCATCTCTATCTTCCGTGCGCGTATTTTGAGATAAAAGACGCCCCATTCCATCATATGTCATACCCCAAACAGTTTTTTTCTCTATGTTGTCAAAGGTTTTGTTTATCTCCTTATAAGAGGAAACCTGACCAAGCTTATTATAATGTATATTTCTTCTCTCCAAAAAGCTTGTCACACCATTGACAATTCTTTTTTCAAAAAATGAATCAACTTGACCATGTGTGTTATATGTATTCGTTCTCTCAGTAATAAAGTTAGAAACAACATTACCACCAGCATATTTATATTCAACATCTTTATAAGAAGTCACTCTCCCTAATTGATCATAATCTGTATTAATCCTAGAGGTCTCTTGTGTAATCTCTGGGGTAGAAAAATCACGAATGGTGTCTGTATAACTGATCGATCTACCAAGATTGTCAAAAATAACATTATCACGAATTGTCTCAATCTGAACAGATTCTGAATCAATGCCAAAGCGTGTCAAAAGCTCTCTATAGGAAGATACCTTTCCTATATTTTTATCATAAGATAATGCTTCCCACGATGTATGCAAAACCATGTCTTTAGCATCTGAACTCGTTGATATATTCTCATAACTTTTTCTACGACCCAACGCGTCATAAAGAACATTCTGATAAGAGCTTCTACGCGATCTAGAAAAAATGTTACTATCTTTTGTCGATGCTAAACTACTTTCAACTATTGTTTCAGTGTAAGCCTCTCTACGACCCAAAATATCATATTTTATATTTTCTAATATAACCTTTTCTAAAAGATCAAGAGATTTCAAACTTCTACTTGCGTCTGTATATCCAACAATTCTTCCTAGTTTGTCATATTTAGCACCTAGGCGAACCGTCCACTTACTATTAGATGGATCTGAAGAGTTCCACTCGTGATCACGATAACCCACAACTTGCCCAATCGCATTATAAGTAATACCAAGGCGTTGCGTTCTTGTTCTAATATCTAAAAGAATACGTCCATCTTTCAATAAAAAGCGACGACCTTCACCTTTATAAGTTTTCTCTTGCCCTAAACTATTATAAAAAGTAGCATGCCTAACATCCGTTTTGGTTTCTTCTGAATCATCTGTTTTAGAGACCTCTACATAAGAAAACACCCTGTTTTTATCATACGTGATATCCATTC
This sequence comes from PVC group bacterium (ex Bugula neritina AB1), assembly GCA_001730085.1. GTDB lineage: Bacteria. The sequence goes on from MDLB01000104.1 coordinate 26,952, forward strand.
TTCTAACGCTTGATGTCTCTTTTAAAAGAGGTTCATCTTTCAAATCTTCATTTTTCAAAGGTGTTTCTTTTTTCTCAAAAACATCAAAGTATTCAACAACCTGACCAACTGTGTTATATCTTATATCACTTCTAGTCTGTTCAGTTGTAAGCCCTGTATTCAAATCAAGAGTTTTTTCAACAAAAGATTGCAGCTGACCATCCCCGTTATAAAGCATATTCTTACGGTCAACTTTTTTAAGATCAACAAAGCTAATCAATAAATCACCCTTCAAATCTTCTAAAGAAATATCAAGACCATTAAGAGAAAGAGATCCACCTTCGTAAATTTTTTGAATTTGAGTAACCGTTAGGTCCTCCCACTTCGTAACGCCAGTTCCCATTCGCCCTAGTTTAGAATAGTCCACTTGATTTTTTTCAATAAAACTTCCTTCTCGACGTATTTCCTCACTATAACTTTCAACAAAACCTTTAGCATCATAAACAGTTGATAATCTTGTAGTCTTCGACCTTTTTTTTAATAAAGGTTCATATTTATAATCAATAAATGTTATCAATTGACCTTTTTTATTATAAGAAATAGCTTCTCTAGAAGTATTCTCTATCTCATTTTTTTCAAAAAGTATATTCTTTTCAACTTTTCTTAAGAAGCGAATTTTTTCTAAAGATAAACTCTCAAAGGCTTCATTAATAAGCGTATTAGCAAAAGAATTAACAATGAAAGGTTCAGTTAAGAAAATCCTCTCTAACTCATGAAATATACTATTTTGAAGAGCCAAAGCCTCATCAGAAGCGTTATTAGCTAATTTTCGCTGATCTGCCATATTCTTTTCAATAGAAATATCCGTACGGAGCTCATCAATAAAGTCCGTCACAAACTTTCCTTTAAAATCAAATGACCAAGGTTGCTCAGATTCTTGTTTCTCTTGCAAGATTCTCTCTAAAAGCAAGCTAACATAGCCCTCTATTTCAGAAGACCATTGTTTTTGAGTAGCGTACTTAGAAACAATATCTCTCAAAAGAGCATAATTAGAGGTATGTGAAGATCTAAGAAGCTCTTCACTCTCATCAGCACCCATCGAGCGACTTTCATCAGCTAAATAAAGTTCAAACTGGTAAGTTTCTCCTCTAAAAAAAACTTCATCACCGGCAAAAAGAAACCTTTGTTGTTCAGGAGACATCTCATCAAAAGTACCTCCCGCCTTCCAAAAGTCACTCCACATCTCTTCAGTCCATGCGTCTGGAACAACAAAAGTAACTTCTGTTCTATCCAAAGATTTTCCTCTAAGGATTTTAGTCTCATCATAACTTTCAACAAGACCAACAGAATTATATTCCGTACTTTTTCTAAAAACAGTCTCTTTCATATTGGGATCTACGTTATTGAAAGTGGTTTGACGATATGAGTCCAACTGACCGAGCTGAGTATATGTCATCTCATCTTTATGTTGGGAAACAACTTCTTCAAATGAGAAATCATAAACACGGGCAACAAGGGTATTGGCATTGATCATTTCCAAGTCTTTTTCATTAATAACACCATCATTAAAAAGATCAAAAGCTTTCCAGTCTTCATCAGTATCCTTCAAAAGACCTTGATCTGACAAATTCATTAACGCATGCATTTTTTGAAGCAAAAGATCTTTCTGATATTTGATCTCCTGTCTCCTAGTTAAACCTTTTTTACGAGAAAGCTCTCGTGAAGAAACAATCTGTCCCAAGTTATTGTAAAAAATATCAAAATTATCTGTTGTAACAGTTATATCAGGTGTATCACTAGAAGTTGAAATATCAGTATATTTCTCCATTTGACCCAAAAGGTTATAAGAAATAGAAGAACGCGTCAATGAACTCGAGCTCTGAAAAAGCTCAGGATAAACATTCTCTGACAAACGCAATGTGTCTCCCTCAAATAAAAGAGACTCTCCCTTTAAAAGTGCAACCTGTTTGTCAACAGTAAAAGAGGCTCTAGATTTAAAATCACCCATTGTCTTATAGGATAGATTACCTGCAGAGTCTTTAAGTTCAAAAATAACATCATCAAGTTTACCAAGTTTTTCAGAATAGGTAAGCCTTACATCTTTAAATAACCTTTCGCGACTAGCACTATCATATTCCGTGTTTATACGAAAAGATATTTCTTTAATATCAGGTTTAGATTCATTCCACGATTCATCAACATAGGAAACTAATCGATTAAAGGAGTCATAGGTTGCTTGATCACGTGAAAGAAACGTTACTTGATCTAAAGTCACCTCTTTTTTTTCTTGATGACGAACAATAACATTTTCATTCCCTTGAGCAAAAGAACTAAAATCCTGACTTTTACTAGTTGAAAAATATTCAAGCGCATCTGAACTAAGATCTTGTTCAACAATAATTTCTGACTCAATCTCCACCACAGAAGCATTATCAAAAACACCTGCTTGTTGTTCAAGTGATGCATTAAACTCCTGTTCATCAAGATAAAAAGTTTTTGAAGCATCAATTATTTTAAATAAACTTTCACCGCGTAAAAGAGCTTTCTTATGCCTTTCGGACAAAGAATCAAAATCACTTTGTGACATGTCATCCGAAAGAACAAAATATTCATCAACAATTTTTTCCATAGGCGTGTCTTCAGGAATATAACGTCGCGTAGCTCTTTCATAACCGATGATTTGACCCAAAGCATTCTTACGTATGCCAGATTGCAACGTTAAATCATGAACACCTTCTGAATCAACGATCAACTCTTCAAAACTTATTTCGTGCCCCAAAGTATTATAATTTATATTATCTTTAACTTTACGAGTATAGCTATCAAGCCTACTTTCAACTTTTAATCTATCAAGAGTTAAATAATACTGAGCGTTCTCTTCAAAAAGATCATACTCTTCCGGAGAGTCAATACGGTTGGTAACATTCACGTTTTCTCCCGCGTATAATTTCCCTAACTCCTCATCTGTTAAAAGCTTAGCTATCTCAAGTTCTTTTAACTCCCCTTCTAAGAAAGTCCGCATAGAACTTTCAAATCCATTTCGAACTTCAATTTGATCTATTTTTCTAACATAACCCGCATCATCATAGTCGGTCAAAACGCGCTCTGTAGTATCGATAACATTTGGTGAATCACTAGATCTACTTGTTTCAATAAAAGAAAACAATCTCCCTGCATCATCGTAAGTAACACCGGATCGATTCGTCACATTAAAAACATCTAGTGTTTTCATCCCAAGCCTATCTCTAGAGATTTCTTGATCTCTTCTTGTGTAACTAGAAGAACGACCAATCTGATCATAAGACATATTACCTTGAACACTATATATATCTTTTTGAAAAATTTTCTGAAAACTTAAAGGCAGAAAAACAAGTTTTCCATCCAAAAAAACCTTTTGACCTTTCAAAAGTTTTTGTCTATCCGAAAATCCCAAAGATGACCAGGAGGGTTCCTTAGAGTCATAAGACTCGTCGACCAAAATTTCCTCAGAATAACCATTTTCTTGTGTTTTTTCATTAAAAGAGATCTCAAATCCTAAGCTATTCGTAAGAATATGAGACTTTGTTGTAATTGTTTCTTTTTGAGGGGAAGACGACGACCTTTCAACAGACTGCAAAGCAGAGATTTGACCAACATCATCATATAAAGTATAAACTCTCTCCCGAAAAGTAACGATATCCAAAAAGTCTTCTTCCGTCCAACTCAAAACAAAAGAAGGATCATTCGTAAGGATCTGACGAAAATACAGCAAATCTAATTCGTCAACTTTCCCATCAGCCCCTTGTTTCCCTTGAGAGTCAACCAAATCAAAATGACTATCGTAAAAACCATCTCTCATCAAAGATTGTATTTTTAAAAGCAAATTTTCCTTCGTATACTTGTAGACTTGGATAGATTTTCCCTCTCGATGAGTTTTCTCGTCATAAGAAAACAACCGCCCATCTCGATAAACACCTCTCCAATCTACCGTTGTCACAAGAGATGCATCTTCGAAAGACCTTGCTTTAGAAAAGTCCGTCTGAGGAAGAGTGCTTTTTTTCTCATAACGTGTCACAAAACCGTTATCGTCTCTTTCCAAAGCCTTATACTGAACCATCTCTAAGGTTCTTAAACCTTCTCTCTTTTTATATTTCTCGACAAACTCAGCGTAGGATCCATCTTTTAAATCCAAAAGACTTCTTGATTCATCCATCTCAACATTTTGAATATAAGAGATATATCCGAAAAGCATTTCACTGTCAAAACGAGAATCCTCTGTCTCTGTGATTTTCCATAAATTTGGAGACTCAGCATTTCGGGATAACTCTGTATAAGCTATCGGTTGACCAACTTTAATTGTATCAAGAACAACCTGACCATCCTTAACCCTCGTAAAGTTCAAGGTTTTATAAACCATATTTTCTCGAACAAGCTCTTGCCAGCGATCTTTTATAGAGTTATTAACAGTAATGAAAATATTATCACCCGAAGCAAGATCGGAAAGATCAATAAAACCATCTTCATTTCTATCCTGTAAATGCAATTTTAAAAAGTTCTGACCCAATGTTTCTTTAGCCAAATCAGACCCAGAGACAACATCTTGTATCATTTGAAACAACAAAGGTTTCCTTAAAAAAGCAACATCTTCTGAATCAATAACACTATCTTGATTCGAATTTTTAACAAGATATTTCAAAACAGAGTCCCTAACATCGTCAAAGGGTTTCTGTTCAAGATTAAAATCAGACAAAGACTCAAGCAAGCTTTCCCTATAAAACGAATCTTTGGAAACAAAGAGATCAATCGCTTTAGTAAGCTGAGCAACAGCAAGATCTCCATTCTCAACAGAAGTCAAAAACTCTTGATAATCTCGACTTTTAAATATTTCAAAATCTAAAGCATCAACAACCTGATCACCATTTATATCATTGAGTAAATGCTTTAGCTCAATCGAATGAACACCTTCATTAATACCAAGAACGAACTGCTCTAAAACATCTCCCTCATAAGAAAAATTATCCAAAGCCGAACCATTCACCGAAACAAGGTTTTTAAAACGCTTCAAAAGACCTCCTTCATAACTTCCTTCCCAAGAAGACTCCTCAACTCTATTTTGAATATCATCTATTCCATAAAAAACAACAACAGAGTTGGTCTTTACCTTATTCCCTCTACCATCATACTTATTGAACACATCTGTTTTCTTTTTTCCATAAAGAGAACTATTAGAAATTTCTTCGTAAGATGAAAGCTGGCCATTAGTATAGTAACGACCTTTTGAATCTCTCTTTGCATTCCACTCAACCTTTTCGAGATCCAAAACATTACCTTGCATATCCATTTTTGAACTTCTAGAAACATAAGAAACAACGGATCTATCCATTTTCTTATCAGCTTCTGCATAAATATAGCCTCCAGAAAAAGTAGAATGGCTATATCCTAAAGAGTCAACACCTGTTTCCCGAAACCCTAAAATAAAACCATCTTCATTATAAGGACCTCTATCGAGCTCATTACCATCTTTATCCAGAGCAACTGCTTCCCAGTGAATATTTAAGATTTCTTCTCCTTCTGAAATCTTTTGAGCATCATAAGATAAAATATTGTCTTGCTCATCGTACTGAATATTTCTCTGACTTTCCCACAAAACTTGCTCCCCAGATTCATTCAAAACACTCCGATCATAAGCGCTTAGTCTTTGAGCGAAGTCATATTTCATATTATTCATTTGGGTCACAGAAAAAGATCCCTGAGAGTAAGTCTCTTCGGTATATCCAAAAGATCTACCCTGTAAATCGTATGTCATATTGAAACGATGAGAATCCGTACGAACACCTTCTACAAAAGATGTTGTCCTATATGACCGAATAGAACCATTAGCATCATATTTTGTATCATACATCTTAGTTGAATATGCTTCACCATCCTCATTAACACCCTTTTCTTCATAACCTAAAAGCCTTTGGTCTGAGTCGAAAAAGACATTTTCACGAAGAGAAGTGGTTTCCTCAACTTGAGAATTTTCAAAAATCATTTGACAAAAATCTGAAAAACTAGCAAAACCAATACTTTTCATCGCTTGGGAAAAAATATACTCAGCTTTCCCACCTATTTTTTTACTATTCATTTCATCACTAAGATCTTTTAAAATGTTTTGGTCTTTTGAAACCTGTTTTAAAAAGTCTGAATAACTAGCATAGTCTTGATTCATTCTTTGAAAAAATTCAAAATCTCCAAAAACTGCTTCAAATTCAGACTCACCCAAAAGACTCACAAGTTTTGAAAGCTCATATAGATCTTTCGAAAAAAAGTTTTGAATCTCATCTTTTAATTCATTTTTATTGGCATAAAGATTCTTAACAAATTTAGAGTCAAGCTCATAAGATATTGCAGCACCCTGGATATTAAACTTTAAAATATTCATATCATCTTGACTAAAAGTACTTTTAACCACCTTGCCAGCTTCACTCATCTCTTCATATTCAGAGTAACTATAATCAGTATACTTCTGAAGTCGACCTTTATCATAGGCTCCTTCAACACGTGCATCACGGATTTTGGTCTCATTGAGTTTATGCATAAACTCATTAACATTACCCCTTTTACGAAAAACATTTCCCGTCGTTGTTTCTTCGTTATAAAGCAAAAGCCCTTTACTATCGTAAGCAGCTTTTCCCCAACTTTCTGTCATTTCAGAAACAATAAGAGATTTTTGATTCTTCGAAGATTTCCCCTTAAAGTGTTGTGGTAAAAGATCAAACTGTTTCTGAGGATTACGCTGATAAAAGTCAGAAGGAATATCATAAGACCTCGCCTTAAGAAAAGTCTCCTTTTGAGAAACTGTCAATTCTTTCCAAAAATCAAAAGAAATAACAGAGTCAGCCCTAGACAAAAGACGATCTAAGTACTCTTTACGTTTATTTTGAATCATTTCTTTCTTTTTTTCTAAAGAGTAAGCTTCACGCATTTGATCGAGAATATTCGCACGTGTTTCAGCAACAAACACTTCTCTTAAATCATCCAAAAGATCGATTTTCTCCTGATTCGTCAAACCCTCCCAAGAATCATCGTCTACAAATTTATTTTTTTGAATCAAAAAAAACTTTTTATTTTCAAGAGACCAAGTGTCCCACATTTTTGAAGAAATCTGTTGCTCAAGACGTTTCAAAAAGTCAGGAAATAAAGCTTGTTGTTCTTCTAAACTTTTTTGATTCCAAAATTCTTTATTAAAAAACTTCCAGTCTTCTTCAGGAATAATCAAATTCTGAGAAGCTAAAAACTCTCTTTGAGCTTCTAGATCAAACTTTTGCATTTTGGCAACAAAAGAATCCCAAGAATAATCCAAAAGATTATCTTCAATAAAATCAACATACTGAGAGACCGTAAAGTCTTTTGTATACTCTATGAGCTGACCACGACCATCATAGTTAGCCTCATATCTATTCACATTTTCTTCTTCCAAAATATTTCCTTCAAAGTCAACAATCTTTTTATGACTTGTGTAGGAAGTCACTCTACCTTGCTCATACTCCCCATTATCAAAATCTTCTCTTTCAACACGACCATCTGAGTAAAATATTTCCTTCTTATACTGACGCGCATTACCATGTTCATCGTAGTCTTTCTCACCCAACTTCCAATGCACTTCTGTTTTTTCACCTGATGAATTTGTAATAATCTCGGTATACTGGAGAACCCTATTTTTCTCATCTTTATTGTGCTGACTTTTATAAGTAGCATCATATACAACTGTTTCTTTCTCCATCGTAGATAAGTCCGTCACAACTTCCTTATAATGTGTAACATCTTCAGAACCAGCAACAGAGTAGGTCATATCTGACATCTGAGTCTGAGTCTTGTGACCATTCTCATCTTCAAAAATATCTAAAAAAGAAGTAACCCTCTTTTCAGAGTCATATTTAGTATAAAAAGGACTACGTACTGTTTTCGTCACATTTCCATATAAATCTGTAACTGTTTCGGTATAACCTAAAACATTATCATTATCATCAAAATAAGAAACATCCTCACCATCTTCATTTTTTGTAACAGGCTCCCCTTTTGAGTCATATATCATGGCTTCCCAGTTTGTTTCAACAGTATTAGCATGTTCATCTTCGTCAAAACGAGTAAAAGATATGAGGCGATCCTTTGAGTCATACTCTCCTGACCAACTCGTATTAGAATAGATACCACTCAAGTACTCTTCACCTGAAGAATCCTTATAAACATCTTGACGCATCTCTGTATAAGAGCTTATCTCTGATTCAGGGTCATGTTGATCAACATATTGAAAGCTAACAGTTCTACGATAAACCTTTCCCGACTCATCTTTCTCTTCAACATTCTCCATTCTTTCCAAGCGACCCAAGCGATAATACCGCACACCTATACCATCCGCATCAGGAACTTTGGCTAAAGTAAGGTCTCTCAAAGCATCATCAAGAGCTCGCGAATTTTGCTGTGCAACCATTTTCATATTTTCAAACTGTCTAAAAGAATCATTTTGAAAAACTTCCATGCGAGAGTTAAGAGATCTCGAGGACAAAGCACCAGCTACTTCTTGATTCTTACGATTATTAAATTTTTGACGTTTTTTAAATTTATTCCTTTTGTTTCGCTGCTGATGCAAACTTATCCCTTTAAGATAGTTCGATCCATATGATGCTTGCCGCAAGGCACTCGGCGTATAAGATTGAGCGAAAGAAAGATCTACAGAAGTGAAAAGAAAAATCTGTAAAGTAAAAAAACAGATAAGTTTATATAAGAAAAAGCCTTTTTTATCTTGAGAACATTGCTGCATACGTAAACATTCCTGTTGTATTTATGGTCAAAAAATGGACTAATTTGTGAGACACCTACACGTATCATTATATTATATAAGACAAAATTTAGTCAAGTAATAATTTTAAAGCAAAATTAATAAGCATTTAAAAGTAAAAAATTAATATTAAAATAAATAATATTAAAATAAATACAATAAATTACTTTTTCCAAAATTCAGGCGAAAGAAAAATGATAACTGTAAAAATTTCAAGCCTTCCCATGATCATACAAACAGATAAAATCAACTTACCCAAAGTTGGGATATGTGCATAATTTTCGACAGCTCCAACTTTTGCTAAACCTGGACCAATATTAAAAAAACAAGCCAAGACAGACGTTACCGATGTCACAATATCTAAACCCAAAAAGGCCATAAAAAGTGAGGCTATAAAAATCAAAAATATAGATAAAACAAAAATACTTAAAACACCTTGAACAATATTTTTAGAAACGGGGTTTTTTCTTAGCTTGATTTGAAACATCGCACCTGGATAGAGCAAACATCTAAGTTCCCTTAAGGCATATTTCAAAACCAATATTACACGAATAACCTTTAAACCTCCTCCAGTTGATCCAGCACAGGCACCCATAAACATTAAAAAAAGTAAAATCAATTGAGAAAAAGGAGGCCACTCATTAAAGTCAGCTGTCACAAAGCCTGTAGATGTCGACAAAGAAATGACTTGAAAAACAACAAAGCGAAGAGCTTCTCCCAAACTGTCATAGACATTTTTGTATACATTCAAGAAAATCAAAGCCATCGATATTATCAAAATAAAACAATAAAATATTAATTCGCTATTTTTAAAAAATGATCTAAAGTCACCTCTAATCAATCTATAATAAAGTGAAAAACTAATCCCTGCTAAAAACATAAAAGCTATTGTGATAATCTCTATAGGTAAACTATTATAGGCAATCAAGCTTGCATTTTTTGTAGAAAATCCCCCCGTAGCTAATGTACTAAAACCATGACAAACAGCATCAAAAAAATTCATTCCACAAAAATAAATAAGAACAATATAAATCAATGTGAAAAAGAAATAGATTTTCCATAAGATTTTAGCTGTTGATGCTATTCTTGGAGTTAACTTATCCTTTAAAGGACCAGGAGCTTCTGCATGAAAAAGCTGCGTCCCTCCAACACCCAACAAAGGCAATATACAAACAGACAAAACAACAACACCCATCCCACCTAGCCAATGAGTAAGACTTCTCCATAGTAAAATACTTCGAGGCAAGACTTCTATATCAACTATCGCTGTAGCTCCTGTTGTTGTAAACCCCGATGCAGATTCAAAAAAAGAAAAAATAAAACTATCAAATACACCTGTAAAAAGATAAGGGATCCCTCCCCAAATACCAACAGTAAACCAAGTCAAGGTCACAACCGCAAAACCTTCCCTATAACTAATCTCCTCCTTCACAGAGCAAAATTTATAAAGAAGACCCCCACCTGTAGCTAGAATAAAAAAAGTGAGCAACCAAAGATATTTTGAAGGCTCTTCGTTTAAAAAAGCAACGAAAGTTGACGGTAGCATCGCCAAAGCTATAAAAACAGTGACAATACCCAATGTATTAATAATATGACTTGCTCTCATGTTTTAAAAAATTCTTTTTCCAAAAATAGCATTTATCTTTTTTTGTGTGTGTGGTAAATAAAAAACAATTAAACGATCTCCCAATGAAATCATTTGACTTCCTTTCGCAAAAACAACCTTCCCGTCTTGAATAACTGCACCAATAATAGCTCCCGAAGGAAACTTCAAATTCGATATTTTTTTATTCAAAACTTTGGAATCTTCATCAACAATGATTTCAACAACATCCGCGTTGATATGATGCAATGTCGCAACAGATGCAACACTACTTTTCCGCAAAAACTTCACGATTGTATTTATAACAACAGGCTTAACATCAAAAACGCCATCAATTTTCATCATCGTTGGTAAAATATCAAGATATTCTGATTTTTGAACTAAACAGTAACTTTTTTTAACTAACATTTGCTTTGTTAAAACACAGGAAAGAATATTATTTTCATCATTATCTGTAACAGCAACAAAAGCATCAACATCCGGCAAGTCTAATTGCCCTAAAAGTTCTGGCTCAGTAGAGGACCCATGAAAAACAATCGTTTTAGAAAGATGATCCGAAACTTGCGCAGCTTTATCTTCATTCTTCTCAATCAGTTTAACTTCTATCTTTTCCTTTTCCAACATCTGGGCTAAATGAAAGCCAATAGCATTTCCTCCAGCAATAACAACTTTTTTAGGCAAACAAGACTCTATTTTAAAAAAGTCCATAATAGAAAAAGAGCTTTCTCTTGTACAAATAAAAAAAACCTCATCACCTTCCTCAAAGAAGTCATCCCCACAGGGAATCGAAACATTTCCAGCTCTTGAAAAAGCAACAAATCGGATTTCAGAGTCTTCAATCCCCTTAAACTCTTTTAGTGGTATTTTCACAAGTGGACAATTTTTAGGAATCCGCAACCCTCCCAAAGTCACCTCTCCACCTGCAAAGTTAACTTGCTCTGTGATACCCATAGACATAATAGAATTATAAAAATCTAAAGCACAAGAATACTCTGGATTAACAATGCAGTCTATCCCCATCCTAGATAAATACTCTTCCGACCTTAAAGGAAAGTACATTTCGACATTATTCGTTATTCTAGCGATTTTCTTAGAAACACCGTAATATTTAGCCATTGTACAGGCAACAATATTGGCTTCATCTGAGTTGCTCAACGCCAACAGCATATCGGCTTGCTCAATACCTGCTTCTATCAAAACTTCAGCAGAAGCTCCATTCCCTCTAACGGTTAAAACATCATAGGTTTTTTCAAATTTTTTTAATATTGAATTTTTAATATCAATCACAACAATGTCATGGTCTTCTTGTATCAAACGTTCAGCGATATAAAAACCAAACGACCCTGCACCCATAATGATGACTCTCACTCAAAATCTCCCTGTTTTTATAATCTTTTTAAACTGTCTTTAGGTATCCACCCCCTCAATTGAGAAGATGTTTTCACTTCAAGCCAAGAACCTGATTTTTGCAAAACACGGCAAGTTATTCCTTCGGGCAAAACTTCTTGCCCGATAAATTTTTTAGCAGGAGCCTCTCTTAACTTTACAGAAGATTGTACAACAATCCCCTTCTTAGGATTTCTTAAATAAAAAACATTCATAGCTATAAAAAAATCACAGATCAAAAAAATAGAAAAAAATAAAAATAAAAAATAATGCATTCTAGAAGAAGATTTATTGGCTAACCTAAAGACAATAACAACCCAAAAAGCTAAGTAACTAAACAGAGAGAAAAATATCCATATATTTAATGAAAAAATCTGTACAAATTTAAAAACCCACCCCTCTAGAAATGACACTTCCAACCTTCTTGGCAAACCAGACTTCTTTAGCGCAAAATTAAGATTATCTAAAATAGATTGATCTGCGGCATCGTACTGACGAGCTTTTTCTAAAGCCCAAATTCCCAAGGAGTATTGGCTCTGAGAAATGAATGCTGTTCCTAAGTTATAAAAAATGGAAGCATTTTGATAGCCCTTTCGGATCATAAGATCATACTGCTGTATCGCCTGATCAAAACGTTTATCTTGATAAAACGACTCTGCTTTCCTAAAATAACTCTCAAAGTCTTCTTTCTCCTTGCCCTCCACAAAAGGACATAAAGACAAGAAAAGAAAAGTTAAAATAAAGTGCTTCATTTACCTACAACCTTTTCTATCTGTTTCAATATATTTTTCAACTTATCTATATCCGCATTTATCATGACATCAACATCCTCACCACCAAACCTAGCATAACTTGCCGAATTCAAAACTTTTTCCAAATCCTTAACAAGTTTTTCCGAAACATGATTGTTATATAAAATTTTGGATATTTCTAACCACGTCAAAGACTGCTCTGGAACATTTAAACGCTCTCCAACATAATTTCTTATAATATCACTCAGCTCTGTGTAAAAAATTTGCTGAGACTTTTTCTGCGAAGATATTTGCTCTAATGAATTTAAAGCTTTCGCAAGAGCTCTTTTGCTCTTCTTTTTAGAATCTGAACGTTTAGACTTATATTTTTTTGCAAAAAAACTCCCTAAAACAGCGATCAAGGGACACATCGTAAAAAAAATCAACAGATTTCTTTTGCTCCATATCTGCCATAAAGAGAGAGACCTTCCTAGGTCTTTTCTTAAATATCTTAGATTCTCTATAGAGCTCTTAGATATTCTCGTCTCCTTATTTTCTTGAACTTCACCATAATCTAAAACTTTTTCCGAAGAAGGTCCTGTCGAAGGTTTAACTTTCAATATAAATGAATCAGTCTTAACTGTTTTGTAAATTTTTTCTTCTGGATTAAAAAAAGTTAGACTCAACGAAGGAACCTGCAAATCTCCTTCTTCTTCCGGAACAAAAACGATTTCATAACTTTTTTTAGAAAAGAAAGAGAAATCTTTTTCAGAAACAAAGTCAAATTTAGGATCTGTCTCATAACTTTGCACCCCTTTTATTTTAGGCATTTTGGGCAAACTTGCACCTTTAACCCAACCCTTTCCTCCAAAAGAAACTTTTAAATTAACCGCCTGCCCCACTTTCACAGGAATTTTATCATTTTCTCTCGTTAAAAATATTTCAAAAGATCCGACACTTCCACAAAAATCATCCGGTTGAACTGCGGGAAGAGAATTAACTTTTAAAGAAATAGGAGAGGTTCTTAAACGTACCTCCTTACCACTATTCATGTTTATAAAGCTATCAAAAAAACTATCTAAGTCAAAAAGAGTGCTCCCTCTTCGTTGAGAGTTAGGAAAAATACAATCAACATAAGCAGATCCAACCTTAAGGGAGCCTGCCTTCATTGGAAAAAGTGCTGCATGAATAGAGGTAACGTGATAGCGAACACCATCAACAAACTCATAATACTCTTTTACTGGGCGAATATCTTGTACCCAAAAATCTTGTAAATCAGGTGGGTTATAATCAACATCACCTAAAGTGGATACACGACGATAAAAAGAAAATGTGAATGTAACTTGTTCATAAATAAAACATTCTTTCTTATCTAACTCGGCTTTCACAAAAGCTAAGTCACTGTTTTTATCTTGCGAAGAAGCCGGAGTATTTAAATTCGCATTAGGAGATTTCCGAGAAGATTGGCGAGAAAGTTGATTCGCTCTCTGATTATATCCAGAAACAGATGTTTGATAATTGGGATTATACCCTTTTTTGATCTCAATATTAAAAGCTTCTGATTCATATTTTTGCCCCCCTACAAGGACAACTGTTGGAGAAATTTCATAAACCCCTGCAGATTCAGGCTTCAATTGGTAAGCAATATCATATCGATTACTCTTCGTCCCATTAATAAAAGACATTTGAGATTGATTCCGTGTTCTCCTAGCAGAAAAACCATTAAAAACAGGAAACTTAGGATTTTTAATCCTTTCTCCCTCAGTGATAATGGTCAAAGAATAGGTTATCGTTTCATCCATATACACCAAGTTTTTGTCTATAGATGCTCGCACATCAATATTTCCAAATAATAAACTTGCCTGAATAAAAAAATAAACCGCTATGAAAAAAAATCTCACTTTTTTCTCCTTTTTCTAGCCGAAGAGACTTTCAAGATATTAAGACTATTGTAAAATACATCATGAACTCTCTTGAGGCTTTTAAAAAAATATAATCTTTCTTTAATCGTTTGATTTTTTGTAAACACTTATAAAATCCTTGTCACCAATCTTTGGCGACTCTTTTTTTGTCTGTGCCACGTCTTTGCCTTTTTAAGAAAATTTTGCGTTGCAAATCAGAGCTTTCCGAAATTTGGTTCAAAAAATTCATGGCTTCTTTTTGAGAGAAATACTGTCCCTTTTCTCTATCTGCGGTATCTTTTTCTTTAGAAAAAGCATGCCCTGAACTTTCATCATTACTTTCCTCATTTTCGACAGAAGAGTCATTTCTCTCTTTTTTTTCCCTATTTTCATCTTGCTGAGAACTCGCTCCCTTTTTTTGTCTTTCTTTTTCATTTTCCAACGAGTCAGAGTCCTTTTTTTCCTGTCCTAAACTTCTCTGATTTTTTAACTCTTCTTCTTTATCATTTTTTTGATCTTTTTTTTCAGAAGAGCTCTCTTCTCCTGATTGATCTGTATCCTTATTTTGAGCTTGAAGCGAACCTTCATTTCGAGATGAATCATTATCATCTCCTGAATCCTTCTGACTCATAGAGGATTTTTGCTTGGAATCTTTATTTTTTTCTTCATTTTTCGAAGTTTCAAACGAGCCATTTGAAGAGTCATTCTTGTCACATTGCCCTTTTTGGTCTTTTTGATCACTAAAAGACGAAGTCTTATCCTTTTGTAAATTTTCCTGCTGATTTTCTTTCTCTTCCCCTTTCGAATTTTTTTCTTTTGAGTCTTTATTAGAAGAATCTTTCAGCTTTTTTTCAATAAACTCTAAGTTATATTTGGCATCATAAAGATCTGGAGAATGATCTAATGCAATCCGATAGGATTTTTGCGCCATCAACAAATCACCCTTCCTGAACCAAGCATGGCCCTGTTGTAAATAAGACAAATGAGACAAAGGCTTTTCATTTTCAAAATTTTTAGCATTTTTTAAAACATCATCATACACCCCCCTTTGATAGTCAACCAAACCGAGGTTATATAATATTCTTCCTTTTTTTTGTTTCTTTTGCAAAAGCTCTTTGTACAATTCACTGGCTTCAACATATTTTTTTGCTTTCAATAGTTCACAAGCTTCCTTTTCTTTTTTTTCCCAAGGCCAACGAAACCCAAGCTGAAAACTTAGTAATATTACTCCAATTAAAACAAGAAAATCTCTATACATTATATTTTCTCTCTTGTTTTACGCCGAACCAAAATAATGCTCTCTAAAAATAGCAAAATAAAAACAATCCATAAACAATACTGATAGCGATCTTCATGAGTAATAACCAACCGACTTTCCATGTCCTTTTTTTCTAGCTGTGAAATTTTTTCATAAATGGATTTTAAACTCCATGATCCTTCTGTGCCTCGAAGAAAAGCACCTTTAGTTATTTTAGAGATTTTTTTCAAAATATTATCATCAACCTTAGACATAACCACCGAACCATTGTCATCCTTTTTATACGAAATCAAATTCCCGCTAGAGTCTAAAATGGGAATAGGAGAACCTGCTTCTTTACCCAAACCTACAGTATAAATCCTTATATTTTTTTTCGCTGCCCATTCAGCTTTTTTAATAGCTAAACCTTCATGATCTTCTCCATCTGTGATAAGAATAATAGCTTTTGAAACATTTGAGTCTTTATCAAAGGCTTTACAGCTAATATCAATAGCTTCTGATAAAGATGTTCCTTTCATAGAAACACTTTCAAAATCAACTAAAGATAGCAACATCTTTGTCATTGACCTATCAGAAGTTAAAGGGCACTGAACAAACGCTTTTCCCGCAAAAACGACCAATGCCATTCTATCCTCTTTCATTTTTTTAATAAGCAACGCAACTTCTTGTTTCGCTTTTTGTAATCGCGTAGGATAAATATCTTGAGCCATCATGCTCAAAGAAGTATCTATCGCAACAACAATATCAAGACCTTTTCTTTTGGCCTTCAACGTTTGTTCACCCATTTGCGGACGTGTCAAACAAATCAAAATAACCGCCCCCACTAGAGACAATAAAATCATTTTAATAAAATAGTTGCGATGACTTATCTCAAAAGGTAAAAAAGAACCAAAATTAACTTGATTCCAATACCTCTGAACCCTACGACGTTGATAAAAAGTCAACACAACAAAGCCAGAGTTTAATAGCACAAAAATAGCAAGAATAATCCATATCCATGGATCTTCAAAACGGAAAATAATTATCACCTCCTAAATATAATTCTTTTAGCTATTCTGGATAACGACGATTTATCCAATATGTCCAAATATACTCTAAAAAAATCAAGAAAAACCCTATCCATAACAAATAAAAAAAATATTCCTTATATTGACGATATTGCTTCAATTTAATATCTGTTTTTTCCAATTCATTAATATCATCATATATTTTCTTCAATTCCTCTTTTTTTTCTGCTCTAAAGTATTTTCCCCCGCTCTCATTAGCTAAATCTTTTAAACCTTTTTCATTAAATCTGGCATCAACATAAGTCTTATGCGTCCTTCCAAAAGGGTCAACAACAGGATAGAGAACTTTCCCTTTTTTTCCTATGCCAATACTATAAACCTTAATATCTAAAGATTTAGCCAGTTTAGCGACAACCAATGGATCTACTCCACCAGCATTATTTTCACCATCAGACAACAAAATAACTATCCGACTTTTAGCTTCACTTTTACTCAATTTTTTAACAGCCGTAGCTACAGCAAGCCCAATAGCTGTTCCATCTTCGATCTCACCGATTTGTATTTTTTGAATAAGATCTAAAAGAACTTTATGATCTGTGGTTAATGGGCACTGCGTATAGGCTAAAGAAGAAAAAACAACAGAACCAATCCGATCATGTTTTCGCATCTTTACAAATTCGGCAATCACGTCTTTGGATGCCTCTAAACGATTTTGAGGTTGAAAATCAAGGGCTTTCATACTAGAAGAAGTATCTATGGCAAGCATAATATCAACCCCTCGGGTCAAAGACTCCTCAATGTATGATACCCGTTGAGGTCTCGCCATCGCCAAAACAAGAAAAAACCAAGCCGCACAACGCAATCCAACAACAAAGTTATCCTTAAAAGCATGAGGTTTTTGCAGCTCTAAAAGAGATGTGTTCGAATATGGCAAAGTTGCTAAGGGCTTACGCTTCATCCACCAAATCAAAAAAGGGATATTCAACCATAGAAGAAGCCACCAAGGCGAAGCTAAGATCGGCATAATATTTTTTCCCCTTCAGAAAGATCTTTATCTTTCTCAGATGTTCTTTCGACAATGGACTTCGCCTGAGCAATAGAATCCATACAGTTTTGAAGCAAGGCCTCTTTTTTAGCAAATTTAACTAAATCGGCATACTGATTTAAGATTTTAACATCCTTCAATATCTCTCTTCTCACGTGCTTTTTTAAACGGACAAGAAGCTCTTCAGAAGTTGATTCTTCTGCAGGAAAATGAAATCTCCTTTCAAAGTAAACTCTCAAAATAGATGTCAATTTTTCGTAAAATTTTTTTTGTGTATCAAAGTCTTCAATCTTTAAAGCTTTCAAAGCTTGCAAAGCTTCTTTATCAGGTAAAATAAGAGGCATAATAGGCTCTTTAGACACAGATTTCTTTTTACTAAAAAGTTTAGAAGCAAAATAGAGAAGAGCTATAAAAAAAACTAAGATAATAAAAAGTAAAAACCATGAAACCGGCTCTGGTTCAAAAGGAACCATCCGGTCTCTAATATCTTGAACAACTTCCTTTGGAGGTACAACAGAAACCACTTCCACTCTGACAGGTTCATGATCTAAAAAGACTTGTTCTCCAGAAGGCAACTCAATTAAAGCGCGGAAAGGTCCTAGTTTATGCTCCCCAAGTTTATAAGAAGTCACAATATAGTCATAACGGATAAATTCTTGCCCATCACCTTGGACCTCAGGCTTGTAACAAACATAGTCTTTCAAGTGCATATTCTCTAAAATTTTTTTTGTATCAAGAGGTTTAATTTCAGTATTGGGAGGAACAAAAAATTTGACCACAATAACAGCCCTATCTCCAATCGTCATCTTTTCACGGTCAACATCAACCATCATTTTAGAGGCTTCTTCTGCCATGACTAAAGATGTACAACTCATGGATACAAAGATAAAAAACCATACAGGTAATCTCGGTAAAAAAGCTCTACGTCTTATCGTTGATACTGGAAAAAAAAGGCTTGTAGGTTTTGCAAACAATAGCCATTTCGTCAAAGAAAGCAATATCTCAAAAACACAGTCAACAAAAATAAAAGTCTTTTTTCGACAGTCTTTTATCATTTGTAGCGACCTCTTTTTTTGAAAAAAGCCACGATGGATTTAGCATAAGATTCATTCGTTGAAAGATCTATCGCATCCAATTTTAACCTATTAAAAATATCGCGTCTTTGTGTTCGATACTCTTCAATTTTTTTAGAGAAAGATTTACGAAATATAGAAGAAGAAGTATCCGTCTCCAATATTTTTTGTGTTTCCAAGTCTTCCCAAAGGATTTTTCCCATAAAAGGGATTTCTTTCTCCATCGGGTCTAGAAAAACCACAGGTATAACATCATGACGCAAAGAGCTACTGCGCAAATAAGTTTCATAATTTTCCGACCAAAAATCTGAAACAACAAAAAGGATCGTCTTTTTACGAACAGCACGGTTAAAACAATCAAGAGCTTTAGCCAAGTTTGTCTTTCGGTAAGATGCCTCATAACATAAGATATCTCTAATCATACGCAAAATATGTTGCTTATTTTTACGAGGAGGAACATATTTTTCAACTTGTTCAGAAAAAGACATAAACCCAACCTTATCACCATTCCTTAAAGCAGAAAAAGCAAGCAAAGCCACAACTTCAGCGGCCATATCTTTCTTTGACACTATAGAACTAGCGAAACGCATAGAAGCGCTCATATCCACAAGAAACATTACTGTGCACTCTCGCTCTTCTGTGAATTTCTTGATAAAAGGTTTATTTTGCCGAGCAGAAACGTTCCAGTCTATCAATCTCACATCATCTCCATATTCGTACTCTCTAAGCTCGCTAAACTCGATACCTTGTCCTTTAAAGGCACTCTCATAGCCACCTGATAGTGAGCCTGAAACTAGATGATTTGTGATAATTTCAACACGTCTTATTTTTTGAAATATTTCTTGAGGAATCATGACTTGACCTTAAAATATTAAGGAACTTCTACTTCATCAAAAATATGCTGAATGAGCACATCAGAGCTAACTTCCTCTGCTTCGGCCTCGAAAGAAGGAAAAACTCGATGACGTAAAACGTCTAAGCCTACCCTCTTAACATCTTCTGGAATAACATAGCCTCTTCCACTGATAAAAGCATTCGCCTTAGCCGCTTTAGTAAGACTAAGCGTTGCTCTAGGAGAAGCGCCTCCCGCAAAAAGATTTTTTAAATGTTTTAACCCATATTTTTCAGGATAACGGCTTGTGAAAACTATTTCAACAATATAGTTTTTTATTTTTTCATCGATATAAATACTATCCACGATTTTTCGAAGCAAACATATTTTTTCTCGGTCCAAAACAGCACTTGCAACAGGAACATCTTGAGAAGACATCCTATTTAAAATTTCTTTTTCTTCCTCTTTGGAAGGATAAGAAACAAGTGTTTTAAACATAAACCTATCGATCTGAGCTTCGGGCAAAGGATAGGTTCCTTCCTGTTCAATAGAATTTTGTGTAGCTATAACAAAAAAAACATCATCCATGGGAAAAGTTTCTCCTCCTATAGTTACTTGCTTTTCTTGCATCGCTTCTAACAAAGCACTTTGAACTTTAGCTGGAGAGCGATTGATCTCATCAGCCAAAAGAACACTATGAAAAACAGGCCCTTTTTTAAGAGAAAAGTCACCATCCTTAGGATTATATATCATCGTACCTACAATATCAGCTGGTAAAAGATCAGGAGTAAACTGAACCCTTTGAAAGTCGAGCCCCATCGTATCTGACAAGGTGTTCACTGCCAAAGTTTTGGCAAGACCGGGAACTCCCTCTACCAAAACATGTCCACCTGTTAACATCCCAAGAACTAAAGTTTCAATGAAGGAACGTTGACCAACAATAACCTTTCCCATTTCTTCAAAAAGATTTTGTATAAGAAGAACTTGTTCTTTAACCTGTTCATTGACTTCACGAATATCCATCGTCCTAAAACCTCCGCAATGACAAAATAAAAATCATCCGAATACAATAAAAAAATTGCAAAACAAACTAAAAATCTATTCCTTATTAAGGAAATAATCATAAAGATTTTCGAAAAATATCAGATATAATTGACTTCAAAAAACTTCACTAAGAATACGATTATAACAAAAATTCAACTAGCTTTTCAAGAGCAATCTCAAACAAGGCCCCAAGTTGTCAGTGCATCCTATTTTGCAGTTCTTCTATCGGAAAAATGAACACTTTATGTTGCATCCTATCTCCCATTAAAACAAATCTTTTAGATCCTGAAACAAAAATATTTATAAACGTTAATCGGGATGAAGGCATAATCTCACTAACACCCAAATACTTCCAATTTTTATCAAAAAAATGTATCCCATTTGATTGAGATGAAATCAATAAACATGCACCTGATAGAGGATCAAAAGCACAATCCAATGGAGAAAATTTTTGTCCACTGCTACCTCTACAGTCCACAGATTTAAGATGTTTTCCGTCTAAATCAAATATATCCATACCGGACTCTAGTTTATCTAAGATATAAAGCCTTTTTTGAAAAATTTTAAGTCGAACAGGTTCGGAAAAAAAATGTGTCGAAGGTTTATTTTTCCAAAGCAACTTAGGATCCTTTCCCTCCAAAGATGTCTTCCATATCGTTTTGTCTGATAAATCTAAGGCATAAAGAGAACCTTCCTCATCAATAGCTATATCTACTAAATTTCCAAAAGTTCCTTCATTCCCTCTACGTTTCCATACTCCCTGGTCAGCAAAGTCTTGGATAACTTTTCCATCTAAAGAGAACTTTTGAACCCTCCCTTGCAAAGACTCTAGGACATAAAAACAGTCATTTTTCTTAGAAAAAACAATCCTAGAAGGATCCTTAAAAAAAACAAGATTATCTCCTCCTCCTCTAATCTCAGTAAGATACTTAGCCTTCGAATCATATTTAAAAATATATCCGCCCATCTTATGAATAATATAAATATTCCCTTGGGGGTCACATTTAGCATCTATCGCAGAAATGATCGGGATTCCTTTTTCAAAGGTTTCTAAATCAAAAACAACCTCGGGTTGTTTCTTTTTCATCTTCAAAAAAGTATGAGAGATTTTGGGGTTTTGTGAAATAGGAGAAAAGTTTTTTTTCAAAAACGAGATAGAGTCTATATAGAGAGTTCCTTCACTATCTGATTTATCAGGTTCAAGAAAGAGAAGAAGGTTTTTAATATCTGAGATATCCTCTTCTATTTTAGAAAAATCGAACTCTACTTTATTCCATTGATCAGGTATCAATGTTGTTTTTTTAGAAACAGTGATTTGAGAACCTCCGCGAACCTCTAGTTTCAACAAAATCATCGCTGAACCATAAATATACATCCGCAACCCTTTGTGGTCTCTAAAGTCTTTTTTGGGATTTATAGAGTCAATATACGCACCAAGAAGTTGGAGAGGTTCCGTTTTTTTATAGTCCAAACGCATCGCGAACTGACCATCAAAAACTTGCTCCTTTGTGGCTCTATAGGTATAAGGCCCTTCTTCATCCATATGCCACCAACCTAAAGTTGTTAAAGGGCTCCAAAGGTTTGCATCCTCAAAGTCTTCAAGAGTAGAGATCTGTGAAGTACCAGCAAATAAAGGAACAAAAAAAAGTAAAATAAAACCAAACGCGCAAATAAACTTTTCTTTTTTCAAAAGATTTGTCCAAACACTAAAAGTTTATCCCCATAACTTCTCCCACTCCTCTGGCTTAAAACCTGTAATCCCTTTTGTCCCATCGATAGCAAATGGTCTTTTGATCAAATTACCACATGACATCAAAAGCTCTAAAATAGCGTCCTCTGTCATATTGGGTATTTTACTCTTAAGATCCATTTTTCTATAGTCAACGCCGGAAACATTTAAAAGTTTTTTAATATTACCCACAGCCATCAACATAAGCCTGAGTTCTTCCAAAGAAGGAGGAGTTTCTCGTATTGGTCTCTCTTCAAAAAAGACACCTTTCTCTTTCAAATAAGCATAAGCTTTTTGACAAGTCGAGCACTTTTTATAGCCATATACAATCAAAGACATATCAATTTTTCCACTTTATTGAACATCCCATCGAAGCGGAAAAATCACCATTCCAAGTTTTTCCTTCGACCATATCCTCAATCGCATTTTCTAAAGTCTTATCTTTAACTTTATCAGCTTCTTTCCAATTATCATCCATTCTTCCATGGTAAAAAAGATCCTGATTATTATCATAAAGATAAAAATCAGGTGTACACTGTGCTTTAAAAGCACTTGCGATTTTCTGAGTATCATCAACCAAGTAAGGGAAAGGTATTTTTTCTTTAAGGACTTTGTTTTTCATCGCTTCGACTGAGTCTTCAGGATAATCTGGATGAATATTCGGATTAATCGCAACAAAATTCACCCCTTTAGATAAAGCCCAAGAAGACAAAGCAATCAACCTTGGCCAAACAGCGATAGCATACGGACAGTGATTACACGTAAAAACAACACAAAGACCTTTTTTATCATAGAAATCTTCACTTTCATAAAGCTTATCATTAGAGTCTCTTAAAGAAAAAGAAGGCATTTTCATCCCAAGTGGAATCTCTACCGATTCAACCAAAGCCATATTCATATCTCCTTTGTATAAAAAACAGAAACCGTCGAATCACATATGCGTATCAATAGAAAAGGGAATTTTTAGGAATTTTTTATATTTTACAAAAGCCCCATTTTTCAAAAAGAAAATCTTTCGCAAAACGAAGAGAAGTAACAGCTTTCAAAAAGTAAATCAACCACCAAAATCATCAAAAGCTATATTCTCTTTACCAACTCCAATAGAGTCCAGCATGTCTTGAACACAACTCAACATCATTGGTGGTCCGCAAAGATAATACTCAATATCCTCTGGTTCATCATGTTTATTCAAATATTCATCCAAAACAACCTGATGGATAAAACCTTTGAATCCAGTCCAGTTATCTTCTGGGAGAGGATCTGACAAAGCCAAGTGAAAAGAAAAGTTAGGAAAAGCTTCTTCAATCGCCTGAAACTCATCTTGATAAAAAACCTCACGTAAAGAACGAGCTCCATACCAATAACTCACTTTTCTACCTGTTTTAAGTGTGTGAAAAAGGTGAAAAAGATGACTTCTCATAGGAGCCATACCAGCTCCCCCTCCAATATAAACCATTTCTTTATCTGTGTCTTTGATAAAAAAGTCACCATAAGGTCCACTAACAACGACCTTGTCTCCAGGCTTCAAATTAAAAATATAAGAAGAAGCTATCCCTGGTAAAAGACCTTGTGTTCTAGGAGGTGGTGTCGCTATCCGAACATTTAACTTAACACGATTACCTTCCGCGGGATGATTAGCCATAGAGTAAGCTCTAAAACAAGGCTCATCATTTTTACCTCGCAACGACCACAAGTCAAATTTATCCCAGTCTTCGCGGTACTCCTCAGCAACATCAAAATCTTTAAAAGATAACTCATACTCCGGAACATCAATTTGAATGTAGCCACCTGCTTCAAAGTTCAATGCCTCTCCTTCTGGCAAATCCAAGTTCAATTCTTTAATAAAGGTAGCAACATTATCATTTCCACTAACAGTACATTCGTATTTTTTGATATTAAAAATTTCATTAGGTATCTCAATCTTCATATCACTTTTGACTTTAACCTGACAAGAAAGGCGAACATTGTCTTTTTGCTCTCCACGGGAAAGGTGTCCTGTTTCGGTAGGTAGAACATCTCCTCCACCCTCGACAACACGACATTTACACATCGCACAAGTTCCACCTCCTCCACAAGCCGAAGGAAGAAATATTTTTTTAGCAGACAAGGCAGAAAGAAGTGTCTGTCCTGCAGAAATCAAAAGAGGCGAAGATTCATCTGCATTGACAATAACCTGACATTCGCCAGAATTAACAATCTTCTTCTCTATAAAAACTAGAACAGTGACTAAAAGAAGAATAATTCCTGTAAAAACACCCATACTTACTAAAGAAAAAAGTAACATAAATTCTTGAATCCTTATGAAATCTTGATTAGAAAGCTAAATTTTGAATCACAAACTGATTCCAGCGAAACACATAAAGCCTATCGCCATCAATCCCGTTAAAATCATAGTGATACCCAAACCTTTCAAAGAGTCTGGAACATTTGAATACCAAAGTTTCTTACGAATAGCTGACATAGCAACAATGGCTAAAGCCCAGCCAAGTCCAGCTCCAAATCCAAAAACCAAGGCTTCTAAAAAGGTATACTCTCTCTCAATCATAAAAAGTGACCCACCCAATATGGAGCAGTTGACGGCTATCAATGGCAAGAAAATACCTAAGGCCGCATAAAGAGAAGGAGAGAAACGATCCATAACCATCTCGACAATTTGAACCATGGCAGCAATAACAGCTATACACGTGATCAACTGAAGGTAGGTAAGATCTATATCGGGCAGTCCCAACCAAAACAAAGCTCCCTTTTTAAGAACGAAATTATATATAACCCAGTTCAAAGGACATGTTATAGTTAAAACAAAAACAACTGCAAACCCTAAACCTGTGGCTGTTTTAACCTCTTTAGAGCAAGCTAAAAAAGAACACATCCCTAAAAAGTAAGCCAAAAGAATATTTTCAACAAAAACACTTTTAACAATTAAGCTCAAAAAATGCTCCATGACTAACGGTCCTCCTTCTGAGCAGAAAAATATCTTTGGATCCAGATAATAATCCCTAAAATGATAAAGGCTCCCGGAGCCAAAACCATCAATCCAGAATTAACATATCCCAAATCATACAAAAACTGAGGAACAACACTGTGGCCAAGTAAGGTCCCATTGCCTAAGATTTCACGAGCAATAGCCACAAGAATCAAAACCCCACTATATCCAAGACCATTAGCCAAACCATCCCAAAAAGATTTGAGAGGTGAAGATTGCATCGCAAAAGCTTCAGCTCTTCCCATCACAATACAGTTAGTTATAATAAGACCAACAAAAACACTCAGCTGTTTACTCATTTCAAAAAGATAAGCCTTCAAAACCTGATCAGCCAAAATCACCAAAGAAGCAATAACTGAAAGCTCGACAATGATACGTATTTTCGAAGGAATCAGATTTCTCAACAAAGAAATAATAATATTAGAAAATATCAAAACAGTGGTAAGTGCCACACTCATCACCAAAGCGGTTTGAACTTGAACAGTAACTGCCAACGCTGAACATATTCCTAAAACCTGAAAAGTAATAGGGTTACTATCCCAAAGTGCATCTTTGATGATTTTTTTATCTTTTTTATCCAATAAAAAGCTCACAAAATAAACTCCTCAATTTAATTCCGAATAATCTTGAAAAAAACTTCGTATTTCTTAATAGCTTTAGCTAACAGAGATGTTACCCCTGCACATGTGATTGTAGCTCCAGAAATACCATCAACGTAATGAGAAGCTTCTTTCCCCGAATAAAGATTTTTCACCTTTCCCTTCACCACAGCAATAGGCTGGATAGAGGACTTCTCATCGGACCATATCAGCTTTCCCTTAAAGTTATCTTGAAACCAAGATTTTTCAATCTCAGCACCTAGACCCGGGGTCTCACCATGTTTATAAAAAGATATCCCTCTAACTGTTTTACCATCAGATTCAACAGAAAAATATCCATAAAGCGTCGACCAAAGTCCTTTCCCAGAAACTGGGTAACAATAAGCTTTTATTTTCTCGCCTTCTTTATAAATATAGAGCGGCATCCAATCTGTTTTTTCTTCAAAATTAACATCTTTAGCAAGAACATCTGAGATGATCTTACCATTTGTATCAATAACTTTTTCTTCAATTTTTTCTGCATAGACAGTTTTGACTTCCACAGAAGTAGCCTTCGGCGACAAAGGATTTTCAAGCCTAACAGCTTTCAAAACATTCTTTTTAATATCAACTTCAATATTCAAGGTTTGCCGATCTTTTAAGAGTGCGGCAACAGATGATAATAAAAAACCACAAATCAAACAAACAGCTGTAGCAAATAAAAACGTATATTTATCAGAATTTTTAAGCACGTTTTAGCCTCCTGGAAATATTGGCCTTAACAACATAGTGATCTATAAGAGGAGCAAAAACATTCATAAAAAGAATGGCTAACATAACACCTTCGGGGTAAGCAGGGTTAACGGCTCTAATTAAAACAATAAGCACTCCTGTTAAAAACCCATAAATCCAACGACCCAAAGGAGTTGCCGATGCCGAAACGGGATCGGTAGCCATAAAAATAGACCCAAAAGCAAACCCTCCCATCACACAGTGCATATGAGGAGGAATCATCAACATAGGTGAAGATGACTTACAACAGAGCAAAATAAAGCTCATAAAAACAACACCTAAAAAACAACTCAGCATAATACGAAAACTTCCAACACCAAACATAATGAGTAAAAAAGCCCCCATTAAACATGCCAGTGTGGAGGTCTCACCAATAGATCCAGGAATTAAACCCAAAAACATATCAATCCAAGAATATCCCGCTTGAGATAAAGCTTCTAGAGGTGTCTGACCAGCAGAAGCATTTGCAATCACAGACAAAGGTGTTGCTTTACTTATCCCATCAACAGCCAACCAAGCACTATCTCCCGACATATTACCTGGATAGGAGAAAAAGAGAAAAACACGCGCTGTCAAAGCAGGGTTAAGAATATTCATCCCCGTCCCACCAAAAACTTCTTTTCCGATAAGAACACCAAAAAGAATACCAACAGCAACCTGCCATAAAGGAATATTCGGTGGCAAAGTTAAGGGGTACAACATCCCTGTAACCAGAAAACCTTCATTAATTTCATGCTTTCGAACAAGAGCAAAAACAGTTTCTACCAATCCACCTACCGCATAAGAAACAAAAATAATAGGTAGAATCTGCAAGGCCCCTGTTAAGAAAGAAGGCAAAATATCTGGAGACTGCCCTGAATACTTTAACATCTGAAAACCCGTATTATACATAGCAACCAAAATACAAGGAGTTAAAGCCATAACAACGATAGACATCGTTCTTTTAAGGTCAACAGAGTCTCTAACAAAAGGAGCTTTTCTTGCTTTCCTAGCTGGACTAAGCAAAAAGGTATCTGCAGCTTCAAAAAGCGGATACAAAAATTCAAATTTTGAACCTTTCTTGAAAAGTTTACCTATTTTATCGAGTTTTTTTTCTAAAAATTTCATATAAATCAACCCTCTTTTTCAATAGAATCAAGACCATGAGCAATAATCCCCATAACATCCGTTTTAGAGGGACAAGCAAATGAGGCCAAAGCAAAGTCTTCCGGATCACATTCTAGCAACCCTAACGATTCTGCCTCATCCCATTGCTCGGCTAAAATAGCCTTGATTAGAAAATACGTATAAATATCCAAGGAAATATACTGATCATAAACATCATTCATGACAATCGCACGATCACTTCCATTAATAGAAGAATCTAAAGAGACGTCATTTCTAGGAAGAAAACCACCTAAGTAAGCCTTAGAAAAAGTATACTCACCCAAGCCTAATCTGAAAAATCTAAGTAATTTTCTTTGAGGTTTATCTGGCAAAAGATGAACTTGTGAATGATAGTATCGAACAAATCCATTCTCTTCAATATTAGAACCATTCAAGACACTTCCAGATATATACAATAAATCTTCTTTTTGAAGAGAAGTCTCTCCATCTTTTACAATGTCAGAAATGGAAACACCTATATGCGTTCCAATATATCTTCTTTTCTCTTCAACAACACCTTCTCCTGTCAAAGCTATTACCTTGTTTGAATAAAAACGACCTTCTTTTGCAAAAAAACCTAGGCGCAAAACATCTTGAGCATCGATATAGGCTATAACCTCTTTTTTTCTCAAAGGGTCAATTTGACTAACAAAAGTACTAATATTTCCAGCAGGATGAGGTCCGGCAAAAGTATGATGCTCAACCCCTTCTGATTTACGCAAAACTTTGGATTCAGTATCAGCAGCATAACAGAGATGAACCTTACCATCTGTAAGCTTATTCAGAACATCCAATCCAGCTTGAAAAAGATCTCTTTTTCCCTCAACAACAATACCAAGGTCAAGGGCTAGGGGCTCAGTATTTAAAGCCTTAACAAAAATAGACTTGGGCTCAACCTGAGGATCTAAAATCTTAGAAAATGGTCTCTGACGTATAAATGCCCAAAGACCTGATTTTTGTAGAGCATCAACCCAGTCTTTACGAGAGCTTTCAGCAGAAAGAATCTCACTACGAACCTCTTCAGCATCAGGATTAACATCAATAACGACATTAATCAAAACCCTTTTCTCACCTCTATTGATCGCCTTTATAGATCCACCCAGGGGAGCAACAATAACAGTCGCAGTTCCATTTTTATCCTCAAAAAGAGGATCTCCCTTTTTAATTGTCTGACCTACTTTAACAAGAAGACGAGGCTTAATACCCTTAAAATCTTCCGGGTGAATAGCAAGAGATGCAGGATATCCTCGATCATCTATGGTGGCAGAAGGTGATCCCTTTACCTTTATATTTTTACCTTTTTTGATCACAAAATAAGACATAAAATGTGTACACCCTAATACGTTTTTAAGAATTCAACAATAGCTTCACATTAACCTTTAAATAATAAAACCCACGTCCTTGAATTAAGTTCAAAGATGCGAGGGCTTCATTGCTTAAAAGTCAAACATAAAACTATGACATCAGCGAAAGAATTTTTTCGCTATAAAAGTCTAAACATAATGATACTTTACAATTAAAAAAAAGTCATTCTCTAATCTAAATCAAAGAAATCAAGCACAAAGCTTGAACTTTTAGAAATGATATTTCAAATTAATTATTGAAAGATATCGTGGATAAGTTATTCTAACACAAAAACTTTAAATCTCAACTACGCTTTTTTAAAAAAGTAAAAAATGATTAAACTTTTCACGAATTCTTACTATGAAAAACTAAATCATTTACTAACTAAAAAATTCTTTTTAAGATCAAAAACTCTTTTATAACTAAAGTTATTATTTTAAAATAACTTAAAAAAGCCTCTTAAATGTTTCCTTGAGCTCCTTTCAAAATATCGAATAAGATTTCTTAATCATTATGTCTATAAAAGAATCTGCCCTTTTTAAATATAAAGAATCCCTCGATAAGAATATGAGTTTTTCTTCACCCCCCCCCTAAAGCCTATTCCTCGAAAAAACATACACTATATTTGAACATTTAAATATCTATATGATTTTTTTACAAAGCACAAAGAAACATGTGATTTTTTCTCAAAAAAATTCTATTTGGAAGTTTTCAAAGTACTGAATAATTTTTTATTCGTTCTTTTAAAAAAATTATCATTTTAAGGGTTACAAAAGGGGCGACAAAAAAATGAACAGTTATACAAATCACTTTAATTAAAGAATAAATACTATTTAAAAAAAAATTACTAATAATTTAAAATGTAATTTTAAAAATTAATATTGAAAAATAAAGAAGCAAAGAAATATATAATGAGAGCTAACCCAGTAAATTGGGGGTTTACTGGGTGTACTTGCGTACATTCAGCTCTCATGTGTGCTTTGAGGGTTCTTTTAAAAAAACTGTTTTAAAAATCTTATTATAATTCAAACCCGTCTAAAGTAGTAAACATATAATAACCTTCTTTTTTAAACTTGTCAAGCATTATTTTATTATTTTAAAATGATTTAAAAAACGAAATTACATTTCATTTTTAAATTTAAAAAGATCTTCTTTGTAAAGAAAAAAAATATCAAATAAAGACAAATTCTCTTTACTTTAAAATCTTCATTATTACCAACTAAAAAAAATAAAGAATTCGTAAAAGAGCGAAAGAGCGAAAGAGCGAAAGAGCGAAAGAGCACAATAAATCTCTAATTATTAGGAATATTTGCTTTAAATGCCTTTTTTCTATGCAAGCTTCTTCTGTAAAATCAACACTGAACGATTTACAGCTATTTCAAAACTTTTTTTCTCTGAAAAACCTACCTTTAAAGCTAAAGAGACCATTGCGAGCATATCATCCGTACAACGCAACTCTATACTTTTGAAACCCTTTTTTCTTGCCACACCTAAAATATGCGACATCAAACGCATACCATAGCCTCTTTTTTGGTAATTCTTGGAAACAAAACATCTTCTAACAAGAGCAACATCCCCAAAATCTTCTTTTAAAGCTATCGTTCCAAAAATCTCTAACTCATCATGATCTTCAATAACAGCAAACGTATCCCTACCTTGACAATAAGACATATAAATATCTTCCAAATCCTCGTAACGAAAGGGTCTCAATCTCTTTGCTTTATCAAAACTTTTTTCATTAATACTTTTTATCAAAGCTAAAACTATTGATTGGTCTTCTTTTTTAAAATCCCTAATAATCATCACACACAATCCTTTTTAAAAAGTCTTTGAACCTAAACAGCTTAATAAAAAACATCTCATCAATCGCAAAACAAGTCTCAATATTTCTAGGCATTCTTTTAAAAACTTATTCTATTAAGAAAACATGCACCTAAAGAAATTATAAATTTATATCAAAATAAAAAAAATCAGCACACATGATCCCCCAATAAATACTAGGGAAATTTTACAATCACCTCAACCCCCTACAGAAAGGCTTTAAACGTTATCCAAAAAAATATGGAGCTGGGGGGGCTCGAACCCCCGACCTTCTGAATGCCATTCAGACGCGCTTCCAACTGCGCCACAGCCCCTATTTTTTTTTAATAATAAAAACCCAAGAATAAGAATTGTAACATTATACAAAACTTTTTTACAAAGTTCAGTTTATATCTACACGCCTCATAAAAATTTTTATCTATAAAAACACTCGACAATCAAACTTCTTTTTTTTCAATTGCCTCCAACTCTTTTGCATCTGAACCTAAGGTCACTTCTAAGATTTCTTTCTCTAACTGATTGGCCAAGTCAGCATTCTCTTTAAAAAAAAGCCGAACATTCTCTTTTCCCTGACCAACACGCTGATCTTTATACGAGAACCAAGAACCTGACTTTTCAAGAAGCTTATGCTGAACACCCATATCAATCAAAGCGCTTTCACGAGAAATACCTTCCCCAAAAATAATATCCATCTCAACCATCTTAAATGGCGGTGCCATTTTATTTTTAACAACCTTCACACGAACTTTATTACCTATAAGGTCATCGCCCTTTTTGATTGATGTTACTTTACGAACCTCTAAGCGCATAGAAGAATAGAACTTAAGAGCATTCCCCCCTGTTGTCGTCTCTGGATTCCCATAAACAACCCCTATCTTCATACGGATTTGGTTAATAAAAACAACACATGCTCGACTTCTATTTATAATGGCTGTCAACTTTCTCAATGCTTGAGACATCAATCGAGCATGAACACCCATATGACTATCCCCCATATCCCCTTCTATTTCGACACGAGGAACTAACGCTGCAACAGAATCTACTACAATAAAATCAACAGCATTACTACGCACCAACAAGTCACATATTTCTAAAGCCTGCTCACCCGTATCTGGCTGAGAAACCAAAAGGTTATCTAAATCGATCCCAAGTTTTTTAGCATATATTGGATCCAAAGCATGCTCTGCATCAATAAAAGCTGCTGTTCCTCCTTGAGCTTGAGCTTCAGCGATCGCGTGCAATGTTAAAGTGGTTTTTCCAGAAGATTCCGGACCAAAAATTTCAACAATCCTTCCCCTTGGAAACCCTCCAATCCCCATAGCAACATCCAAAGGCAATGCACCACTCTTAATAACAGGAACATCGAGCTTAAAACCATCTCCGAGCTTCATGATAGCTCCCTTGCCAAACTGCTTCTCAATCTGACCAAGGGCTAAATTTAAAGCCTCAACTTTATCTGAATTTTGTGAATCTTTCACCTTTACACTCATAAAAATACTCTCCTAAAAAACAATGTTAAAAAAATCATTAAGCGACAAGTGTAAAAGCCATTAAAGCTCTTCTTAAAAGACGGTTACAAAAAAACTGAGACACTCTTTGAACGCTTTTCTAAAAAATCTATTTGGAAAAAAATTCACACATTTTACTTAAGCACAGAGATTACTCTAAAATAACAAAAATTTTTAAAAGAAATCAAATAAAACCAAACAATTTATCTCATTCGGAAGATTTTACTAACAATAAGCCTTAGAAATTTATAAAAATCTAACAAGCTTTTTTTAAGTTCTTTTAAAAAATTTTGTCACTTTGAAAAAGAAATTTCAAACGGCCAAAGGCACATTCTAACATAAAAGCGTAACCTCTGCACATTTCAAAATACCTCTTATAAAATATTGCAAAGTAAGCGATCTGAGTATAGCTTTTTACGAAAAATTAAAGATTCTATGAGCAAGAAAAAGAGTCTTCTATAAGCTCAAGAAGACGTTTATTCTCAGCTTCTATCAACAAAATTTTCTGATCTCTCATACGAATATCTAACAGCAAAGAGTCTTGATCATTTAGAATTTTGTCATCTTTCTTCTGAATCAAGTTCACCTCATCTACCTTTTGATGCTTCTCAAAGACAGAAATCATCTCATCAATGCTACCTCTAGAAAGAGGTTTGGTTGAATCATTTTTAAAAACAATTGATTGACCCAAATAAGAAGTCTCTCTTAGATGATTTTTCCATTTTGAGCTTTTTTGTGACTTCATTGTAAGCTTCTTATAAAGCTCTCTATTTTCTTCTTTTAATTTTTTATTTTCATCTAAAAGTCTCTCTTCAAAAACCCTGGAAACATTTTCAGCACCAGCACTTTTCATATCTACAGAAAGTTGCTTACATTTACCTGATAAAATTTTTATCTTCCTCTGACAAAGTCCAACCATCTTCTCAACTTGATCTTTATTACGTTGCATTTTCTCTCTATGCAAAACTGAATTTTCCAATAAATCTTTCATGCTTTGAATTTTTTTACGCAAACCCTCATGTTCATTTGTTTGATAAGACCCAAGAGCACCGAAAGAATCTTTCTTTTTATTCAAAGACATAAATGAAAAAGTCTTTTTACAAAAAAGCTGCTGAAACCTTTCGGTATCAAAAGATATTTTGTCAAAAGAACCGCCTTTGCCTACAAAAAGTTTTTTCTTCGCCAAAACTTTTTCATATTCCTTTAATTTCTCCTGTAACTTTATAATATTTTTATCTTTTTCCATCAAATGCTTTTCAAAATCACCCGCCAACCGTTTCTCTAACAAAAAAATTTCTTGATTAAGCTTACGTATGTGTCGATTATAAAGCTTCGCTTCAGATTCATAATGAAACATCTGTCTTCTCATTTGATCATTAAGCTTATCCAAATATTTAAGCTTAGATTTTAAAGAGGTTTCATCATTAAAAAGCTCTTCCTGGTGCAGATTTTTCACTATTTTTGAAACATCTTGATTTTTAGATGTCGTTTCAGTTGAAATATTTTTTTTTGGATCAATCTTAGAAGGAAAAACTCCAACCTTATAAGGTGTCTTAGGATAGTTTTTTTTCATCGAAAAGCTTTTGGATAACATAGGAAAGTCTGTGAACTCAACTTTTTTTCTAGCACGAACATTTTTATAAACAACCTTAGGGTCAAAAGATATTTTTCTTAAATCATTATTCATATTTTTAGAAATATCTCGGAAAGATTTTGGCACACAAAAATCAGATATAAGGCGATTCAAAGCCTCTGAAGAAAAAAGATCTTCACTAGATGCAACAACAGACAGAATCAATGCACAAAAACACACAAACCTCATTATGTTTCTCCCCCCAAAAGAACTTTTTTTAAATTTTCCATCAAATGTAAAAATTTTTCCCTATTACATTTTTACATTCGAATAATCCAAAAGGAAATTACAAAAAAGCCACAGATAAAATATATTTACACACACACATTTTTTAAAATTAACTTCGTTTAAAATTTAACAAAAACAAATCTTTGAGACATTTGATTTTTTTTAGTTTTCAAAAAAAGATATTCAAAAAACTAATATTTCCCAATATCAAAATATCACAACCAAAGTTAATTTCAAGAAATTTGATCACATGTTATCACAAAAACACTTCTAACTAAAAGCTTTTTATATAAATCATCTTTTTCTTGGTCGCACAATAACCCCTCCAAAGCGCAGATCAACATAGCTCGCTGTCTGTATCGATGCCTTTTTTTTATGTAATATCACAGACAAGGCCTTAAGCTTTTTTTGAAAATCACTCCCACCCATATATATTTTAATATTGTTTCTTGTTATTAAAGCAACTTGTTTTATATTACTTATATCAACTGTTTTAATTTTTAAAAAGATAGCCACATCCGATAAAAAAAAAGTCTGCAATACCTCTAATGCTTTCAACATCTTCAAAGACGACGATCTTTGACCCACAACAAGCTTTTCTTCCAAATACTCTATTCCTTTAACGAGAGGCTCTTCCCCTTCCCTATAGTCATTCATCATTCGCATAATATAGCCTTCCTCATCAACCTCATAATGATGTCCGCCATATAAAAAAATCAGATAAGGCATCCTCTCTTCCAAAGAAACGTCCAATGTGTCTGGCAAAGTCCTTGTCATATGAGCTTTTTTCACATAAGGATGAGCCAAAAGCCTATTAACCATTTTTCTCATATTTATATCAAAAATATGCTGTTCTGATGGTAAGTGCAAAATCTTTTGAATATCAGACTGTTTCAACCTTTTTTGCCCCTGCACCCTTATTTTTCTCAATAAAAACATCTCAGACAAATAAACGCTATCGTAAAGAGTATAGCCGCCATAAACAAGAGGCGCAAAGGTCGCCAAAATGAGTAAAATTTTCCAAATCAAAAAAACACTTGCTTGTCGTCTTTTACGATGAATTTTTTTACCAAAAACTTTCCTTTTTTTCTTTTTCAAGTGATTACCCTCTTTTTTAAGATAACTTTTAAGCAAAACTTTGCGTTACTACCAACGACAAATTCTTTTCTTTAAAGGACTTATTCGGTTCTTTTTTTTAAACTATTATTAACAATTCTAACACAAAGATCTTCGAAGCTAACTCCCCTATAAGATGCTGCAAGAGGCACCAAACTTCTTTCAGTAAAACCTGGAACTGTATTTATTTCTAAGACATATGGCCCTTCTTTCGAAAGAATAAAATCCAGTCTAAATAAATTTTTCAAAGAAAAACTGTTCAGAATTTTAGCAACCATTTTTTTGATAAGATATTTTTCTTCATCATTTATTTCTGGCGCACAAATATAATTGGTTCTTGTAGAATAATATTTAGCATGATAGTCAAAAAAACGATCATTAGATATGATTTCAATAGGGTCTAAAACTTCTCCATCAACCACAGAAAGAACCATCTCACGCCCTTCCACTTTTTTTTCAACCAAAAGAATATCATCATACTCCAAAGCCTTAAACAAAGCCTTCTGATAATCTTCTTTCTTTTCAACTAAAGAAACTCCAAAACTTGATCCCTGTGAAATAGGCTTAACAAACCAGGGCATTTCAAATTCAGGCACTCTTTCAAACATATTTTTAGAATGAAGAGCTATATATTGCGGAATCATTATTCCCTCTCTCAAAAAAACACTTTTGCTAATCAACTTATTAAAAAATAACCAACAGGTATAAGCATCAGGCCCTGTAAAAGAGACATTTTTTTTTGCCAAAAACTCCTGCAAATGGCCACTCTCCCCAACACCACCGTGCATCATAATAAAAGCCAGATCACATTTAGCAAAGTCCAAATAAGGAAAAGTCTTCCAATCGCAATCGACAAGTTCTACCTTGTACCCTCTACTCATCAATGCCTTATGTACTGCCTTCCCAGATTTCAAAGAAATGTTTTTCTCAGAAGAGTTCCCTCCGTACAAAACCCAAATCATTAATCCCCAACCTTCTTTATCTCTAACTCTAAAAAGACACCAAATTTATTTTGCACACAATAACGAACTTCTTCAATCAAATTTAAGAAATCAATAGATTTACCTCGGCCATTATTCACAAAAAAATTAGCATGAATATCAGAAACCGCAACATCTCCAACACTCTTCTTTTTCAATCCGGCATGTTCTATCAATTGTCCAGCGCAATAATCTG
The DNA here is from genome assembly GCA_001730085.1 of PVC group bacterium (ex Bugula neritina AB1). Lineage (GTDB taxonomy): Bacteria. The sequence goes on from MDLB01000104.1 coordinate 63,665, forward strand.
TCGCATTTTTAAAAACACAACCTAGAGAACGCTCACTAATAGGTTGCCTATTGCGACGATATTCCCATTTTTCCTTTACGCTTTTTTGGATCAAATCTTTTTGACTCATTTCACCCTTAAGACATGCCGAATAAATGATCCCAAATGTTTGCAAAGGACCTTTCCTATAAGAACATAAGATATCCTTTTTTGAAACAGAATGACTACACCCTTGGATATCCATATATTTATACTCCATAAGAAGATCTGAAATAGAACATTTTTCAGCACCTGCATTACCATTAATAGAAGCCATTACTACCCCAGGGATAGCTGTTAAAAACTCAAACCCTGCAATATTATTTTTAGACGCAATAGCCAAAAGTTTCTCCAATCGAATATCTCCCAATATTTCAATAGAATCATTCTCGACTGTTATTTTTGTTAAAAAATGTTTCAATGAAATAACAACACCAGACCATCCTGCATCACTCAAAAGAGTATTTGAAGCATTTCCCAGAACAAGAACAGGAACATTAAAACAAAAGCAAAAATTCAAAATATTCGAAAGATCTTCCACATGCAACGGATAGCAAACAACCTTAGCTACCCCTCCTATATTTAAATAAGATAAAGAAGCAAGGCTCATATTATGCATCATCCTCCCATCGAATGAGACGTCTTTCAATTTATCAATCCACATCTGAAAACCCTTTTAGATGTTTCGAGCATATTTCAAAACATCTCACACACATTAAATAGAAATCTTAAAAAAAATCACTTTCATAGCATAACAATCTTTCCCCTTCAAAAGAGGCAGATCAGGAAAAATCCAAAAACATAAGCGATCGGATCTATTTTAAACAATTTTGAGATTCCTTCCAAGAAAAGAGATAGAACCTCTCTAAAAAATTTTATTTTGATAAGGAAGATTTAAGGTAAGATTTAACGGGTTCAAACGTTTTGCGATGAATAGCAGAGAACCCCATGTTCTCAATAGCAGAACGATGATCTTTCGTTCCATAACCTTTATTTTGCACAAAAAAATAACCTGGGTAACTTTTATCATAATCAACCATAACCCTGTCTCTAGCAACTTTGGCACAAACAGAAGCAGCAGCTATGACTCGAGATTGATTATCCCCCTTAATGATAGACTCCTGCTGCCCATCCCAATCTTTAATACAGTCCTTACCATCAACCAAAACATAATCAGGACGTATTTTTAAGTTTTTCAAAGCTAATGACATTGCTAGAAAGGTAGCTTCACGGATATTGATTTCATCAATGATTTTTTCGGAAACAAACCCAGTGGCAAAAGACAAAGCATGGGAAGAAATATCCTCGAAAATTTTTTCTCTTCCTGGCTCAGAAAGTTTCTTAGAATCTTTCAAACCTTTCGGCCAATAAGAACGGGGTAAAATAACAGCAGCAGCAACAACCGGCCCCGCTAAAGAACCTCTACCAACTTCATCCACGCCGGCAATAAAGGAGCACCCTGAATCATAAAGAGACTCCTCCTTCGTTTGAAAAGAAAATTTACGGTCTTCTTCCCCAACAGAAAGCTTCACCGTTTTTAGGAAGCTCTCACCGCATTTTTTTTCTCTTTAACATGCGTAGCTTTTCGGCCGATTCTTTCTCTCAAGTAATAAAGTTTCGCACGACGAACAGCTCCTCGGCGGATAACTTTTATAGAGTGAATCCTAGGCGAGTGCAAAGGAAAAACCCTCTCAACACCTTCTCCAAAAGAAATTCTTCTCATGGTAAATGTTTCATGAAAACCACCGCCTTTGCGAGCAATAACAATACCTTCGAAATCCTGCAAACGGGTCTTTTGGCCTTCAATAATACGAACAGAAACACGCACCGTATCTCCAACAAGAAAATCTGTAACAGCACGTTTTTTTAAAGAATTATTAACCTTGTCTAAAACATCCATGATCGACATTTCCTCTCAAATTTAATGTTTTTTTTGTTTTTCTCGCAATTGATCAATATAAAGTTCATCTCTTTCCGAAAGATTTGCTTGTTCCAAAAGGTCAGGTCTTCTTAAAAAAGTCCTTTCCAATGACTGCTCTCTTCTCCATTGAGAAACATTTTTATGATGCCCCGATAACAATATCTCCGGCACCTTCATCCCTCTATATTCAGCAGGACGTGTGTATTGCGGATATTCTAAAAGACCTTCGCAAAAACTTTCTTCATTATGAGAGCGAGAATCTCCCAAAACCCCTGGGATCAACCTAACAACAGCATCTGACAAAGCCATTGCTGCCAATTCGCCACCTGTTAGGAGATAATCTCCCAAAGAAATCTCATGATCAACTAAATTAAGTCGAACCCTTTCATCAACCCCCTCATATCTTCCACAAATAATAATCATATGGTTAAAATCAAGATAAGATTCAACAATTTTCTGTGTCAACCTTCTACCCTGAGGAGTCATCAATATGGTAACAAATTGATCATTTTTGTCACGGGTTTTAATGTCTTCAACAGCTCTAAACAAAGGTTCGGGCTTAAGAAGCATCCCAGCCCCACCTCCGTAAGGCGAATCATCAACATTCTTTTTATAAGCACCATCTGCATAAGATAAAATATTACACATCTGGACTTCTAAAAGTTTCTTTTCACAAGCTCTTCCGATGATACTTGACGAAAAAAATTTTTCAAATATTTCAGGAAAAAGACTGAGAACAGTTATTTTCACCGAAGGTTTTCCACAAAACCCTGTCTTTTTAGAAGAGATCCAACAGAACTCGTTGGCTGTGCTCCTTGACCTATCCAATAGGAAACACGCTCTTTGTCCACTTTTAATTTCTGATGAACATCCGTGCAATGAGGATCATAAGCACCTAATTCTTCAATAACACCACCATCTCTTCTACGGCGACGATCAGTAACAACCAAGCGATAATATGCACAACCTTTACGACCAAAACGTTTCAAACGCATAGACACAGCCACTAAAAAAATCTCCCACTATCTGACTATCATAAACATACTTATAAAATTTTTGATGCTAAACATCGTAAAGGAAGCTGTGAAAGGCAAAAGGTATAAATACACCCAAACCATACAGCAAAAAAGTATTGTACAAAATTTATATAAAAATAACAAGTTTTTTTTGATCGACCCTGAAAGTAAAGGCATCTAATCATTACGAAATATTTCATTAAATTGTGAGAAATATCACAAAAAGTCTTGAATTATTAAGTCCGTACAAAAGGTTCTTTTAAAAATAACATCTCTAAAAGCATGTCGATTATAAAGTCCATCTCTACTTTACGTTGCTCTTTCTAAAATCTTCGAGGGCATTTCGTGCGATTCGTAGGTTTGTTTCTCCTGATAAGGTATGGCACGAAAAAGCCTCTCTCTACGATATCTTTAAAATTCAAATCTATTTGACCCCAAAGAAATCCTGATCCACCTTTTTTAGAGACCTCTTTTAACAACATCTGGTCATTCTTATCTAGTGCAACAAATATAGGTTTTAGACCATTCTTTCCCTTAACAAAGCCGACATCCCCTTGTTTCCCAAACTTATCCCAACATCTATTCCCAAAAGCAATAGTCATTCCTGCAAGTTTATCTTTAGGAATCCCAAGTTTTTAAGATTCTTCACAAAGAATATTTTCTACCACGGACTACTTAGTCGCTTTATTCACAAGAATATATGCATTATTATATATTTACTATTATTGTCTAACATATCTACAAATTCTCTACATTTTTGAGACCCTTTCAATTCATACAAAAAGTTGCTTTTAAAAATATTTAGGAAATATAAATCTAAAGAAACTTGTTTCTCTTTAATCATTTGACTCATTGGCGTTAGCAATAAATCATTTATTTCTTTCCGAAAATAAAAATCTTTTATTTTCCGAGTCAATTTGAATAAAAATATATAGGTTAAGATTATATGCAATAACATTTCTTTCTTTTTTAGATAAGGGACCTTAGGGTTGTAAAAATCGTCTTCAAAAGAATCGTAAAGCTTTTTAGTCATATACATATATTTTTTTTCTTTTTAATCAAAACTTATTATTTTTTAAATAAATAGATTGATTATTAATTAATAAAAAATTTCAAGATTTTCTTTAAAATAAAACTTATTATATAGTTCACTCTCTTTCTTTCTTAAAACTTTTTTTATGCAAAATTCCTTACCATTTTTAGTAATAAACTTTATAGAACATTTATTTTTTTTTCAATTCAACAGAAGAACTTCCATCAAATAAGTCAAAAAGAATTTCTTCTTTAGAGTCATTGATTCTAATTGATTGAAAAATAGACTCTTTCGGAGCAATCGCTATTACTGGACTTAAAAATAATAATAAAAAATATTTTATATTTTCATAAATTACTCACGAAATTTATTTATATTGATTAAAAATATAGTAAAAATTTTAATAATATTTATTCGCTTGATTATCTTCCTTTTTTCCATTTTGTTATATTTATCTTTTCGAGACAAAAAGTTCTAATACTCAATACAGAAAATACACATAGATAGAAATTGTTATATATCGAAGAAAAACTTTTCTTCCGCAAGGGTTGTCCTTATGCTCTTTTATACATAATCTTTGAAACAAGAAAAATACGTCAAACTTTAAAAATTAAGGCTATTTTTCAATACCTAAAATATTCTACAACATCTATAAGATTTGGATATGTATACACAGGAGAGATTCTCTAAATCAGAGCTTTTTTCTTAAAAAGAGTATGCTTAAAAAAAACTTCTATAAGTCTCTCAAAGAATAAAAATGTTTTTCACGAAGATTTTTCAACACGCTTATTTAAAACCTTACGAACTTCTCTCAAAATATTCCAGGTGACTTTATATGTTTCATCGTCATTACCTATCCCAGCAAAGCACACCCTCTTCCTAATATTTTCAAGAGTTAGGCCTTCTACCCTCCAAAGAGTCTTTGGGCTGTCTTTTTTACATAGATTTTCCAGTAAGCGCCCATCCTTATATCCAACTGAAAGAACAAAACATTCTAGTCCGGTCTTCCCTTTTACAAAACCTGAGTCTCCTTGTTTTCCACCTCTTGAATAACATCGGTCACCTATGCAAGCAGACTTTTCTGCAATCACAGCTTCAGGAACCCCCTTTTTTTTAGCCTCCTCTTTCATAATATGTACTAAAGTAGATTCTTTATCCGATTTGTTTATAGCGAAGTCTGTTTTTCCCCAAGATATCACCTTCAGATCAGAAATTCCTTTGTTATCAAAAAAACTTTGAAAATTCTTAATAAGTAGAGATAATTCGTTAGGGGCCAAATGCTCTTTGTTACCGCTTTCTGAAATTCTAAAAGGTGAAATCTTAACTTGTACCACTGGAGTCTTTTCATATACATTCAAATAATCTATGGCGAGATCTGAAAAATAGCAATAGGTTATTTCTAGCTCTAAATTACCTCTATTTTTAATATATTCCTCTAAGTAATTCTCGATGTTTTTATCGAAGAAAAGGTTTAAATCATACTCGCTATCCACCTTAAATTCTTTAGTCTCAATATCAAAAACATATTTTTTAGCACCCTGGTAAACGTATAAGGCGAAATTTTCTTTCAAAGCTTTCCACAATTTATTTTTTTTTTCTTCCTCTTTCAATTCTTGAACCATTTCAATAAGAGGGGCTAAGATGCACTCTATTGAATTATGTGAAGAACCAGCTGTTATAAAATAGATTTTTTTTCCTTTTAAAAAAAGATCCATCAAAACCTCTAATGATTCATGCTCTAGTTTCGATGGAGAAGGTTTCGATGGAGAAGATGTCGAGATCAAAGTTCCATCCACATCACAAAAAAAATAGTCTTTGTCAGTCAATTCATCAACTGCCCTCTGGATCGCAATTTCATTAAAATCCTTTAGAGTATGAATATCTGGCAATTTACCATTCTCTCTAATCTCATCCTCAAGCATCGCAAACGCTTCAAAATAGAGGCTTTCTCTCTCCTCTTTAACAAAAGCACTCTCACAAGAAAGAGAGAAAAGCATCTGATTGTATAAAAAAATCAAGAAAGTTATCGCTAATACCATTTTTTTTATCATAAAAAATTTTCCTCTACTCATTAAATCCATTATTAATTTTTCGGGATACTAGTAAACAGCGGAATACCCATATGTATGACAGAAGTCGATTATCTCTATAAAAAATTCACCGACTTTAAATCTAGAAACTTGTTTAAAGATAAGAAGATTTTAAAAGAATCCCAAGAAAACAGTCATGATTTCGATCTGTCTCAAAAGAGGCAAATGTCTCATTTAGGATTAAGAATCTTTCACAGACGTTTTTTCACATTCATTACTTAACATTTCAGAAGCTCCTTTAAAAATCTCCCACATAGTCTTACCTCCCTTTCCTCTACCGCCACCTAAGCGAGGAAATAAAACAAATTCTCTCCAGAACCTCTTTTGTTAAATAGGGATCATCCCAAAGATATTTTTTAGCCCCGCCCTTTTTCCATAAATTTTTAAACATCATATGGTCTTTAGAGCCAAGTGCATTGACATCCTCACCTACCTAAAGGAAGGTGATTCCTAGATTTACTAAGCTATTTTTTTAGCAACTAGGGGTTCTTGCTTCATAGAAATTCCTAACGGATTTTCTCCACAAGCTAACAAGGCATGCCCTGCCTCTAAGATATTACGCCCCGCATTACGGTCAGCGTTTGCACTGTAGCC